>CAZNCQ010000132.1:0-19016 GCA_964571275.1 uncultured Myxococcales bacterium
CGTTCGAGGACGCGTTCTTCTTCAGCGTGCAGACCATGGCGACCATCGGCTACGGCGGCATGACGCCGGTGACCCGCTTCGCGCACATCGTGGTGACGATCGAGGCGATGACCGGCATCCTGTCGGTAGCGCTGATCACCGGCATCACCTTCGCGAAGTTCGCGCGGCCGACGGCGCGCGTGCTCTTCAGCGACAAGGTGATCCTGGCGCCGCGCAACGGCGTGCCGCACCTGACCTTCCGCGTCGCCAACTGGCGGCACAACCTGGTGTCCGAGGCGCACCTGCGCGTGATCATCCTGGTCACCGAGACCACGCGCGAGGGCGAGACGCTGCGCCGTCAGGTCGAGGTGCCGCTGGTCCGCGACAACACGCCGCTGTTCGCGCTGAGCTGGACGGTCATGCATCAGATCGACCAGGGCAGCCCGTTCTTCGGGCTCGACGCGCTCGAACAGCTGCGCGCCGGCAACGCCGAGATCTTCGTGACCCTGACCGGCCTCGACGAGGCGATGGGCCAGATCCACGCGCAGCACTCGTACCGCCTGGACTCCATCGTCACCAACGTGCGCTTCGCCGACGTCCTGACGTTGCGCCCCGATGGCCTGCGCGAGATCGACTACCGCCGCTTTCACGACGTGGTGCCGTTGGCGCCCGAGCACCACCTCGACAACGAATCCGCTTCCGGCCCGGCTTCTGGCAATATGACGCCGCCATGAAACAGGTCCCGTCAGTTCTCGGTTTGACCATCGCATCCTTGTCCCTGGCTTCGCTGGCGGTGGCTTCGTTCGCCTGCAGCAGCAGCGACAGCGGAGGTGGCACCGGCGGGAGCGGAGGCGGCGGAAGCACCGGCGCCGGCGGGTCGATCAACCTCGACTCGGGAACCGGCGCCTGTGCGCCGCGCCCCGGCTTGATCGCGGCCGCGCCGACCTGCGACAGCGTGGTGAACTCGGCGACGGCGATTCCGTTCACGGCGCTGACCGGCACGGCGCCGGCGCCCGCGGGCGGCACGGTGCTCGACGGGCTCTACGAGTCGACGAAGACCGGCGCATACGGAGCGACCACCGGCGGTGGCCGCCGCATCGCCTTCGTGCTCACCACCCTCGCCGATGGCACGAAGCACATGCTCTGGAACGGCGAGGTGCTCGACGCGGCCGGCGCCAACGTCACGACATCGTTCAAGGCTGACGCCACCGTCACCCTCGCGGGCACGCAGATCACCAACGCGACGGTGAACTGCGGATCGCCGTCGCCGCCGCCGCTGCCGGCCGCGTTCGACTACACCGTCTCGGGCGCCGACCTGATCCTGTCGCTCGCCACCGGCAGCACCACCGCCGCGACGACTTACACGCGCCGTGGCTGCGCGCCTGGCGACTAGCGCAACTAGTGCCCGAAGCCTGGCGCGCGGCCCTGGCGCATCAGGTTCAGGAACCCCGAGACGCGGGTGAGCAGATCGTTCACCTGCGCCTCGCCGAGCGACACCTTGAGCGCGAACGTCGTCCCCTCGACGCGGCTGGTGATGCCGTCGAGCTCCGGGCCGAGCCCGAGCATCAGCACGCGCGGGTCGCGCTTGGCGCCCTGCACGGTCTCGCTGACCTTCGCCACCAGCACCTTGGCCTCCGAAGGATCGGCGAGATCCGCGGTGAATGTCGCTTCGAGCCCGGTGCCAAGCCCGATGCCCAGCGCCATGCGCGTGACCGACGCGGCGCTCTCGAAGCGCGGATCTTGCTGCAGCTGGCGGCGCAGCTCGACCGGCACGATCGCCGCCGCCCAGATCGCGTGGCCCGCCGCCGCGCGCTCGCAGAGCTGCACCAGCTCGAGATTCGTCTCCGCGCTGCCGCTCGCGGGCGCGCCGTCGGCGAGGTCCGCCATGCGCGCCGCCCAACCGCCGCCGCCGATCACCAGCGTGCGCCCGTCGAGGAAGAAACCGGCCAGCGACGGATCCTTGCGCGCGGCCCACAACGTGCGGCGACCGTGGGGTTTCGCCACCAGATCGTCGCCGTCCTTTTGCAGCGTGTCGCGCACGTAGGCGACCAGGCGCGACTCATCGAAGCGCTCGGCGCGCACGACGACGCCCAGCTCGCCGTGCAGCCGCGCCTCCTCGGGGAAGCCGACGACGATGCCATCGATCTGGCGCACGGGATCGAGGCCGGTGCGCTCGCGAAACGCCGCCAGACGCTTTTCGTCGTCGGGGTTCGACGCCGCGAGCGCGCTCAACTTGGCCGCGAACGGCGCGGCGCGCACCTGGTCGAAGTCGAACGCGACCACCGACCGCGTGTCGATCGGCAGCAGCGCGAGGCGGCCGTCGAGCGGGCCCGCTGCCTTGTCCGAACGGCCGCACGCGCCCCGACACGACGCGAGCGCGACAGCGAGAATGAGCAGCGAAGGGAGACGGGGAGCAGCACGCATCTCCAATGCCGACGCGACACTAGCAATCGCGGCGCGGTTTGCGCAATAGTCCTGCGCCATGCCCTGGGCCAAGATGCGTTTTCGAGAGCAAGACGTCTGGGTGCGCGTCGACGCCGCGGGCAAGGCGGCGCTGGACGGCGCGGGCCGCGCCGAGATGAAGTACCGCGAGACCGACGAGAAGAGCTACCGCCCGTCGATGGCCAACCTGACACCCATCGGCGGCGTCTTGGGCGCGCCGCGCGACCTGGCGCCGCCGGCGCGTCGCAACGCGCGCGGCCCGGCGAAGACGCCCGATCTACCCGCCGCCATCCCCGGCGCGTTCGACGTCTGGACCGACGGCGCCTGCTCGGGCAACCCCGGCCCGATGGGCATCGGCGTGGTGGTGCTGCATGACGGCCAGCGCAAAGAGCTGGGCGAGTACCTGGGTGTCGGCACGAACAACATCGCCGAGCTCACGGCGATCGAGCGCGGGCTCGAGCTGGTCGCGCAAATCGCGAAAGAAGAAGCCAAGGAAGAGGCCGGCGGCGGCGACAAAGCAGTGAGCGCCCGCATGCGCCGCGTGCGCGTCTACAGCGACTCCGGCTACGCGATCGGTCTGCTCGAAAAAGGGTGGAAAGCCAAGGCCAACCAGGTGCTGGTCGAGCGCCTGCGCAAGCGCGTCGCCACCGTGCCCAACCTCGAGTTCGTCAAAGTGCCCGGCCACGCCGGCGTCCCCGAGAACGAGCGCTGCGACGAGCTGGCGCGCGGCGCGATCCTGCGGAGACGCTGACGGCCTGGCGATCAGATCAGATCCGAGGTCAGTGCCGGATCGTCGTGCTCAGCAGTTGCTCGCCGGTCGGCGCCATCGAGCCCGGCTGCGGCTCCGCGGTCACGAAGATGTCGAACTGGCGGTACGACGTCATCGTGTCGAACTCGCCCTCCTGATCCTTGTTGACCGCGAGCGCGCCCAGGTTCTGCGGCGCCTCGTTCTCGTTCCCGGTCGCGAGCGGCTTCAACCAGACGACGTAACTGGACGCGCCGGTCGCGACCTTCTCCGGAGGCGCCATGTGCTTGACCGACACCGCCAGCTTCATGTTGCCGTTGTCGGCGTCCTTGATGCTGACCGCGCCCTGCGCTGCCGGCACGCGCGGGCTGGCCAGCATCGGCGTGCCGCCCGACGAGGTGAACGGCATGTGACTGCACGCGACGCCCAACGGGAGCGCTAGCGCGCCCGAGAGCACCGCGAGCCGACCACAATCGCGCAAGCGGCTGCGCACCCAACCAATCGATTTGATCGAAGACATCGTGTTTCTCCTTCTTTCTTTGCTCAGTCTCAACGGTTCGGCTTGTTCTTGTCTTTGTCGCCGGGCTTCATCGCGCCCTCGGCGGCGGAGCCCGAGCTGGCGGAGCTGGTGTCACTGCTGCCGCCGCCGTGAGGTGACGAGCTGCCGCCGCTCGCGCTTCCCGACACCTTTTCCTTCACCGCCTCCGCGGCCTGAATGACCTTCTCCTTGGCCTTCTCCGCCATCCCCGAGATCGACACGCGGCGGGGCTGAACCTCGGGGCGCTTGCTGACGGAGATGCGCAGCACGCCGTTCTTGAACTCCGCGGTCACGCGATCCGGATCGGCACCTTCCGGCAGCGCAAAGTTGCGCGCGAACGTGCCGAACGAGCGTTCGTACGCGAAGTACTGGTCCTCCTCGTGGCGCTCTTCTTCTTCGCGGCGGCCGTTGATGCTCAGGTGATTGCCGGCCACCGAGATCTCCAGATCATCCTCGCGCACGCCGGGGACATCGGCGGTGAAGACGTAGGCGTCGCGCGTCTCTTTCACGTCGAAGCGCGGCGCGAACCCGCGCTCCATCATCATCGGACCGATCTCGCGCAGGGACTCGAACGGCCGCAGCGATCCCAGCTCGCGCAGGAGCTGAAAAGGCTCCCACATCGGGGAGAACATCGGCGAGAGATCCGCGTTCTGCGGGCGGCGTTCGTTCCTGCGGATGATGTTGGCCATGCGAAACCTCCGAGCGCCAACATGGCGATCGGAGGCTCCGAGGCAAGACGGTGAAACCCTGACTTGGATCGCGCGCGTCAGGCCGTGGCAGCGGCGTGCGACGCGACCTCAGCCAGTCGCTGAAACCGGGCACCGGCCGCTGCGATCTCGGCCAGCGTGTCGTCGAGCGCCGCCAACTTCACAGAAAGCGGGCGCCGCAGGTCCGGCTGGCGCGCAACCAGCTCAGCCGGGATCCGATCGACTTCAGCGTCGCAAAGATCGATGCCGTGAAGCTCGAGGTTGAAGAACGGCTCGCGCAGCGCCGCCGCGACCATCCGCTTTCGCATCCACTCGGGTGCCGTGATCAGGCTGGTCCCGATGACCGGCCAGCGCATCCAGCGCGTGACCGCCATGGGCAGCTCCACGATGTCCAGCTTGCCTTGCCGGTAGGGCGCGCCCGCCGACGGATGGTACGGCCGTCGCGGGGCCATGAGCACGCGCGGGCTGCCGAGGAAGCTGCCCGACTTCCGCCCCACCAGCTGCATGGCGCCCATGACCGCCGCCTTCGCGCCGTAGTACGCCGCCGATGGAAATGCCGACGAGTCATAGCGGTAGCCACGCGCGGACAGGATGTCGATCACGTCGCCCGAGATTTCATAGCCGGGCGCGCGAAACCCGACCGGCGCCGCACCGCCGCAAGCGGCGATGGCCAGGTGTGCGCGGTCGATCTCGCTGGCGATCGCCACCGGTCCCAGGCGCACGAGATCGTAGGGGTGTGAATAGCTGTGGTTGGCGAGCTCGTGCCCGTCGCGCGAGAGCGCCGCGAGCACCGCGGCTCCCGCCGGGTCCTCGGCGAGATCACGCCCAACGACGAAGAACGTGGCGCGCAGCGCGTGGCGCGCGAAGAGCTCGCGAAAGCGTGGCAAGCAACGCTGCAGAATCGTGTAGCGCACGTCCGCGGACGGCATCCCCTCGAGCGCGTGAATACGGAAGTAACATTCGAGCGAATCGAGATCCACGGAAACCGACGCGACGCGTGCCCCTCTGCCGCTGCCAACCATGGCTCTGCTTAACATGCGTTCGGCAGCGCGCTCAATCGACGTCTGGTCCGGATTGCGCGTCGTTCAGGCGATCGTTGCGCGGCGGATCGGGCGCCGGAGGCGCGGGCGGCTCGAGCACCGCGGCCGCGCGCGAGGCCCCGTCGGTGCTAAACATCGTCAGCACCGGCCACTGCACCACGCCCTTGGCGAGCAGGAGCCCGGCGATCGCCAGCGACAGGACGCCTGCGGCCGCTCCGACATCGCCGAGCGAGATCGAAGGAATCAACCGCTGCGCCTGCGCCGCGTCGGACAGGGGCGGCCGCGCGTCGGCCACCGACATCTCCTCGAGCTGGCGCCAATCACCCGCGCCGTCGTGGCAGATCGCGCTCAGCGACGACGCGGCGACGCCGGCGCGCGCCAGCGCTTGCTCCGCCGCGGCGGCCAGCACCGCCGCCGCGGTGTTGAACGCCACGCCGCCGTCGCACCGCCCGACGCCGGCAATGATCGCCGCGCTGCCCGCGTCGGCGCGCAGCGAGAGCACCAGCGCCGCCCCCGCCTCGCCGGGAATGAACCCCGCCGCATTCCCCGGGCCCGCCACGCGCCCCGCAGCCACCTCGCGCGCGAGGCGCGACGGCGCCACCAGCGAGTCGACGCCGACGAGAAAGCACGCCGGCCATTCTCCAGACGCCAGCCGCTGCTCCACGAGCGCGAGCGCGTCCGGCAGCGCGCCCCGCCCTGTCGTGAAGACCTGGCTGCCGTCCGGATCGATCGCCAGATCGGCGTCGTCGAGCAGCCGCTGCAACAACCAGCGCCCGTCGCGCCCGAACGGCTCCAGCGACGGCGCGCAGATGACCGCCGGCAACGGCGGCTGTGAAAAGCGGTCCGCCAGGCACTCCTGCAGCGCCATCAGCGCGAGCACACGCAGCCGATCGATCCCGCGCACGTCGTCGCCGATGGCCGCCGGCCCTCCAATGATGGGCCGCCCGTCAGGCCCGACCGCCGGCAACGTCCGGAAGTGCCGCGCGTTCGTGTAGATCGAAGCCACCGACAGCGGCAGGTTGTCTCCCACCGCCGTGACCGCCCCCATGGCTTCAATCGCGAGCGCCCGCATGTTGGGCGAGGTATCGGCGATCGGCCGGGCCGGTTGCGGACGAGCAGGCTCAGTATGCGAATCGGGTGATGAAAATGCCGGGGAGGTTGCCCTGGATGTCGGTCTTCGCGCCGGGGTTGAAGTCTGCGGACCCCGAGACCACGCCAACCACGTAGAGGCTGCTGCTACCCGCCACGATGGCTTGAGCCTGTCCGGAGCCGGTGAACGACGCCGGCACGGAGCCGTCCGCGTCGGCGTACATGGTCAGGCCGTAAGTCGAGGTCTGGGAAGAGACTGCGATAACAGCACCGTCTGGCGCGACAGCCATGAGGGGGAGTCCAGTGGTCAACGACGCTTTCCACACCACGGTTCCGGTAGCGGTGGCGAGTTTGAAGATCGAAGAACTGTCTTGGACACTGAGAATCTCTCGCCCATTGAGGCTGACTGCGCCCGTGTCGCCTCGGCCGCCACCGGCCGTCAAGACGATCAAGTCACCCGTAGCCGTGACAGCTAGGTTCGAGAAGGCGGCGGGGCGAGCGCCCGCATTGATGGTGAGCCAAGGACCAAACGACATGCCGTTGTCCCTCGCGCCTATGATGAACGATTGCCCCGCGCCAATATTGGTCGTCGTTGGACTCCACGGGTTGAGGACGTATGATCCGAGGAGCCCGACGTCTCCGGCGTTCCCACCGGCCAACCAGAGCGTAGTCTTGTCTGACCCGAGCCCTGCAGTATTGGCGATATAGTTTCCTAGGCTCGTCGGTGTAGCGGCGTTTTCCAGCACTTGCATCAACTGGCTGCCAATGGTGAGGTAGTCGCCGCGCGTTGGGCGAGAAATGATCGTTCGAAAGACAACGGGGCTGGCGTTCACGATCGGATAGGTAGTAGCCCATTCGCGCAGTAGGAAATTGGCGCTATTGAAACGCGCCAGCAACCAAGGGAATGTAATCGGGGCACCCGGTCCGGGCGGCTGCTGCCCGATATCCACGCCGCCCAACATGACGTCGTCAAGCGATGTGAGGGCGAGGTTAGATACTCCATTTGGAAAACCCGTGCCGGTCGGATGTCCTGCGAAGAGGAACGCGAGATCTGTACCTAACTCGAGAACGTTGGCGCTTGTATAGCGTCCAAGAACGACTGTGGAGGCGCTAGCCACGATCGAAGCTTGAGTGTTCGGCTCGGTGGCATTGGAGAACGTTACCGTGGTGAGCGTCGCACCCGCGAAAATGGTCGCGTTGACGAAAATATCACCGGTGCTGCCCACAGCGGCGCTTTGGATCTGCGAGATCGCGTCGAGTGGCGCGACCGGCAACACACGCGTCCATGCATACGTCGGTGTGCACTTGCTCGCGTGGCAATACTGATAGCCCTCGCAGGCCGTGCCGCAGGCGCCGCAGTTCTGCTTGTCGGTCTGCAAGTTCACGCAGGCGTTGGGGCATGCACTGAGACCGGCTGTACCGCAGATCGTGCATTTGCCCGACACGCAAGCGGCACCCGTTGCACAAGCAGTGTTGCTCGTGCAAGTCATTCCGCACGCGGCCCCATTGCAAACGTTCGGGCTGCACACCTGCGTCGAAACGGCGGGGCAACTGCCAGCGCCATCGCAGTTGGCAGCATTGGTGGCCGTGCCGTTGGTGCAACTGGCCGTCCGACAGGAGGTAGTCGCACTCTGAAATCGGCAAGCGCCGTTGCCGTCGCATGCTCCGTCATGCCCACACGCGGTGGTGTCGGCAGCGCACTTCCCTTTCGACGATCCTCCCGACGAGATAGGCCTACAAAGACCGTTCGCGGCTCCCGTTTCGACGTTCGAGCAAGACAGACAGGTGCCCGCACAGGCATTTTCGCAGCAAAGGCCCCCGACGCACGTGCCGTGTACGCATTCGTTGTTGGCCATGCACGTAGAGCCGTCGATCTTCTTCGCGGCGCACGTCATCGCGGGCGAGCAGTAGCCGGCCAGGCAGTCCGGATCACCGGCGCAGGTCGTCGCGCACCCTGCCGTCAGGGTGCAGTCGAATCCCTTGCAGTCCTGGGTGACACTAGGCGTGCACGCCCCCTTGCCGTCACAGGTCGAGGCAGCAGCGAAGCCGCCGCCCACGCAACTAGCCGCCAGACAGACCGTGGTGCTTCCGTACTCCTCGCACGCCCCCTTGCCGTCGCAGTGTCCGGTATTTCCACATGAACTCGACGTAGCCGCCGCGCCGCAGCGACTCTTCGGATCGTCCTTTCCCGACGCGATCACCCCGCATGTGCCATCTGGGGAAGAGGCCGTCAGTGCGTTGCGACACGAATGACAAGTGTCGGTACACGCTGTGTCGCAGCAGACGTTTTCGATACAATTCCCGGAGGCGCAGTCGCTGCCAACAGTGCAACTGCCGCCGTTCGCACTGGTGCTCTTGCCACCATCTTTGTCGCCGCCACCGTCGGAAACGAGATCGACCTTTTGATCCACGGCGGCGTCGAAGCCAACCTGGGGGGAATCTGAGGTCACATCGACGGCCTGTCCATCATGCGGCGAGACACCGCTATTGCCGCCAGCGCCATTGCCAACCGCATCGTCTCCGCCATCAGGTAGCGCCACTCGATACTTCGTGCAGGCCGAGGAGACAACCACAAGAAGGATCAGAAATCCGTACGCGGTGAAGAAAACAGGGCGAAAGCGAGCCTCAGCAAGGGAACGTGTCAACATCGGGTGCACCTCACCTATCAACGTTCCCGTTGTCGGCACCGAGGTAGCCCGAGTTGTGTAAGAAACGTCGAGCGGCAGCCCCTTCCCCGTCGCCTGGGACCATTTCGCGAGCGTCCGTCGCCATTTACCCTCCCCACGAGCTACCGAACTGGCCGGACGCTAGCTTCGACACTGCCCAGTGTCAAAGCGAAATCCACGGGTGACTAAGAGCACACGCAGGTCGGATCACCTAAAGGTTCGAGCGCGGACAAACTCCGCGCTCGCTCCGTGGCCTCGTATGTGTCGTCCGAAAATCGAGCTAGAAGCTGTTGAAGTTCCCGCTCATGGTGAACGCGGTCAGCAGGCCAACCGTGGCATTGAAGTACGTATATCCGGTCGTCGCGGAGGCCGGATCAGAGGTATAGGTCGCGTCGAGAATGAGGCGATAGGCGCGATCAAGAAATGCCTTGGCGCTTGCGTTGCTTCCCGCATTGGCCATTGCGCCGACGCCAGCAGTGCCGATCGCCGACATCGAGTTCGGAGTCGTGTCGCTGCTCGGAAGGATTGGCGTGCCCGACTGGTAGATACTTGCGACGCGCGCGATCCCGTTTGTCGCCTGCGTGGCGAAGAAGTTGGTGTTACTGAGCAAGAACGCCTTCGCATCCCCCGCGTTCGCGCTGGTGCTATTCCAGCAGGCGTCGAGGCCAAAACGCCAAGGCACGCGGTGCGCGTCGTACTGATATTTCATGTCATCCGTGCCACCGTTTGACGAAATCGTGGCGCAGTGATTCGAACCGCTATCGGAGCACCAAGCCGAAACAAGGCCACCACCGAAAGTTGCGGCGTTGTTCTTCAGTGCCGTGTATGACGCCGTCACGACATTCCCCCAGTTGTCACCCGAATCCAGGCCAGCAAACACACGATAATACGCTGGCGCGAAATACGACGGGTTGGTCGGGTTAGGTGAAGTGTAGTTGCTACCGCCCTTCGGCACCGATGAGGTTCCGTCGATGTCGCTGGCGAAGATCTGTTTCACCATCGCCGTCGCGACCGACGCATAGTTGGTGGATCCGGTGTTACCCCACTGCTTGCCAGCCTGAATCAAAGCCCAAGCAACATCCTCGTCGGCGTCGGTCGCGGAGCCCCCCGTAGCGGGGCACGATCCAGCGCCAGCTTGGATGCACCAATTCATCAGCATACTGGCGTTACCGCCGCCCGCCGGGTGGGTCGTCCAGTACGAGTAGAGCCCATCGAAGAGAGTCTTGTCGCCCATATAAACGGCGAGAAGCATGCCGTAGCCGATTCCTTCAGAGACGGTGTCATTGCCATTCTCGGGACGAATGACACGGGTCGGGTTACTCACCACGAAACGGTTCTTCCATTTCAAGTACATATCAACCAGAAACTTCCCGGCAGCCCCCGTTGGTTTCGCGCACGACCCGACCATGGAGCTGTCCTGCGGGAATGGTTTAGCTGTCCCGGCTGCGGGCGTGAACGTCGCGAGACCTTTTGCGCCCTTGTAGAAGGTGACGTTGTCGATCCAAAGATCGTAGGCGCCGCTGGTCACCCCGGTCTTGTTGAACTGATCATAGACCGAGAACTGCAGCCCCAACATCGACTTCGGATTGAACGCTGGGGCCTCGCAGAACACGTTTGTCGAGCTGCAGACTGTCGTATCCGGCAAGTAGCGCGGCGCCAGCAAGCCGAACGGAACGTTCACCGTCTGCCAGGTCGAGGTGACGGGCTGGAGGAGCATGCCGCGCGTGTTGTATTCGTCGGTGCCCATGCTGCTCGGCGCCATGGGAGCGCCGGTCGCGATGCCCCCTGCCGTCTTGATCGATCCATCCGGCTGCGGCTGGTTTTCCAGATTCAGAACCTCGAACCAGACGTTGGGCTGGGTCGTACCGGATCCGGCTTTGATGTCGAAGCTGATGCCGTCGTAGGCCGCCGTCGTGGTGTCGTACGCACTCTTGGTCTTCGCCGTCGTGTTGGTGGCGGGCGGCGCAGGAAGGATCTGGTTGATCGACGTCCCGAAGCCGACATAGTTCATGTGACCCGACGAGGTCGAGTGCATCGCCCACTTGTTCATGCCGCACGTGCCGGCGTTGGGATCCGTGCCGTCCGCCATGGCGGACATCACCGGGCCCGACGGGTTGGTGGTCGGCGTCTGTGATCCGGGGTTCGGATCGCTAAACGTGTACCACCAGCCCTGACGGCCGCTCTCGGGGATCACGATCCCGGTGGTCCCCTCTTCGAAGTCGGAGATCGTGTCGGGCCCCGCGGCGCAAGTCGTGGGGCGCGTGCTGCCTCCGCCGCCGGTCATGCCGCCCAGGCTGCCGCTTGCGCCGGCCGTGCCGCTCATGCCGCCGAGGCCGCCGCTGCTGCCACCCTGGCTGCCCGTCGTGCCGGCAGTACCGCCGCCGACGCACTGACCGTTGGTGCAGGTCTGGCCGGTGCCGCAAACGTTCGTGCACGATCCGCAGTGCGCGGTGGTCGTCACGTCGACGCAGGCTCCGCTGCACAGCATCTGGCTGCCCGCGCAGGCGCAGCTCCCGTTGACACAGCTGGCTCCGCCGCTGCACACCGTGCAGCTGCTTCCACAGTGCGCGGAGTCGTTGTTGGCGCTGCAGGCGCCGTCGGAACACTTGAGGGTTCCCGTGGGGCATCCGCCCGACGAGCACGCGTTGCCCACGCAAACCTGGGTCCCCGTGCACGCGGTGCAGCTGCTCCCGCAGTGAGCCGCATTGGACGCGACACACTGGCCGCCGCAAGAAACCAGTCCGGTCGAGCAGACGCACGATCCGCTTTGACAGGTGGTGCCGGCGCCGCAGGTATTGCCGCACGATCCGCAATTCTGATTGTCGGTCTGAACGTTGACGCAGGCTCCGTTACACGAGTCCTGATCGGTTCCGCATGTCGAATTCATTGTCGACGT
Organism: uncultured Myxococcales bacterium; assembly: GCA_964571275.1. Lineage (GTDB taxonomy): Bacteria > Myxococcota_A > Polyangia > Fen-1088 > Fen-1088 > DASRQZ01. The sequence continues at coordinate 12,103 of CAZNCQ010000132.1, forward strand.
GCCCTTGGCGCAGCCGGCCAACAAGATCAGGGCGGAGAGGAAAGCCGTGGCTAGCGACGGCAAGAGAGGCTTGCGTTCGTTCATGATTCGACTCCTTCGGGGAAAACTTCCCAGGCTAAAAGAGAGAGCGGCAGCTTCTGCCCCAGCGGGGGGACTGGAGGGCCGTCGGCACGCATACCACAGTTCACGACTTGGCGCACTCCTCGAAAAGCACGGCGTCGTTGCAAGGATCGGCGTTCCGCGATAAGTCACCCTTCATGAAGACCCGTGGTTCTAATCTTAAGAGCTCCACGAGCTGTGTGACCCTCGGATCCATGATGCGGGCCGGCGTTTGTTTGCTTACCGTTGCCGCCGCAACAGTTGGCTGCAGCAGCAAGAACGGCGGCACGACGCCGACGGACGGCGCCACCGGAGGCACCTCGGGTTCGACCTGCGGCAAGAACACGACGACCGGCTGCACGTCGATGAACACCGACCAGGCGCCGACCAACGGGGTCATCGCCGACTTCATGAGCGGCGACGGTGGTCTCTCGGTCGCCGGCGGTCTCACGACCTACGGAGGCAACGCGGCGCCGATGTACACCGTGAACGCCGGCTCGGTCGACCTCATGGAGGCGATCGGCACCGGCGGCACGACTCAGTACGCCGGCTTCGTGCTCTTCTTCAACAACTGCGTCAACGCCTGCGCGTTCAAGGGCGTGAGCTTCACGATCAAGGGCTCGATCATGGGCTGCACCATGCAGTTCTCGAGCAACTTCACCGAGGACGTCTGCAACGACGGCACCACGGCCACCGACCCCAAGGGCTCGTACCGCTTCGACGCCGGCGCGACCTGCCCGGCCTACTCGCCGCAGCTGAATCTGACCGGGATCTCGTCGACGGCGCAGACGATCCAGGTCGCCTTCAACGATGCGATGCTGATCGGTGGCGTGCCGGAGACCATGGTCGACAACGGACACATCACTGGCGTGCAGTGGCAGTTCACCATCCCGCCCGCCGGCGACGGTGGCCCCAATGCCTGCGTCGCCAACATCAACATCAGCAACGTGAAGTTCTACTAGCCCCCGCGCCGGCCCGAAGCAGCACCCGGTGGCCCGCTCGAAACTCAACCGCCGCGCGACCGCCGGCGGCCGCACGTCGCTCGGCTCGACCGCCGAGCCGCCCATCGCCTACCGCGTGGCGATGTCGGATCCCGACAGCCACGAATTCGAGGTCGAGATGCACGTGCCGCCGCTGCCCGAGCGAGCGACGGCCGACATCATCTTCCCGGCCTGGGCGCCCGGGAGCTATCTCGTGCGCGACTTCGTCCGCCACGTCTACGCCCTCACCATCACCGACGATCGGGGTTACCACCTACCTCACGAGCGGCTCGACAAGCAGCGCTGGCGGGTGTCCAGCGGCGGCCATGGCTTCCGCGTGCGCTACCGCGTGTTCGCGTTCGAGCAGAGCGTGCGAACATCGCACCTCGACCGCAGCCACGGCTACTGGAACGGCACCAGCCTCTTCTTCTTCGTCGACGGCGAGCTGAAACGCCCGTGCGAGATCGCGGTCCAGCGCCCGCCGCGCACGCGCTGGCGCATCGACACGGCGCTGCCCCCGATCGCCGGCCGCCCCGATCAATTCCGCGCCGCCGACTTCGACGAGCTGGTCGACTCCCCGTTCGAGGTCGGCGACCACGCGCACGCCGCATTTTCAATCACCGGCGTGAAGTTCGAGGTCGCGCTTTATGGCCGCACCAACGCCGACCGCGCGCGGCTCATCCAGATTCTCCGCCGCGTGGTGATCGCGACCGCCGAGATGTTCGGCGGCAAGTTCCCGTTCACGCGCTACCTGTTCATCATTCACGCGCTCCCCGTCGGCTCCGGCGGCCTCGAGCACAGCGCCTCGGTCACCATGGACATCACCGGCCTGTCGTTCGAGGACGAGGGCGGCTACCAGCGCTTCGCCGATCTCGCGGCGCACGAGTTCTTCCACGCGTGGAACGTGAAGCGCATCCGCGACGCCGTGCTGGGACCGTTCGACTACACGCGCGAAAACTACACGCGCCTGCTCTGGTTCCACGAAGGCTTCACCGACTACCTGGCCAACGTCATCATCTTGCGCGCCGGCATCATCGACGAGAAGCGCTTCTGGCGCTTCATCGCCGACGACTGGCCGCGCTACGCGAACCGGCCCGGCCGCAGCGAGACGACGCTGGCCGAGCTGTCGTTCGAGGCGTGGATCAAGCTCTACAAACCAGCCGAAAACCACGTCAATCGCAGCGTCAGCTATTACGAGAAGGGATTGTGGGCGGGCATGGCGCTCGATCTCTTGCTGCGCCGGCGCACCAGCGGACGGCGCGGGCTGCCGGATCTCTTCGCGCGCCTGTGGACCAGCTTCGGGCGCCACGATCGTCCGATCAGCGAGATCGACGTGCGCAACGCCGCGACACAGGTCGCGCGCGCGCCGATGGACGATTTCTTCCGCCGCTACATCCACGGCACCGACGAGCTGCCGCTGCCGGCGCTGCTGCGCACCGCCGGACTGCTCGTCGCCGAGCGCCCCGAATGGGCCATCGAAGCCGAGAAACCCGACGGCGATCGCGACCGCGTGAAGGAGCGACGCCTGCGCGCCTGGACCGGGATCGCGCTGCACCCGGATCGCCTGCTCGTCCGCAACGTCATTCCCGATTCGCCGGCCTGGCGCGCGGGGATCACGTTCGGAGACGACATCGTGGCCGTCGACGGCCATCGCGTCGCGCCGGCGACGTTCGCGAAGCGCATCGCCGACCGCAACCCCGGCGAGCGCTGTCGCATCACCTACTTTCGACGCGACTCGCTCGAGGAGGCCACGCTGACCCTGGCCGAGAACCCCGAGCGCAAGTTGATCGTGAAGCCGGATCCCGACGCGACCAGGCCGGCGCTGGCCATCCGGCGCGGCTGGCTCGGCGTTTAGTCGCGGTTCTGGCGCACCGAGATCGCCAGCTTGGCGACGCTCTTGATCACGTGCGGGACGCGTTTCATCAGGTTGATCGACGGCGGGCGCTTCTCGCGCACGGCGAAGGGGATCTCGACGACCTTCTTGCCCTCGCGGTGCGCGCGGATCACGAACTCGCTGGCGAACACGTCGCGGTCGAGCACGCAGCGACGCGCGGTCTCGACCAGCGCCTCGCGCCGGAACGCCTTCAGGCCGTGGGTGTCGGTGCCGCCGTAGTGGCAGACCACGCGCAGCATGCCGTTGTAGACGCGGGTCGCGACGCGCCGGAACATCGGGCGCTGGTCGTTGGAGCCCACCATGGCCTTCGAGCCGACGACGAACTCGGTGTCGCTGCGCTCGAGCAGCGCCAGCGCGCGCGCGTAGAACTCGGTGTCGAGCAGATCGATCTCGTCGCAGATGACGTAGCGGCCGCGCGCCTCGAGGATGCCGGTCTTCATGGCGATGCCGTAGTTGGGCTTGCCGATCGACAGCATGCGCACCTCGCGGTGCTCGGCTTCGATCTCCTTGCCGATCTCGACGGTGCGGTCGCGCGAGCCGTTCTCGCACAGCAGAAGCTCGTAGGTCCAGCCGAACGGCCGCAGCTTCTCCTGCAGCTCCAGCACCGAGCCGCGCAGGATTCCTTCTTCGTTGTAGACCGGGATGACGATCGTGACGTGAGGGGCCTCTAACACCCGGTTCCCTTAACACGATCGATACGGTACGCGCCACGCCGGCGCGCGGCGCCCGCAGGCTATGGTACTTGAGTGGCGGTGGCTTCTCCGCCCTCGAGCTCCGGGCCGCGCCGCCGGCCCACCGACCCCGGCGCCTCCGCGCGCGCGATGGAGCTGGAGCAGGCGCACCACGGATTGCTCCACGGTCCGGCGCGCGCCGTGCTGTCGCTGCGGTTCCTGAATGCGGTGTTGCATCGCCTGCGGCGCGGAACCGCGCGCGTGGTCCGCCGCAACGTCTCTCACCCGCCCGAGGGCGTGGTCGCGGTGACCTTCGTCGGACACGCCACGGTGATGGTGACGACGCCCGAGATCCGGATCCTCACCGACCCGCTGCTGCGCACCTTCCTGTTCGGCCTGCGCCGCGCGACGGAGGCGGGCATCACCATGCCCGACCTCGACGACGTCGGGCTGGTCCTCATCTCCCACGCCCATCGCGACCACCTCGACCGCCCGAGCCTCCGCCGCCTGTCTCACCGCGCCACCGTCGTCGTTCCGCCCGGTTGCGCCGATCTGGTGGAGGACCTGGGCTTCCAGCGCGTGGTCGAGCTCGCGCCCGGCGAGAGCTTCTCGATCGCCGACGTCGGCGTCACGGCCGTGCCCGTGCGTCACTCGGGCGCGCGCGGCCTGGGCAGACGGCGGCTTCGCCGCGGGACGGCGGGCTACGTGATCTTCGCGCAGGGGACGACGCTCTACTTCGCGGGTGATACCGGGTACTTCTCCGGCTTCGCCGATATCGGCCGCCGCCTGGTGCCCGACGTGGCGATGCTGCCGATCTCGGGCTACGAGCCGGCCGCGTTCCGCGACGAGCACCTGTCGCCGCTCGACGCCATCTACGCCTTCGAGGATCTGGGCGCGCGCGTGCTGATCCCCATCGCCCACGGGTCGTTTCCGCTCAGCTACGAGCCGCTGGAGGCCCCCCTCACGTGGCTCCGCCGGCTGGCGCTGGAGCGCCGCCTGGGCGGGGGGCAGACCGGCCGGGACGAAAACGCCCCCATTGATAGTGACGAACGGAGGGTGGCGCCGCTCGATCATGGGGAAACCTGCTTCTTCCGCAAGCGCCCGTGACGACCCAAACTCTACCCCCATGACCAACACGGACGGCACGGGCTTGACCAGACCAATGGCGCGGGGCGAAACTGCGCGTCAACTTCGGGAGATGACGAACAGAATGCCAAAATCACTGGGTGGATGGGCCGGCGCGATCAGGATGACCGCCGTTTTGGCGGCCTGGGTCGCCGCGGCTCCGGGTTGCGGGGGCGGGTCCTCGACGCCGATCACGGAAGACGACTACTGCACGCAGAAGGCCACCGCGGAGTGTCAGGTCGCCCCCACCTGCGTCAGCGTCGTATCAGCGTGCCAGATGCAGCGCCACAGCGCGTGCCTGGCGGTCAACGCGGCGTCGAAGTCGCCGACGCGTCTCTTCGTGCCGGGCAATGTCGGCGCGTGCATCAGTCAGACGAACTCGGTCTACGCGAAGACGCTCTCGGGGGTGGCGACGCAGGCCGATATCACCGCCATGAACGACAAGTGTGCCTACGTTTTCCAGGGCAATTCGACGACGACCTGCACGGTCAAGTACGACTGCAAGGACCAGAGCCAGATCTGCGACAAGGGTATCTGCGCGAAATCGATGCAGGTGAGCAAGGGCGCATTCTGCGTGAGCCCGGGACAGGTGTGCTCCAGCGACTCGTACTGCGCGACGGATCCGGCCACCAATCAGCTCACCTGTCTCGCCAAGGCGGCCCAGAGCGCCCCGTGCAGCGCGACCGTCCCTTGCGTCGATCCCTTCCGCTGCGACTCCACGTCGCTCACATGCGTGCCGAAGCTCATGTCCGGTGAGTTCTGCGGCAGCAGCGCAGACTGCGCGTCGACGGTCTCGTACTGCGATCCGTACGCCGGCTGCAAGTGTGACCCGGGCCTCAAATTCGCGGGCGGCGCCTCTGCGTGCGTCGACTACGGCGGCTCGCCCAGCGGCGCCGTCACGCCGGCCTGTGGAGCGGGCTCCTCGCCCGACGCCGGGACCACCCTCGACGCCGCGACCGGCGGCTGATCGCTTCTCTCCCGCGCACAACCCCCTCACATCATGATGGACCGTCTTCGTCGCGTGCCGTTCGATCGTGTGCCCGCCTGGGCCTGGGCGCTGCTGTTCTCCGTCGCCCTGTGCCTGCCCCGGCTCGGCGGCTTCGGCTTCTGGGACCCCTCCGAGCTGAAGATCGCCGACCAGGCGCGCGACGTCGAACGCACCGGTCACCTGTTCGACCCGACGGCCGCCGGGCACTACCCGGCGGCCAAGCCGCTCGACCCGTTCCTGGCGGCGCTGGGCATCAAGATCTTCGGCGCACGCGAGCTGGGCGCGCGGCTGCCAAGCTCGCTGATGGCGCTCCTGACCCTGATGGCGGTTTACTGGGCGGGCGCCGGCCTGTTTCGGCGCCGCGCGGGCCTGCTGAGCACGCTCGCGCTCGGCAGCATGACCATGTTCGTGCTCGAGGCCCGGCAGCTGACGTCCGACGCGCCGGTCATGGCCGCGATGGCCATCTCGATCGGCGGCCTCGGCCGCTACGCCTGGCCCGCGTCGGGCAAGCGGCGGCCGCTCGACCTTCTGATCGGTCTCGCGGGCATGGCGCTGGCGTTCACCGGCGAAGGCGCGCTCACCAGCATCGTGCTGCCCAGCGCTTCCCTGTTCGGCGCGCTGGCGGTCGGCTACAGCCTGACCGCGTCGACGGAGACTCCGGCCGACGGCTCGGGACCGCTGGCAGCGCCGGGCGTCGGCCCTCAGATCCCGGCCGGCCGCAAGATCGGGTCGACGGCCTGGGCGCTCATGATCGGGTTCGGCATCGTGGCGCTGATCTTCCTGCTGCTCTCGATGACCGGCATCGTCGCCGGGCGCTACTCGGCGCTGCTGGGCGGCTCCGCGCGCGGCGGCACGCCGGCGCACACCTTCGAGTATCTGGTGCGCCAGCTCGGGTTCGGCCTGTTCCCGTGGAGCGCGGTCGCGGTGTTCGCGCTCGGGCGCCCGCTGATCCGCCTCGACGAGGACGCGGCCAGCGCCGGCGGCGCGCCGCGGACCAACAGCCGCCTCGCGTTCGGCCAGCTGTTCGTCTTCTTCGTCGCCGGGCTCGGCTTCGCCCTGTCGGCGTATCGCGTGCTCGTGCTCGGCGACGGGCGCTACATCGCGCTGCCCGCGATCGCGCTCGCGATCGGCGCGTTCCTCGACGAGGCGCTCGAGGG
>CAZNCQ010000133.1:0-5513 GCA_964571275.1 uncultured Myxococcales bacterium
ACGGCGGTGTTGTCTGCACCCACCCTGTTGTCCAGGAGGCGCAACATGATGCGCACGCGCAACGCAACCCCGGCGCCCGCGAACAACGTCCTGCTCCGGACCGCGATCGACGAGATTCAAAGCTGCCTGCCGTCGCACTGGAGCACCAGCGTCGCGGTGAAGACCAACGACGCCTCGGACGCGCGCCTCGTGATCAAGACGCCCGCCGGCGCGAACGCCGCCGTGGCGATCGCCTCGAAACGCCAGCTCGACCCCAGCCTGGTGCCCGCGGCGGCCGACGCGCTCAAGACGGTCGCCGCCGACGGGTTCATGGTCGTGTCGCCCTTCCTGGGCGCGCGCACGCGCGAACGCCTGCTCGCGCGCGGCATCGGCTACGTCGACCTGGCCGGCAACGTGCGGCTGGCGCTCGACCGCCCGAGCATCCTCATCGATCGCCAGGGGCAGGAGCGGAATCCCTGGGCCAAGACGCGCGACATGCGTTCGCTCGACGGACCCAAGGCCTCGCGGCTGATCCGTGCGCTCTGTGATCGATCGCCGCCGTTCGGCGTGCGGCAGCTCGCCGCGCGCGTCGAGACCGACCCCGGCTATGTCTCGCGGCTGCTCGGGTTGCTCGAGCGCGAGGAGCTGGTGCGCCGCAACCAGCGCGGCTCCATCGAGGAGGTCGACGTGCCGGGCCTGATTCGCCGCTGGGTGACCGAGTATCACTTTCTGGCCGCGAATCGCGCGCTGCTCTGTCACGACATCGGCGGGCCACGCGCGCTGCTTTGTCGCCTGCGCGAGGCCGACATCCCGTACGCAGTGACCGGACGCGCCAGCGCGGCGGTCCTCGGCCACCAGCCGCTGCCGGGCGTGATCGCCTGCTACGTCGACAACCCCGAACGCGCGGCACGGCGGCTGGACCTGCCGGCGGTGCGCGACGGCGCCAATGTCGTGCTGCTCGAGCCGTTCGACAAGGTCGTCTTCGCCGAGACCTGGGAGCGCGACGGCGTGCGCCACGCCGCCCCGAGCCAGATCGCCGCCGATCTGCTTGGCAGCCCCGCGCCCGGCCCGCAGGAGGCCGCGGCCCTGCTGGGACGGCTCAAGAGCTGACCGACGGCGCCGGTCGCCGTGCTGCTGCGCTGTGGCCTCGACTGGATTCGAACCAGCGACTTCCGCCTTCGGAGGGCGGCACTCTATCCAACTGAGCTACGAGGCCGTAGTCGGCGATGTTTAGCGCGCCAGGCGGGTGGATCGCAAGCGCGGCGCTCGGAAACCACATCCCCGTCGGGGTGAAACGCCCTCGAAACAGGAATTCGCGCAACCTTCCAGCGTGGCGCTGGGGGCGAAAGAGGCGGAATCGATCCTGTCGTTCTGTGCGACGGGCAAGCAGGCGCGCGCCGTGCTCGAAAACGGCCAGTGTGCGGTGCACATGCGCAGCGACGGGCGCAGCTGGCGGTTCGAGGGCACGACGTTCGAAGAGGCGCTCAAGGCGGGAGCCGACGCCGGTCAGCTGCGCCGGTCTTGCATCGAGAAGCAGATCGCGTTCTGGAGCCGGCACGCCGAGCGGCCCAAGGACGTCATCAGCCGCGTGCTCATGGCCGAGCTCGGCGCCGCGCGCGGCCGCATCGTCGAGCGAGAGATCGTGGCGCGCATCGGGCGACCTCTCTCGGAGCTGAGTCCGATCGAGATCGACGACGTCGCTTCGGCGGCGGAGATCGTGCTCGGCACGCGGGTCAGCTCGTTCGAAGCGGCGCGCATGGCCAGGCGGATCCTCGTCGAGGCGCGCGGCGCGCTCGCGGTCACGACGGCGTCGCCGCGCACCCTCTTCGACCTGGCCAAGCGCATCGCGCGCCTGGTGCACGAGACGCAGAAGGAGCGCGGCGAGACCGCGGTGCTGCTGGGCAGCGACGGCCGGCGCTACGTCGCCGAGCTGGGCCAGCAGCGCGCCGAGACCGATCGCTGGCTCGCGGACCTCGGATCGTTCACCGTCGCCGAGGCCGAGTTGCCGCCCCGGATCGAGGTGCGGGTGAGCCGGCTGCGCGACCTGACGGCCGCGATCGCGGCGTTGCGCGCGGATGTGGATGGAAACGCGGCGCCGCCGCACGCGATCATCGATTCCTACACCGACCTCAACGCGAAGCTGCTGGAGGCGATCGACGCGATCTCCGCGGACGCGCCCGAGCGCCTGCGCGTGCTCGGCGTCGCCTTCAGCTCGCTGATGTGGGCCAAGGAGAACACCGGCCGCGAGCGCGCGCAGCTCGCGGTGGCGTTCGGGCGCGATCAATTCGCGCCCGGACAGATCTTCACCGTGGGCGCGCTCTTCGGCGCGCAGGAGAGCTTTCTGCGTCTGTTCACGACGGCGGCGCCGCGCGACATCGTCAGCGAGCTCAACGACCGGCTCGCCGAGGCGCCGCTCGGCGAGGTGCGCCGCCTCGAGGCGATCGCGCTGTCGCACCTCGACGGTGGCTTCGGCGTCGACCCCACCCACTGGTACGAGGCGATCACGCGCAAGGTCGACGTGATCGATCAGATCGGCGGCGAGCTCGCCGAGCTCATCGCCAGGCGCGCCGCAGAGTCGTAGCCAAGCTAGATCGCGTAGCCGATCCCGAAGGCGAGATCGAAGCGGCTCACCGAGGAGATCGCGCTGGTGAGCCCGTCGCCGGTGGTCTTGCTCAGCAGGAAGGTCGGCTCGAAGAAGACCGAGAAGCTCGGCAGTACGTGGTACACGGCGCCCAGGCCCAGCAGCAGCGAGGGCATCGGGACCGCGCCCGTCGCGCCCACGCCGTCGCTGGTGAACGGGTTGTTCGCGCCGATGCCGCTCCACCAGACCACGCCGGCGCCGATCTCGCCCAGCAGATCGAAGCCGGGCGCGATGCGGAACCGATAGTCGCCGTCGGCGAACAGGCCCCAGAACCCCGCCGACTTGTTTTCATTGTTGGCGTCGATGGTGCGGTACTGGAACGGAGCGTACGCGCCGCTGATGCCGACGTCGACGACGCCCGCGCCGTGCAAATCGATGGCGTAGTTCCCGCCCAGGCGCAGCGACAGCATCGTCGGCTCTTGCAGATCCCGGCCCGAGAAGCTGGGGAACGACGGTCCGGCGGAGACCCACAAGTGGATCGGGTGCGACGTCTCGGCCTCGGGAACGGTCCCCATGACCGTGGCGACCGGCGCATCGGTCCGCGGCGAGCTCGGCGTGATCGGCGGCGGCAACGACGACGTGGTGTTGATCGCCACCGGCTGCGGCGGGGCCGCGGGCGGCGGCGCCGTGATCGGCCCGGGCGGCGGAGGCGCGGGCTGGGTGGCCGTATGATGATCCTGATCGGTCACTTCGGTCGGCGGCCGGCGCTTCACGTCGTTCTGCTGTTGAATCACCAGCTCGAGATCCTTGATCCGCTTCTCGACGTCGGCGCGGTTGTCCGAGTTGGGATCTTGCTCGAGATAGCGGCGGTAAAAGAACGCCGCGCGTTCGTTGTTACCGCTCTGCCGGTGGGCCTGGGCGATGTTGAAGAGCAGGATCGGCGCCGGATCCTGCTCGTACGCCTTTTCGAACTCGCTGATCGCCTCGGCGAAGTGTCCGAGGTTGTACTCGCTCGCGCCCTTTTCATAGTGGGGCTTCGCAGCCTTCTTGCCCGCATCGGAGGCGTGCGCCACGCGCGCACCGCAGATCAGGGTCAACGTCAAAAGCAGGCTCGAGAAACCGCGCAGGCGGTGTCGGCTCATTCGTCAGTCTCCCATTCTTCGGTAACCGTCTTTGTTCGGCTTTGCTTCGCCGAGCTCCGTGCTCTTTTTCTTGGGGCCGTGCTCGCGCGCGACGACGCGCTCGAGCTTGACCGACATCGGCTCGGGCTTGCCGGGATCGATGTCGATGCCCTTGTCGCTGTAGCCGCGCGCCTTCAGCACGACGTGCGTGGGCGCCGCTTTTGGGTCCAGCGCCACCTTGAACGGCGTGTGCCCACGGGCTTCGCTGTCGCTGGGCAGCCAGACCTCGGCGCCGGCCGGATCGGAGCTGACCTCGACGACCACCGGTCGCGGTGGCGCCTCGGGGGGCGGGGTCTCGACGGCGGCGGTCGGGGTCGGCGCTGGCGTTGTCGGCGGCGTGACCGGCGGTGGCGGGGCCGGCGTCGGGGTCACGGCCGGTGTCGGGGTCACGGCCGGCGTCTGCGCCGCGACGACCGGCGGCGTCGTCGGCGCGCTCGGCCGCATCAACATCGCGATCACGACCACGACCACGCCGATGCCGGCGATCGCGGCGCCCAGCACCGCCGGGCGGCGGCGCGACGAGAGCGTCTTCGTCGCGACCGCCGCCGAGGAGACCTCGGCGGCGCTGCCGCTCATCGTCGTCGAATGCGTCGTCGTCGCGGGGTTGGCCGCCGGCATGACCAGCGTGCCTCCGGGGACCATCCGGCCCGACGGCGAGGTGGTCTCCGGCACTGGCGCCGAAGCCGCCGTGTCGGGGAACCGCGCCGTCCCGCCGGCCAGCGGCGATTGCGACCCCGAACCCGAGCCCGAGCCCGGTGGCGGCGTCGCGATCACGATGTGCGGCTGGCTGCTGTCGACGCTCGGCATGATGGCCGTCATCAGCGGCGCAGGGCGCCCCGAGACCAGCGCTTCCAGACGCGACTGCACCTCGTCCATGGTCTGCGGCCGCGCCGCCGGATCCTTCTCCAGCATCTGCGAAACCAGGGATTCCAGCCGCGGATCGACGTCGGGAACCAGCGACGACAGCCGCGGCGGCGGCTCGATCACGTGCGCGATCATCACCTCGCCGGCGCCTGGCCGCACGAACGGCGGCCGGCCGGCGACCAGCTCGAAGAGGATGCAGCCGAGCGCGTAGACGTCGGCGCGGTCGTCGATCGAGCTCGCGTCGCGCGCCTGCTCCGGCGACATGTACGCCGGCGTCCCGAGCATGCTGCCGGTTCGCGTCTTGTGCGTGTTGTCGGTGTTGCTCGAGACCAGCTTGGCGATGCCGAAGTCGAGGATCTTGATCGTGATCGGCGTGCGCGCGGCGCCGTCGGTCGAGAGGAACAGGTTGTCGGGTTTGAGGTCGCGGTGGACGATGCCGCGCTCGTGCGCGGCGGACAGCGCGTTCGCGACCTGGCTGCCGACCGACACCACCGTCGGCAGCGCGCTCAACGCTCGGCGCGCGCGCGCCAGGCAGTTCGCCACGCTCTCGCCGCGCAGGTACTCCATCACGATGTACGCGCGGCCGGTGCTGTCGATGTCGCAGTCGAGGATCTCGACGATGCCCGGGTGGCGGATCGCCGCGGTGGCGCGCGCCTCGGTCAGGAATCGGGCGATGATGTCTTCGTTCTTGGTCAGCTCCGGCAGCAGCACCTTGATCGCGGCGTCGCGTCCGATATGCCGGTGACGCGCCAGGTACACGACCCCCATGCCGCCGGCGCCGATAGGGCGAACGATCGTGTACGCGCCAAGATGTGCGCCCGGTTCCAACATTGAATCGCGGACAATATACTCCGCACGAGGGGGTCACCTCCAGCGGAGGCCAATTTTTTTGCGGCCCCCGCGGTGTC
>CAZNCQ010000133.1:5613-18973 GCA_964571275.1 uncultured Myxococcales bacterium
TGCGCGTGGAGTGCGCGTGGAGTGTAAGATCGCGCGTCCGCCCGCCCCGGTGGCGTCAGGCTTGACCTTCGCGGGTCATTTGCACTAAACGGGCACTCACAACACCATCGCGTCGTGAAGGCTTTGCGCGAGCATCTCTCTCTGGTCGCACGACGGGCGTCACCGGCGCTGGCGTTGGTCGTCGCGGCGTGCTCGCTCGGGCTCGGCGCCTGCGGCCGGGGCGGGGGAGGCCTTCCCGCGGTCACCGGGGCCGGCGGCGCGGGGCCCGCGGGAGGGCAAGGCGGCGACGGTGTCGGCGACGGTGCCGGCGGCAGCGGCCCGCCGGACGCCACGGTGACCGTCGACGTCGGAGACCGCCACCAGACGCTGGTCGGGTTCGGCGGCGCCGTGGCGTTCTACACGAACTTTCTGTCGGGGCGGACCGACGACATTTTCAAGGTGCTCTTCGAAGACATGGGCATTGACATCCTGCGCGTCGGCAACTGGTTCCAGAACCAGACCGCGAGCGGCACGACGCCCGACAGCGGCTTCACCGACGCGGCCACCGTCGCCATCGTGCAGAAGGCGACGGCGGCGCTCGGCCATCCGCCCAAGATACTGATGTCGTCCTGGTCGCCGCCCGGCTATCTCAAGAGCAACGGTGTCACCAAGGGGACGCGCGGCACGTTGCTCGAGAGCGGCGGCGCGTACGAGTACGCGCAATTCGCCGATTGGTGGGTGCGGTCCATCGCCGCTTACACGGCGCAGGGCGTGGTTCCGGACTACATCAGCATTCAAAACGAGCCTGATTTCTTCAATGCCGGCTGGGAGACGTGCCAGCTCGACAGCGCCGAAGACGCCACCAACGCCGGTTACGGCCCCGCGCTGGACGCGGTCTCGGCGGCGATCGCCGGATCGACGCTGGCGACCAAGCCACTCATCGTTGGGCCCGAGACGTCGGGCGTCAACAACGGGCTCCTGCGTTATCTGAACAACCTGACGTCGACGTCGTTCGACGTGGTGGCGCACCACCTGTACAACGGCGGCATGGCCGGCAACGATCCGGCGCCCGATTCGTTCGCGACGGCGATGACCAACGCGGCCACCGCGACCGCGGCCGCGGGCAAGCCGATCTTCATGACCGAGTTCGCGCCGCAGGCGCCGAGCCTGTTCAACACGGCGTGGATCATCCAGGACGCGGTCACGACCGAGAGCGTATCGGCGTACATCTACTGGGGCCTGATCTGGGCGCCGCCGGCGGCGGGTGTCGCACCGGCGGGCCTGGTCACGATCGCCGGCGCGGATCCCTCGTCGCCGTACACGATCAACGACACGTTTTATGCGATGAAGCACTTCGCTCGTTGGACCGATCCGGGCTGGACGCGCGTCGGCGCCACGGCGAGCGGGTCGGTCATTCGCTCGTCGGCCTTCGTCTCGCCCGACGGCGCGTCGCTGACGATCGTGCTGCTCAACACGGATACGATCGATCACGTCGTCGCCGTCGACGCTGGCAGCTTCGCCTTTGCAACCACCGCCGTCTACCGAACGTCCGGGACCTCGGAGCGCACGGCGGCCGTTCCCTATGGCCCGTCGGCGATCCCGTTGCCGGCGCGCTCGATCGCGACGCTTCTATTGACACCGTGATCAGCCGAGGTGGCGCTCGACGCGCGTGTGGATGTCCTTGACCAGGCGATCGATGACGCTGGTGTCGAGCCCCAGCAATGAGCAGCCGATCATGATCAACGCGTCGTTGTCCGCGGTGTCGACGGCGCCCAGGTAGATTCCCTCGCGTTTCGCGAGCGCGTTGGCAAAGCGAACGGCGTTGACCCCCGAAAGGCGATCGGCGGCGTCGTAGTCGTCGCAGCGCTGCACCGACTTCACGACCGTCTCGGGCAGCTCCCACTTGCGCGCGATCGCGATTCCGACCGTGCGGTGGACGCTGGCGATGACGCGCGCCCAGCGCTCGGAATCGATCCACGCAGCGCGCGCTCTCTGCTGCGTCGCCGTGTGCTCCGCCTGCAACAGCAGCGACGCCACCACCGGTTTGCCCACGTCGTGCAGCAGGCCGCCCAGATAGGCGTCGTCGGAATCGCCGGCGTTGGCGAACGCGACCACGTCCCTGGCCAGCATGGCGACCGCGACCGAATGCTCCCAGACCGAGCGGCAGCTGCGCGCGATGCGCTCGTCGCGTGATTCGAACAGCTGGTTGGCCGACGCTTCGAACAAAAAGGTCTTCAACTTGGCGATGCCGATCTTGGTGACCGCCGCGAGCACGCTCTTCGCCGGCACGCGCGCCGCGTAGGCCGCGCTGTTGGCCAGGCGCACCAGACCCGCCGCGAGCACCGGATCCTTCTCGATGACGGTGGCGGCTGCCTTGAGCGAGATCTCGGGGTCCTTGAGCAGGCGGATGCATTTGAGCGCCGCGGCCGGCAGCGCGGGCACGACCAGCCGATCGGTCGCGACGCGCGCGAGGATGATCGACTCCATCTGGGCCGCGAGGCGCCCCTCGACGGATTGGTCCGCGCGCTCCGGAGATTCGCCCTTGTCGCCAACATCCATGCTCGACATGTGCAGTAACCGGTCTGCTGATTGTACACGTCTCGGTGCCCCCGGCCGCGATCCCGACCACTGGCGATTCCTGCGCTTCGGGCCCACAATGGGCCCCATGTCATCCTCACGCGCGGGCGCGACCGGGTGTGCTCTATTGGTCGCAGCAACGGGTGCGGCGTCGATCTCCTGTGGCAGCAGCACGGCTTACGAGGGCGTGCCACAGGATCAGCCGCCGCTGACGGCGACGCCTGGGACCTGGACCTGGATCGACGTTCCGGAGTCGGTGTGTAACGACGGAACACCGACCGGCTTCGCGATCAATGTCCAGGACACCAGCGATCTCTTCATTTTCCTGGAGGGTGGCGGCGCGTGTTGGGATTACCTGACCTGCGTCGTGGCGCAGACCGCGACCATGGGGCCGGTCGGCCTCGCGGAGTGGACGGCGCGCGCGCAGAGCTTACCGGAACAGTTCGATCGCACGCGCATGACGAACCCGTTCCGCAACGCGACGATGGTCTACATCCCGTATTGCACCGGCGATTTGCACGTCGGCGACAACGTCGCGACCTACACGGGCGCAGGCGCCCCCATCGCCTGGAGCCACAAGGGACGGCCCGACACGATCGCCTTCTTGAGCCGCGTCGCCTCGACCTGGAAGGATCCGGCCCGCGTCGTGGTCAGCGGTTCCAGCGCGGGCGGTTTCGGCGCGATCTTGATGTACGACCTCACGCGCAAGACGTGGCCGAAGTCGCGCATGTACCTGATCGACGACGCGGGGCCGCTGCTCGAGGGGGACGCGTTACCGGCCGCCGAGAAGCAGGCCTGGATCAGCGCCTGGAACATCGGCGGCTTCATCGACGATCTCTGCACCGGCTGTCAGACCGACTTCTCGCTGCTGGAAACGACGCTGACCAAGAGCTACCCGAACGATCGGATGGCGCTGCTGTCGTCGCTGCAGGACGTGACCATCCGGACCTACTTCATGCTCACGCCCGATCAGTTCCAGACCGATCTCTTGCAGATGGTCAACGACCGCCTGATCCCCAGCCAGGCGTTTCACCCGTTCCTGATCACCGGCGAGCAGCACACGCTGCTCGGCACGATGACCACGTCGGCGACCAACGGCACGGTGCTCGAGCCCTGGCTCGACTCGATGATCAACGACAAGAGCGACTTCGTGCCCGTGCTGGCGCCGTAGTCAGCCGTCAGCGAACGCGCGCGATCGCGAAGCCGTCATAGCCCTTGCTGCCGACGGTCTGGATCGCGGTCGCGGTGACGCGCGGCTCGGCGCCCATGACCTCGTACAGCTCGCGCGTGCCGCGCACGTTGGCGTCGTGATTCCGTTCGTCGACGATCGCGCCGCCGCGCACGACGTTGTCGACGACGATGAGGCTGCCCGATCGCGTGAGCTCGAGGGCGGCGCGAAAGTACTGCGGGTTGCCGACCTTGTCGGCGTCGATGAACACCAGATCGAACGGCGCCTGCTTGCGCGCGATCAGATCGCGCAGGCTGTCGATCGCACGGCCGACGCGCACCTCGACGACGCCGTCGAGCCCGGCGCGCGCCAGGTTGGCGCGCGCGATCTCGGCCGCGGCCGGATTGATCTCCAGCGTCACCAGGCGCCCACCTGGCGGCAGCGCGCGCGCGAGCCAGATGGTGCTGTAGCCGCCCAGCGTACCGACCTCGAGGATCGATCGCGCGCCCTGGGTCTGGGCCAGGATGTGCAGCAGGCGGCCCTGCGCGGGCGTGACATTGATCGGCGGCAGCCCGGCACCATCGCTGTCGCGTAGCGCCGCTGCGAGCGCGTCGTCGGGCGGAATCAGGGCGCTCGCGATGAAGTCGTCGACCGCGGACCACGTCGCTTCGCTGGCCATGGCCGCTACCCTGTCCAGCGAGGGTGGCGGTGTCAACCTCGACCGAATCGCACGAACTTGCGAAGCCTGAACATATGTATAGTCTCGAGCGATGCACGACAGCCAGGCGGCGCGACATCGCTCTGACGACGTTCCGGCCAACGCCGTTCCGCCCGACGACGTCGCGGGCGGCGATCGGCTCAACCCGGCGCAGCGCGCGGCGGCCGGCAGCCCCGATGGGCCGCTGCTGATCGTCGCTGGCGCGGGCACCGGCAAGACCCAGACGCTGGCCCATCGGGTCGCCACCCTGATCGCGCGCGGCGCCGACCCGCGGCGCATCCTGTTGCTGACGTTCTCGCGGCGCGCGGCGCAGGAGATGACCCGACGTGCGGCCCGCCTGGTGAACGCATCATCGCGGTCCGCGCGCAACGCGGGTGCGGGCGCCGGTGACGCTGGCCTGGCCTGGGCGGGGACGTTTCACGCGATCGCCAACCGCCTGCTGCGCCAGCACGCCCCCGCGATCGGCCTCGCGCCCGCGTTCACGTTGCTCGATCGCGAGGACAGCGCCGATCTGCTCGATCAGCTGCGCCACACGCGCGGGCTGGCGCGCACCGACCGCCGCTTTCCGCGCAAGGGGACCTGCCTGGCGATCTACTCGCGCGCGGTCAACACGCAAGAACCGCTGCGCGCCGGCCTGGAAGGGGCGTTTCCCTGGTGCCTCGAGTGGGAGGCGCAGTTGCGCGACCTCTTCGCCGCCTACGTCGACGCCAAGGCGGCGCGCGCCGTCCTCGACTACGACGATCTCCTGCTCTACTGGTTCCATCTGATGAGCGACGCCGCGCTCGCGGCGCGCGTGGGCGGCCTGTTCGATCACGTGCTCGTCGACGAATACCAGGACACCAACACGCTGCAGGCCGAGATCCTGCGCCGCCTCAAGCCCGACGGCCGCGGCGTCACTGTCGTCGGCGACGACGCGCAGGCGATCTACAGCTTCCGCGCCGCGTGCGTCGACAACATCCTGGTGTTTCCGCGCCTCTACGACCCGCCGGCCGCGGTGGTGACGCTGGAGCAGAACTACCGATCGACACCGCCGATCCTCGACGCCGCCAACGCGGTGATCGCGCTCGCGTCCGAGCGCTACGACAAGCAGCTCTACTCGCTGCGCAAGGGCGGCGAGCGGCCGCAGCTGGCCACGGTGGCCGACGAGCTGGCGCAGGTCGACTTCGTGGTCCGGCGCATCCTGGAACGGCGCGAAGCGGGCGTGCCGCTGCGCCAGCAGGCGGTGTTGTTCCGCGCCGCGCACCATAGCGACGCGCTGGAAGTCGAGCTCGGCCGGCGCAACATCCCCTTCGTGAAGTTCGGCGGGCTGCGCTTTCTCGAGGCGGCGCACGTCAAGGATGCGCTCGCCTGCCTGCGCTGGGCGGAGAACCCTCGCGACACGCTGGCGGCGTTTCGCGTCGCGCAGCTCTTGCCCGGCATGGGGCCGCGCATCGCCGATCGGCTGGTGCGGCACGTGGGCGACGTCGGCACGGCGGGCATCGCCTTGCCGGCGGCGCTGGCGTCGTTCGGTCCGCCCGCCGCCGCCGCCGTGGACTGGCCGGCATTCGCGACGCTGTTCGGGCTCCTGTGCGGCGCGACGGCTGGCTCGGCGACGCCGTGGGCGGCGCAGATGGGCCTGGTGCGGCGCTGGTATCAACCCCACCTCGAGCGGATCTATGACGATGCGCGCGTGCGTCTCGGCGATCTCGAACAGCTGGAGCAGCTGGCCGCCGCCGCGCCGTCGCGCGAGCGCTTCCTGTCCGACCTGACGCTCGATCCGCCGCAAGCGACCGGCGCCGAAGCCGGGTCGCCTCACCTCGACGAGGACTACCTGATCCTGTCGACGATCCACTCGGCCAAGGGGCAGGAATGGGACAGCGTCTTCATCCTCAACGCGGCCGACGGGTCGATGCCGTCGGACCTGGCCACCGGGCATCCCGCGCAGATCGAGGAAGAGCGCCGCCTGCTCTACGTCGCGATGACGCGCGCGAAGAACGTTCTCGCGCTAGTTCACCCGTTGCGCTTCTTCGTGCGGCAGCAGGCCCGCTTCGGCGATCGCCACGTCTACGCGCCCCGCACGCGCTTCATCCCCGACGCGATCCTCGATCGTTTCGACCGCGTGACCCTCGCGAGCGACGCACCCGACGATCCCACCGTCGCGCCCGGGCCTCCACGTATCGACGTCGCGGCGAGGCTGCGCGCGGTCTGGTCGTCGGGCGGCGGCTGACGCTGCTGCCCGCGGTAGCCTGTGCGATCACGTCGCGGCGCGCGCTGCACGTCCCCGCGCGCGCACGCGCCACAGCGTCACGAACGCGGCGATCGGCGCGGCGCTCGCCAGCGCCAGCGCCGCCCACCCGCCGGCTGTCGACGTGCGCGGGGCATTCCAGACGACCCCTTCGGTCAGCGTCACCAGCGCGTCGGCGCCGATGGCCGCGGTCACGGCAAGCGCCAACCCGTCGCGCCAGCGGCGATGCAGCACGCCGAGCGCGACCGCGAGGATCGCGTCGAAGATCACCCACGCCCACTTGACGGCGGGCCGCGGAAACCAGACGCGCGCGTCGACGCCGGCGAGCATCACCGTCCACGGGACCAGCAGCCACGCCAGCAGGCGCACGATCAGCATCGGCCCGCGCATCAGGGTGCGCAGGCCGAAGCGCAAGAGGCCGCCGCGCGCAAACGCCGCCAGCACGTCGAGCACGGCGCGCGCCGGGCCGACCTCGCGCGGGAACGACAGGAACACGCGGTCCCAGCGCGCGGGCCGTAGCTTGGCCTTGAACGCGCGCAGCCCTTCGAAGTCGAACAGCGCGCGCCCCGCGCGGCGCGCGAGCCGCAGCGGCGCCGGCAGGTCGCCCGCGAGCGGCGCCAATCCCAGCGTCAACAAATCCGCCTGGGCGCCGGCGGCGCAGCGCATGGCGCGATCGATCAGGGTCTCGGTCGTGCCGTTGGGTGCATCGGCCGTGCGGATCAGGTGCTGCAGCGACCAGCCGTTGCGCGCATAGATCGGCGCCATCGACAGCAGCGCGACCAGTGTGGCGTCATGCTCGTCGCGCACGGACGCCGGCGGCAGCTCGGCCAGGAACAGGCGATGCTCGGGCAGCAGCGTCAGCGGATCGATCTGGACCAGGAATCCCATCGGCGCCAGCTCGCGCGAGCGCAGCCAGCGTTCGACCAGCGCCGAGATCGCAGCGCGCGTCGGGGTGCCGGGCTTCATGGCTTCGCCGGCGTCGACCTCGCGCACGCGAATGCCTTTTGCGCGCGCGCGCCGCAACTGCTCGCGCAGGCGCCGGCTGCGCGCCAGCGCCAACGGCCAGTCGTCGGGAGCCCAGACCGCTTGCTCGCCGATCGGCAGCGATCGAAGCCGCGACTGCGCCGTGAAGCGCTCTTCGGTGGCGAAGAGGCAAGCGCGGCGCCCGGCTGCGCGGGCCGCCGCGATGAAAGCATCGGCGACCGCCGCCATGCGATCGTCACGCGCCAGCGGCGCGCCGCCGGCGACCCAGGCGCTGCCGGTGTCGACGTAGGCGACGCACGCATCGCCGTCGGAGGTCGCGTCGTGGGTGAAGAAGTAGCCGTAGCCCGGCTCGAGCACCTGGAACGATGTCGCGTTCCAACCGTAGCGGCGCACCAGCGCTGCCACGGCCGCGCGCGCTTCGGCCGGCGTGCGCGGCTCTGCGGGAGCGACACGGTTGGGTCCGTCGTCAGCCGTCATCGATTCCCTCACCGGATTTCATACACCGGCGCGCGTGACGTGCACGGGTGCGCGCCTGCCCGTGCCCGTGCCGCGCTCGAAAATCGACCGGCGCTCGTGCGCGCGGATGACGCGCGGATGATTTATAGTCGTACCAGCGCATCGTCTCGGCAGTGCGCTTGGGGCTTACTTCTTGCTTCGCTCGCGCGGGGAGGCGCCGGACCTCCTTGCTCTCGCACATGCACCGCCGCCGCCTCCGCCGTCACCCTTTCACCTCGCGCACGCGAACCGCGCTCGCTGCCGCCGCGTGCTGGCTCGCGCTCGTGGCCCGCGCTCATCCGGCCCGCGCCGCCGACACCAATGCGCCCGTTGGCCCGCGCGCGCCCCCCGAAATCGATCCCACCGGCATCGTCTTCTTCCCCGACGAGGGTCGCCTCGAGGTCAAGGGAACGCGCCTCGACGGCCTGCGCGTCGGCTGGACCGCGCCCGGACCGCCCGCGACCTCGGGCGACGACGTCTGCCGCGATCCCAAGCCCGTCGGTGGCGCGCAGCAGTGCGTGTTCGCGGTTCCCAAGAACCTGCCCCTCGCCTCGGTGTTTCGCGTGGTCGTCGAAGCGGTCGGGGCCGACGCAGCCAATGCGGCGAAGGCGGCGCCCGCGCCCGCCCCGGGGTCAGCCCCGCTGAAGCCAGCGCGGATCATCGTCGATCACTTGCTGCCGGCCACGTCGACGATCGATCTCGCCGCGGGCGTTGGTCGGGTGGCGCTGGTGCACCCCGACGCGGTGGCGGCGGTCGACTGCGGTCAGGCGCGCTGCGAGCTGCAGGACACCGGCGTCGAGGTGCGCGCGGTCGCCGCGTCCGCGGTCAACGTGACCCTGCGCATGCGCCTGGCGCCGCACGTCTCGATCCGCAAAGGCGAGACGCTGGACACGACGCAGGTGGCGACGCTGGCGGTCCTGCACTGCTCGGCCGCGATCGTCTCGGGCGATCCGCTGCGCCACGCCGACGGCACGCGCGTGATCGTGCGCCTCGACGAGCGCTGCGGAGGCGACGCGCGCAACCTGCGCTGGACCGTCAACGGCGAGAGCGCCGAGGTCCAGCGCGTCGAGCACGTCCGCGATGGCATCTACGTACAGCTTGGCATCGGCGAGCTCGAGAGCCCTCAGGCGACCGTGGTCGCGACGCGGCCCGAGCCCGACGGCTCGGTGATCGCGGTGGCGCGCGCGGCGACGCGACCCTCGCCGCAGCCGCGCGCCAACCTGGAGCTGGACGGTTTTGGGCGCGTCGATTTCATCCCGACCAACCGCGACGCGATCGTGCACGCTTGCCCGTGCGGCGACCACGCGCGCCTGGTGCTGCTGCCGATCGAGTCGGTCTACCAGGTGAGCCTGCAGAAGGGCGTGACGCGCATCCGCGGCGAGCCCGCCGCCGGCGGCTTCGTTGCGTTGCGCTTCGGCTATCGCATCGACACGCTGCCCGACGTCTTCGCATCGACCGATCTCGCCGTGGTCGACGAGCCGCTGCAGCGGCCGGTGCGCGAGGCGAGCGTGCCCGCGCCGCTCGGCGCCGCGACGATGGGGACGACGCCGCTCCTCGAGCTCATCTGCGCCGATCGCCACGGCCGCGCGCAGCGCATCGCGCCCGGCGCGCAGGCGTCGATCCCGTTTCGCCAGCGCGAGAGCTGCCACCTGCTGATTCACCGCGAGCGCTTGCGCGTCGAGGATGGGACTCAGGACATCTCCGTCGAGGTCAACGTCACCAAGGTCGACGACAACGCGCGCGCCGACGCGCACCTGGTCGAGCGCATGGTGCTGCGGCCGGGTGCCGAGCCGCGCGTGTTCTGGATCCACGGCGTGAAGGCGCAGTTCGATCGGCTGACCGTGCGGGTGTCACACATCGTCGACGAAGCGCACGACGTCGGCGGCGACGACCTACACGTCAACTTGCCCTCGGCGCAGTGGGCGGTGGTCGTCGGTGAGGGGCACCTGCGCTTTTACGCGACGGCCGCGATTCCGACCGGCCTGTTTCACATCACCCAGCCCACCGACGTGCTGACGCTGAACTTTGGCGCGCTGTCGCGGCTGACCTGGCTCGATCGCGACGGGCACGAGGGCCTGCTGGGCCTGGAGTTCGGCGCGATGGGCATCGGGCTCGCGGCGACGCCCGGCTTCCCGCACACGCTGGCGGTGCTGGGCGGCGTCGGCGTCAGCGTGCCGATCGGCAACCGCGGCGAGCCGTCGCAGGCGTCGGTGAACTTACATGCGTGGATCGCCTACGAGCTGCGCAACGACTACCCCATCGATCCGACCAACCCGAGCTCTCCCCTGGCCAGTCACTGGTCGTTCCTCTTCGGGCCCAGCATCACGTTCGGCAACGTCGGCACCAACCTCTGACGAGTTCCAAAATCAGGCGCGCGCCACGGCGTCCGGGTGATTTTGTGCCGCGATAGGAGTCTCCGGTCACGCCGGGTCGCGAATCCGGCGGCGCCCGCGGTTGGTCCGTCCGATGCAACACCGAGCGCGCGGAGCCATCCCGTGCCAACCGACGCCATCGCCTCGACCGTCCCCACCGCGCCGCGCGTCTTGCTCGCCCGTTTTCACCCCCTGGCTGACGAGAGCCGGATCGTCGTCGTGGGACGGGTAATCTGCGCGGCGGATGGCGCGTACCTGGATGCCGCGTCGCCGGGCAGTCTGTTCGCGGCACCGGCGACCCTGTTGCTCAAACTGCGCTACCTGATCGAGCGCGCCGCTCCCGATCCGTTCGACAGCCTGCGGAGATTGCGCAGCCGGTTCTGGTCCTTCGTCGAGATCACCCCTTCGGAAAAGGAGCCTGACGCATGAGTCCCCATTCCTCGAATCGCCTGAATCGCCGCGTGTCGCAGTACGTGCTCACTCAGCTCGACCACCATCTGTGGTCGATGCTGCTCGTGATCGGAGTCGCGGGCGCTTGCTCGCACACCCAGACCGAAGCGCCTGCGCCCGCTCACCCCACGGTCGCCGCCGAGCCGCCGGCCCGCCGGCCGCCGCCGCCTGAGCGCGGGCCCGAGCCCGCTGCCGCCGCCGTCGCTCAGGTCGACGACAGCAAGGCGAACAAGGAGCTCGCGGTCTACTTCGACTTCGATTCGGCGCTGCTGCGCGACGACGCGCGGCCGGTGCTACAGAAAGTCGCCGTGCTGGCCCAGGATCGCGGCACCAGCGTGCGGATCGAGGGGAACTGCGACGAGGTCGGCACCGTCGAGTACAACCTGGCGCTGGGCGAGCATCGCGCGCTCCAGGCCAGAGAGTACCTGACCAGGCTCGGCATCCCCGCAGCTCACATCAAGACGGTCAGCTACGGTTCCCAGCACCCGAAAGCGCCCGGACACGATGACGAAGCGCACGCCGAGAACCGCCGCGACGACTTCATCCTCAAGTAGCTCATACTTGCCTCGATGAAGCGGTCCGGGTCGCGCCTGTCGATGCGGCTGGCGCTCGCGTCGCTGGGCACGGTCGCCGCGGTCGGGGTGGTGTGCGCCGTCGGGCTGGTGTCGCTGGGCAACCTGTCGCGCGACACGCGCGCGGCGGTCAGCCGTGAGCTGGCGCTGCTCGACGAGGCGAGCGCGTTCTCGGCGCTGCTGTACCAGAAGGGGTTCGCCGCCGAGTACATGCTGACGCGCGACCGCAAGCGGTTGGAGCAGCTCGAGACCAGCCGCGGGGCGTTCCAGGTCTGGATGCAGCGCGCGCGCGCGTCGGTCACCACCGACGACGCGCGCCGCCTGCTGGCGACGATGTCGCGCGAGTACGAGGACTACCACGCGGTGCGCCTGCGCGCGGTGCAGGAGTTCGACGCCGGGGACGAGGCGCGGGCCAAGATCACGCTCACCCAGAACCAGACTCGGCTGGATCACATCCTGGCCGCGTTCCGCGAGTTCGGGTCGCGCGAGCGCCGGCAGGGCGAGGCGGCGCTGGCCGGATCGGAGCGGTCGCTGCGGCGGCTGGCGCGCCTGCTGGTGGGCACGGCGCTCGCGGGTGCGGCGGCGAGCCTGCTGGTCGGCTTCCTCTGGGCGCGTCGGATCACCAAGCCGATGTACGAGCTTCAGGTCCAGGTCGAGTCCGCGGCCGAGCGCACGCGCATTCAGGTCCGATCGGATAAGGGCGAGCTCGACGGTCTGGGCGATCAGGTCGCGGCGCTGATCGGCAAGCTCGAGGAGACCGACGCTGCGCTGGCCGAGCACCGGCGGCGTCTGATCCAGAGCGAGAAGCTGTCGGCGATCGGCGAGCTCGCCACCAAGCTGGCGCATGAAGTGTTGAATCCGCTGGCCGGCATGAAGGCGGCGGTGCAGCTGCTGGCGCGCACGCACCCGCACGATCCGGACCGCGCGCGAGAGACGGCGCGCGCGCTCAGCGCCGAGATCGCGCGCGTCGAGGCGCTGATGGGGCGGCTACTCAACTTCGCGCGCCCGCTGACGCCGCGGGTCCAGGTCACGCCGGTGGCGGAGCTGCTCGACGCGGCGGTCGCGGCGACGCGCGAGACGTTCGAGCGAAATTGCGTGGTGCTGGCGCGGTCGGAGCCCGAGCCGCTGCCGCCGCTCGAGGTCGATCCGCTGCTGGTGAGCCAGGCGATCGCGAACCTGCTCGCCAACGCCGCGCAGGCCATGCCGTCGGGCGGCGTCGTCGAGGTGGTGGCGACCCGGCGCGTGGTGCTGGGCCGCGACGAGGTCGCCATCTCCGTCGCCGACCACGGCGCCGGGATCACGCCCGGCGACCAGCGCATGCTGTTCCACCCCTTCTTCACGACCAAGCCGAACGGGCACGGCCTGGGCCTGGCGATCAGCCAGAACATCGCGGTCGAGCACGGCGGCCGCATCGCCGCCAGCAACCGCCCCGCCGCCGACGGCCCGGGTGCGGTCTTCGAGCTGTTGCTTCCGATGGTGCGCTGACGGCAACATCGACAACTTCGCCGTAGCCGACGCGCCCGCGGATGGTTACTGGAAGCAGGTCAGCCATGACCCGTATAGAAGACTACGCGCTGCTCGGAGATACCCAGACCGCCGCGCTGGTGGCCAAGGACGGCTCGATCGACTGGGCGCCGTTCCCACGCTTCGATTCGGGGAGCTGCTTCGCGGCGCTGCTGGGTGCGCGCGAGCACGGCCGATGGTCGATCGCGCCGTCGGCGCGTGTGCGCTCCGTGCGCCGCCGCTATCGCCAGGGCACGCTGGTTCTGGAGACCGACCTCGAGACCGAGGACGGCGAGGTGCGCCTGATCGACTTCATGC
>CAZNCQ010000134.1:0-18958 GCA_964571275.1 uncultured Myxococcales bacterium
ATCCGACCGACGTCGAGCTGATGATGTTCGCGCAGGCCAACAGCGAGCACTGCCGCCACAAGATCTTCAACGCCGCCTTCGTGATCGACGGGGAACCGCAGGCGGAGACGCTGTTCCAGATGATCCGCCGCAGCACCGAGGCCTCGCCGGCCGGCGTGCTCTCGGCCTACCGCGACAACGCGGCCGTGATCGAAGGGTCGCTCGCGGGACGGCTGTTCCCCGATCCCGAGACCGGCGTCTATCGCTATGCGCGCGAGCTAGCGCACATCTTGATGAAGGTCGAGACCCACAATCACCCGACGGCGATCTCCCCGTATCCGGGCGCGGCCACCGGCTCGGGTGGCGAGATTCGCGACGAGGGCGCGACCGGCCGCGGCGGGAAGCCCAAGGCCGGGCTGTGCGGGTTCTCGGTCTCGAACCTGCGGCTGCCGGGTGCCATCCGCCCCTGGGAGCACGACTACGGCAAGCCCGACCGGATCGTGTCGGCGCTCGACATCATGCTCGAGGGGCCGATCGGCGCCGCCGCGTTCAACAACGAGTTCGGCCGCCCGAATCTGTGCGGATATTTTCGCACCCTCGAGATCGAGGCGCCCGGCCCGCGGGGATTCGAGGTCCGCGGCTACCACAAACCGATCATGGTCGCGGGCGGTCTCGGCAACATCCGCGCGGAGCACGTGCAGAAGAGCGAGATCCCGGCCGGTGCGCCGATTGTCGTGCTCGGCGGTCCCGCGATGTTGATCGGCCTCGGCGGCGGCGCGGCGTCGTCGGTGGCGTCGGGCTCGTCGCACGAGGATCTGGATTTCGCATCGGTCCAGCGCGACAACGCCGAGATGCAGCGCCGCTGCCAGGAGGTGATCGACCGCTGCTGGGCGCTCGGCGCCGAGAATCCGATCCTTTCGATCCACGACGTCGGCGCGGGTGGGCTGTCGAACGCCTTGCCCGAGCTGGTCAACGACAGCAACCGCGGCGCGCGTTTCGATCTGCGGCGCGTGCCCAGCGACGAACCGGGCATGTCGCCGCTCGAGATCTGGTGCAACGAGGCGCAGGAGCGCTACGTGCTGGCGATTGCGCCCGCGCGCTTCGCGGCGTTCGAGCGTCTGGCCGAGCGCGAGCGCTGTCCGTTCGCCGTCGTCGGCGAGGCCACCGACGACGGGGTGCTGCGGCTGGACGACAGCGTGCTCGAGCGGTGCGCGATCGACATGCCGCTCGCCGTGCTGCTGGGCAAGCCGCCCAAGATGACGCGCACCGTGGCGCACGCCCAGCCGGCGCTGCAGCCGTTCGAGCCCATCATGGTCGCGGCGGCTTCGGAGGGTACCGCGGGTAGCGAAGCGGCCCCGTCCGCGGACGGGGCCATGTCGATCGATCTGCGCGAGGCGGCGCTGCGCCTGCTGCGGCTGCCGGCGATCGCCGACAAGACGTTCCTGATCACCATCGGCGATCGCACCGTCGGTGGTCTGTGCGCGCGCGATCAGATGGTCGGCCCGTGGCAGGTGCCGGTCGCCGACGCCGCGCTGACCACCGCCGGCCTCGACACCACCGCCGGCGAGGCGATGGCGATCGGCGAGCGCGCGCCGGTCGCGCTGCTCGACGCCGCCGCGTCGGCGCGCATGGCGGTCGCCGAGGCCATCACCAACATCGCGTCCGCGCCGATCGCGCGCCTCGGTGACGTGCGCCTGTCGGCGAACTGGATGGCCGCGGCCGGTCACCCGGGCGAGGACGCGCGCCTCTACGACGCCGTGCGCGCGGTCGGCCGCGAGCTCTGCCCGGCGCTGGGCATTGCGATCCCCGTCGGCAAGGACTCGATGTCGATGCGCACGGTCTGGAAGGAGACCGGCGAGGCGCGCAGCGTGACCGCGCCGCTGTCGCTGATCGTCAGCGCGTTCGCGCCGGTCACCGACGTGCGCCGCGCGCTGACGCCGGAGCTGCGCACCGACGCCGGCGACACCACGTTGCTGCTCGTCGATCTCGGGCGCGGCAAGAATCGCCTGGGCGGATCCGCGCTGGCGCAGGTCTACGGTCAGGTCGGCGCCGAGCCGGCCGATCTCGACAGTCCGGCGCTGCTCGCCGGTTTCTTCGCCGCGATCCAGGAGGCCCGCGATGCGGAGCTGCTGCTCGCGTATCACGATCGCAGCGACGGTGGCGTGTTTGTGACGCTGCTCGAGATGGCGTTCGCGTCCGCCGTCGGCCTCGAGTGCGAGCTCGCGGACCTGCCGGGCATCGACGACGCGCCGCTGGCCGCGCTGTTCAACGAAGAGCTGGGCGCCGTGGTGCAGGTGCGCGCGGGCGACGCCGCGCGCGTCGCCGAGATCTTCGCGCGCCAGGGCCTGGCTGGATCGATCTATGCCGTCGGACGCCCGCACCCCGGCGACCGCGTGGTCTTGCGGCGCGGCGGTGAAGCGATGTTCGACGAGGCGCGGACGGGGCTGCGCGGCATCTGGTCGGAGACCACGCATGCGTTGCAGGCGCTGCGCGACGATCCGACCTGCGCCGACGAGGAACAAGCCGGACGCGTCGACCCGGAGGCGCCCGGCCTGACCGTGGCGCTGGGTTTCGATCCCGACGCCGACGTCGCCGCGCCGTACCTCGCGCGCGGCGCGCGGCCGCGCGTCGCGATCCTGCGCGAGCAAGGCGTCAACGGCCAGATCGAGATGGCGGCGGCGTTCCTGCGCGCCGGCTTCGAGCCGGTCGACGTCCACATGACCGACATCATCTCCGGGCGCACGCGCCTCGACGGCTTTCGCGGCCTGGCGGCGTGCGGCGGCTTCTCGTACGGCGACGTGCTCGGCGCCGGCGAAGGCTGGGCGAAGTCGATCCTGTTCAACGCGCGCGCGCGCGACGAGATGGCGGCGTTCTTCGAGCGCCGCGACACCTTCACGCTGGGCGTATGCAACGGCTGCCAGATGCTGTCGAACCTGCGCGATCTGATCCCGGGCGCCACGCTCTGGCCGCGCTTCGTGCGCAACCGCAGCGATCAGTTCGAGGCCCGACTGGCGCTGGTGACGATCGAGAAGAGCCCGTCGGTGCTGTTCGCCGGGATGGCCGGTTCGCGCGCGCCGATCGCGGTCGCCCACGGCGAGGGACGCGCGGAGCTGCTGTCACCGTCAGCGCGCGAGGCGCTGGACGCGAGCGGCCTGGTCGCGGCCCGCTTCGTCGACGGCGCCGGCCGCGTCGCGGAGCGCTACCCGCAGAACCCCAACGGCTCGCCGGGCGGCATCACCGCGCTCACCACCCCCGATGGCCGCGCGACGATCCTGATGCCGCACCCCGAGCGCGTCTTTCGCAGCGTGCAGATGTCGTGGCATCCGCGAACGTGGAACGAAGACTCGCCCTGGATGCGCATCTTCAGGAACGCGCGGGTCTTCGTGTCGTAGCTATTTTTCCGCCGGCGCCGCCGCCCCCTCGCACGCCTTCTGCCCTTCGGGAAACCAGATCGTGTTCGCCTGCGCGCAGGCCTTGTCGCGTCGTTCGATGAGGCGCTTGCCCCACTTCTTCGTCGCGTCGAGCTTGGTCGGCGGACACTTCCGTCCCGGATCGCACGAGTAGGCGCCCCAGCCGGCGGCGTCGCCGGTGCCGATCGCGACCACCGTCACCGGTCCGATGTCGGCCATCAAGATCGCGAGCGCGTACGACTTACCCAGCGCCGGCAGCCCCTTTCCGATGCCAGTCGCCGCGCACTTGCGCGTCTCCTCGACGCCGACGTCCTTGGCGGTCGCGCCCAGCCCGCCGCGATCGATGCAGGGCTTGTCGCCCTGGGCGGCCCAGCTCTCGAGTCCCAGAACCTTGTCGACGGCGACGACGGCGTCGGCCATCTCCTTGGCCAGATCGGAGGGCAGCTTCGCGGCGGTCGCGCCGGGCGCGGCTGCCAACCACAACAGCGGGAGAATCGCGGTCGACGTCATGGCGGCATCTTATTCCGCTGGCCCGACTTCGCCCATTTTCCAGCCACTTCCGCGCATCTGGCGCCGTTCGCGGCGCGTCTTTGCAGGCGCTCGAGCCAGGTCGGTTCCCGCCCCCGTCGGCGCCTTCGGCCTCCTACCGGGGCTTTTTCCTCCGCCCGCGCCCCATCTTGGGGTAGACCTCCCGCTCCCATGAGGGCAGTCCTTTGAACGACCCGACGCGTTTCTCCGATCTCGGCGCCGAGCTACCGCCCGCGCTGCTGCAGGCGCTGGAGGCGCGCAGCTACGACCTGGCGACGCCGGTTCAGACCGCGGTGCTCGATCCGGCGGCACACGGGCGCGACCTGCTGGTCTCGTCGCAGACCGGATCGGGCAAGACCATCGCGTTCGGTGCCGCGCTGACGTCCACGCTCCTCGAGGAGGTGCGCGCGCGCACGCCCGGCGCGCCGCGCGCGCTGGTCATCGTCCCGACGCGCGAGCTGGCCGCGCAGGTGCGCGAGGAGCTCGGCTGGTTGCTGGCCGGCACGGCGCTGCGGCTGGGCTCGTTCACCGGAGGGACGGCGGTGAGCGGCGATCTGCGCGCGCTTCACCGCGGCGTCGACGTCGCGATCGGCACCCCGGGGCGGCTCGTCGATCTGATGCGGCGGGAGAAGCTGGCGCTGGGCCAGTTGCAAGTGGTGGTGCTCGACGAGGCCGATGAGATGCTCGACCTCGGCTTCCGCGAGGATCTGGAGACGCTGCTGGGCGCGGCGCCCGTCGAGCGGCGCACGCTGCTGCTGTCGGCGACGTTGCCGCCCGAGATTCGCGCGATGGCGCGGCGCTTTCAGCGCGACGCCCTGGCGATCGATCCGCGCCAGGGCTCCGCGGGCGCGGGCACACGGCCGGCTGGCGGCGGGCACGACGACATCACCTACGCGGCGCACCTGATCGCTGGCGGCGATCGCCTGGCGGCGGTGGTGAACCTGCTGCGTGCCTCGCCCGATGCGCGCGCGATCGTCTTTTGCACGACGCGCGACGGGGTGGGCGCTCTGCATCGCGAGCTGGTCGTGCGCGGCTTCGCGGCGACGGCGATCTCCGGCGAGCGCGCGCAGGCGGAGCGCGACCGCGCGCTGGATCAGATCCGCCAGGGCGAGGCGCGGATCCTGGTCGCCACCAACGTCGCGGCGCGCGGGTTGCACCTGCCCGACGTCGATCTGATCATCCACGCCGACCTGCCGCTCAACGCCGAGTCCCTGACCCACCGGAGCGGGCGCACCGGGCGCGCCGGCCGCAAGGGGACCGCGGTGCTGATCGCCAGTCTGGCCGACCGCCGCAAGGCCGAGCGCCTGCTCGCGACCGCGCGTGTTCGTGTGGCCTGGACCGCGCCACCGTCGGCCAAGCAGATCGCGGCGGCCGCGCGCACGCAGCTCATCGACAGCTTGCTCGCGGAAACGCCCGCCGACGCCGCCGAACCCGCGGCCGACGGCGAAGGCGATGGCGACGCCGACGATCTGCTCGCGCCATTTCGCGGTAAGCTCCCGGTCGAAAAGCTCGCGCGGCGGCTCCTCGAGCGCGAGCTCGGGCGATTGCCAGCGGGTGAGAAGTTGCTCCCGGTCGTGCTGCCGTCGGCCGACAGCGATCGCCGCTTCGGTCGTGGCGGCGGCGAGCCCCCGCCGCGTCAGCGCGCGCCCGGCGACTTCGCGCGCGAGGGCGTGCGGTTTCGCGTGAACCTGGGCGGCAAGGACCAGGCCGATCCGCGCTGGCTGCTGCCGCTCATCTGCCGGCGCGGGGGCGTCACCCGGCGCGAGGTCGGTGCGATTCGCATCGGTCCCCAGGAGACGATCTTCGAGATCGCCGGTGACGCCGCGGCTGATTTCGCGCTCGCCGCCGCGCAGACCGACCCGCGCGCGCCGCACGTGCGCATGGAACGCGCCGACGGAGCCGGTGCGACCTTTGCCGCTGCGCCCGCGAGTGCGCATCACTCGAAACCGGAAGTGGCGAGACCGCATCCCGCGAAGCCGGATACGGCGAAACCGGACGCGGTGAAACCGCACCCCGCGAAATGGGATGCGGCAGTGAAACCACATCTCGCGAAACCGGATGCCGTGAAACTGCATCCTGCGAAACCGGAAGCGCCGAGACCGCACCCCGCGAAACCGTACGCGGCAAAGCCGCACGCTGCGAAGCCGCACCCGATGAAACCGCTGGCGGTGAAGGCGCACGACGGCAAGGGTCAGGGCGGCCACCGGCCCTTCACGCGGTCGCACGCCACGCGGCCGGCGGGCTTCAAACCCGGCCCGAAGCAGCCGCACCCGGCCGGTAAACGCCGGGATTGAGCATGGCGATCCTGGTCAGCGCGCAGGATCTCGAGGCGGGCTTCGGCGCGCGGCCGTTGTTCAGCGGCGTCAACTTCACGATCGAGGACGGCGAACGCGTCGGCCTGATCGGCCCTAACGGCGCGGGAAAGTCGACGCTGCTGCGGATCCTCGCCGGCGCCCTGTCGCCGGATCGTGGCCAGATCTCGCGCCGCCGTGGCTTGCGCGTCGGACATCTGGCGCAAGTGCCGCAGCTGCCGGCCGGCGCCACCGTCGAGCAGGTCGTCCGCGACGGGCTCGACGCCGACGATTGGGAGCGCCAGGGCGAGGCGCAAACGGTGATGGCGAAGCTCGCGCTCGCCGGACGTGGCAGCGGTGCCGGGATCTCGCCTTCGACCGTCGTCGATTCGCTGTCCGGCGGCTGGAAGAAGCGCGTCGCGCTCGCGCGCGAGCTGTCGCGCCACCCCGACCTCCTGCTGCTCGACGAGCCGACCAACCACCTGGATGTGGCCAGCATCGAGTGGATCGAAGAGCTGCTGGCTGCGGCGCCGTTCGCGACGGTGACCGTGACCCACGATCGGTTGTTCCTGCAGCGCGTGGCGACGCGGATCCTCGAGCTCGACCGGCGCAACGCGGGCGGGCTGCTCAGCGTCGCCGGCGACTACATGGATTACCTTCGCGTCAAGGACGAGACCATGCACGCGCAGGAGCGGCGCGAGGTCGTGCTGCGCAACACGCTGCGCCGCGAGACCGAATGGCTGCGCCGGGGCGCCGCCGCCCGCTCCACCAAGCAGCAGGCGCGCATCCAGCGCGCTGGCACGCTGGCCGCCGACGTCGCGGAGCTGGGGACGCGTAACCAGCAGCGAACGGTCGCGCTCGGCTTCGAGGCGCAGGAGCGCCGCACGAAGCGCCTCATCGACGCGCGCGGCATCGGCAAGAGCTACGGCGAGCGCGTGATCTTCCGCGGCGTCGACGCGTACCTGGGGCCGGGCGTTCGGCTCGGCCTGCTGGGCGCCAACGGGTGCGGCAAGTCGACGCTGATCCGCGTGCTGCTCGGCGAGGAGCCGCCCAGCGAGGGGACGGTCGCGCGCGCCGACGGGCTCGAGGTCGCGTACTTCGCGCAGAACCGCGACGCGCTCGATCCCGAGCGCAGCGTCGCCGACACCGTCTGTCCCGACGGCGACTTCGTGCTCTACCGCGGAGCGCGCGTCCACGTGCGCGGATACCTCGAACGCTTTCTCTTTTCCTCGGAACAGACCGATATGGCGGTCGGCAAGCTCTCGGGCGGCGAGCAGAGCCGGCTCCTGCTGGCCCAGCTGATGTTGCGGCCCGCGCAATTGCTCGTGCTCGACGAGCCCACCAACGATCTCGACATGGCGACGCTCGCGGTGCTCGAGGAGTCGCTGACCGGCTTTCCCGGCGCGGTGCTGCTGGTCTCGCACGATCGCTATTTCCTCGATCAGGTCGCGACGACGATCCTGGCGTTCTCTGAACCCGAGGACGCGGCAAACGAAGACGGCAGCGCGCGCGTCGTGCCGTTCGCGAGCCTGACCCAGTGGGAGGCCTGGCGCGCCGAGAAACGGGAAGCGGCGTCGGTCGCGAAGGCGGCCGATCGGGCTGCGTCTGCGACGAGCGCGGCCGGGTCCGGCGCGGCGAAGAAGCGGCTCGGCTACCGGGAGCAGCGCGAATACGACGGCATCGAAACCAGCATCGCGGCCGCCGAGGCGGGGTTGAAGGCTGCGATCGCGGAGAGCGAACGCCCCGAGAACGCCAGCGACGCGGTCCGCCTCATCGAGCTGCTGCGCCAGATCGACGAACGCCGCGTCGACGTCGATCGCCTCTACACGCGCTGGGCCGAGCTCGAAGCCAAGCGCGAAGGCTAGGCACGCGCTTCAGAACTGGACGCCGTACGAAAGGGTCCCGCGCCGGTAGGTTTCCAGATCGCGGATGGTGTCGGTCGGCTGCGTGAGGATGATCGCCTCGCCGATCAGCGAGCCGCTCACGGCGTTGAAAGCGCCCGCGCCCCAGTGGTGGTAGCCCAGCCCCAGAAACAGCCCGACGCCGAAGTTCAGCGCGACGTTGCCGGCGTGCAGCCACCAGCGCTTCCCATCCGCCTGATTCTTGGCATCGCGAATGAGACGGCCCTCGGCGTCGGCGACCAGCGGGCAAACGTCCGGGCGGTCACGGCCACCGGCGGGCGCCGGAGGCCGGGCCGCCATCTTTTCGCGCAGCGCGCGCGAGTCGCCGATCACGTCCAGCGGCGCGATCAGCAGCGGCACGATGCCGACAATCGTGGTCGCGGCGCCGGTGTACCAATCGATGCGATCCTCGCGCGCCACGAAGGGGATCGGCACCACGTTGGCGATGGTGGCGGCGCCGATGCCAATCCCCCAACCCCAGGTCCACACCTTCGCTTTGTGCGCGCCGCGCGCGAGCTGCGCGTCAATCCAGGCGAGCCGCACCTCGCCGGGAATACCGGCGGCCGCGACGCCCGCGCCGGCCACGATGGGGCAATACGTCTCCGCGATCGCGGCTCGCGGTGCGAGGAAGCCGATCAGGACCAGCCCCGAGACCAACCTCAGCAGTCGCACCGGCGGCACCGTATCGGTGCGAGGTGCCGCACGCAAGTCGGCGCGCTGGCTCGCCAGCCAAGAAAAGTCGCCCCGGCCTTGTGGCCGGGGCGACCAAGAGCTCTCCGGTCCCTCCCCCTGATCCGCCCTTTACACCCTCGAACCCTCCGATTCTGCAACCACCACCTGTCTCGCCCGATACCTCCCGCTCACTCGACCGGAGCTGTCACCCATCCCCCTCGTCAAATCTCAGCAAGAACCTTCAACCGACGAAATGCACGGTCATCGCGCGCCACACGTCGTTCTCGGTGACGATGCCCAGCACTCGCTCACCCGAAACGATCAACGCAACACGCGCGTCTTCTTCCATCATCAGCTGCGCGGCTTCGGCGACCGTCGTCTCCGAGGTCAGCAACAGAGGCTGCTTGATCGGCAGCGCCCGCAGCGGCGTCGAGCGGCCGGACACCGAGCGTCCCAGCGCCGAGAGGTCGCGGGCCGCCGACATGAGCGTCTCTGGCTCGACCAGATCCCCCGGCTCCATATTGTCGTATTCGAACATCCCGTCTTCTCCGTTTATTGTTGACGGTACTATCCGCCGCGGGCGCATCCGACGTGGCAACGTTGCCGAAACGTCTCGGTGCCATCGAAGTGACACGTCCGTCGACAGCGTGACCAACGCCGCCGTGGCCGACGCGTCGCTCCCCAGCTCAGGCGACAGCGCGATGGGATGGTGTCGCGAGCCGCGCGCGGGACAGCGCCGCGGCCGCCGCCCATCCGCGTGTTTGCAGCCGCCACCACATCAGCGCGGCGCTCACGAACACCTCCAGGCAGATGCCGAGCCAGCCGCCGCGCGCGCCCAACCCCAGCTGGTAGCCGAGCAGCCAGCACAGCGGCGGTGTGCAGACCCACGAGGTGACCACGCCGACGACGGCCGCGTAACGCACGTCACCCGCGCCGCGCAGCGCACCCCGCGCGACCAGGTTGGACGCGTCGATGACCTGGAACGCCGCCGCGATGTGCAGCAGCGCGACGGTGCTGCGCACGACCGCCACGTCGTGGGTGAACGCCGCCGCGAGCATCGGCGCGCCGAAGATCAGCAGCAGCGTGCAGGCGCCTGTGTAGACCGTCGTCGCCTTGGTGGCCAGGCGCGCGATCCGCCGGACAAGATCGTCGCGGTCGGCGCCCACCGCCTGTCCGACCAGCACCGCCACGCCCTCGCCGACCGCGAACGCCGGCATGAACGAGAAGTGGATGATCTGCAGCGCGATCTGATGGGCCGCCATCTCGATCTCCGACAGCCGCGAGATCAGGAAAGAGAGCAGCGCGAACGATCCGAGCTCCAGCGTGAACTGCACGCCCAGCGGCAATCCGACACGGGCCAGCGCCATCAGATGCCGCACGCGCCAGGCGCGCAGCCCGAAGCCGCCCGCGAGCTGGGTGACCGCCAGGTACCCGAACTCGGTGCCGTGAGCGATCACCGTCGCGGTGGCCGCACCGGCGACGCCGCGGTCGAGCAAGAAGACGAACACGTAGGCGAGCACGATGTTGACCAGGTTGGCGACGAGCGACGCGCGCATCGGCGCGCGCGATTCGCCACGGCCGTAACAGACCTCGCGCAGCCCCGCGAACAGCAGCGCCAGCGGCGCACCCAGGCTGCGGATCTGCATGTAAGTTCGCGCGGCGTCGCCCGCCGCCGCGGTCGCCGCGAAGTGGTGCAGCAGCTCGGCGACGAGCTGCCCCGCTCCCAGCGTCAGCGCGCCGAGCCCGATCGCGGCCGCCAGCACGGCGCCCATCGTCGCCCGGCTCTCGTCGGGCCGGTTGGCGCCCACGGCCTGGGCCACCAGCGTGTTGGCGGCGCGAAACGTCCCGAATGAAAAGCAGAGCAACAGAAACGACGCAACGCCCGCCAGCCCCACGCCGGCCAGCTGTGCGCGCCCGAGGTGGCCGACCAGGAGGGTGTCGACCAGCGTCATCACGCTGTACGACAGCATGGAGACCGCTATCGGCCAGGAGATCCGCCGGAGCTCGGTGAGCGGGCGGTCCTGCCAGGTCAGGGGTGTGGAGGAGACGGGGGTCGGAGATTCCATCGAGGGTTGCCGGTCGAGCTTCGGTGCCTATCTTCTGTCCGAATGGGAAAGGCGACAATCGGCGTCATCGTCGTGGCCGCGCTGCTGGGCCTGTGGGCCGCGGCTGACTACAACCGACTGGTCCGGCTGGACCAGGGGGTCCAGGGGCAGTGGGCCGAGGTCGAGAACGTCTACCAGCGGCGCGCGGACCTGGTGCCCAACCTCGTCGAGACCGTCAAGGGCGCGGCCAACTTCGAGAAGTCGACGCTGACCGCCGTGACCGAGGCGCGGTCGCGCGTCGGTCAGGTCTCGCCGCAAGCGACCGAGAAGATCGCCGAGGATCCGGCGGCCTTCCAGCGCTTCCAGCAGGCCCAGGACGCGCTGTCGTCGGCGTTGTCGCGGTTGCTGGTGGTCAGCGAGCGCTATCCGGATCTCAAGGCGACCGCTGCGTTTCGCGATCTGCAGGCGCAGCTCGAGGGGACGGAGAATCGGATCGCGGTCGCGCGCATGCGCTTCAATGAGGCGTCGCAGGCGTTCAACTCGGCGCGCGACAGCTTTCCGACGGTGGTGATCGCCGGCATGTTCGGCAAACGCTTCGCCGAGAAGTCGTACTTCAAGGCGCAGGCGGGGGCAGCCACCGCGCCTCACGTCCAGTTCTGACGGCGGAGCCCTGGTCTTGCGCCGCGCCGCCGGTCTTCTCCTCGTCGCGCTGGCCGCCGCGCCGCTGGTGGCCGCAGCGCCGGCGCGCGCAGAGACGCCGATTCCCGCGCCGCCGGAGCATTGGGTCACGGACCGCGCCGGCTTTCTCACGCCCGCGACGGCGTCGGACCTGGACGTGCGTCTCGCGGACTACGCGAGACGCACCGGGCACCAGGTGCTGGTCTACATCGATCGCACGACGGGCGGCGTGCCCATCGAGGACTGGGGCGTGCACGCGTTCGAGCGCTGGCGCATCGGCCGGCGCGGCCTGGACGATGGCCTGCTCATGCTGGTCTTCGCCGACGATCATCACGTCCGCTTCGAGGTCGGCTACGGTCTCGAGGGCCGCCTGCCCGACGCGATCGCCAAGCGGATCATCGAGGAGCAAGTCTTGCCGCGCATTCGCGCCGGCGATCGCGACGGAGCGATCCGCGCCGGCGTCGCGGCTGCGCTCGGTGCGATCGGTGGCACGCTGGGCGCCGATGGCACCGCGCCCGGCATCGCGGAGCCACCGCAGCCCGCGCCGGTTCCGGTCTGGATGCTCGTCATCGGCGGGGTGGTCTTGCTGCTGGTGATCGGCTTCGTCGTCACCCACCCGTCGCTCGCGTGGCTGATGTTGCTCAGCATCGGATCGGGACGTGGCGGCGGCGGTGGTTTCGGCGGTGGCGGCGGCGGCGGCTTCTCCGGTGGCGGCGGGCGCTCCGGCGGCGGCGGCGCGTCGGGGTCGTGGTGAGCGCTGTCGTGCACGGCATCGATCTCGGCGCCGTCGAGCGCGCGATCGGCGCGGCCGAGCGCGCGACGACGGGCGAGATCTGCGTCGCGCTCTCGCGGTTTTATTTCTGGGGCGACGTCCGGCGCGCGGCCGAGCGCGCGTTCGTGCGCCTGCACATCGATCGCACGCGCGATCGCAACGGTGTGCTGATCTTCGTCGCGCCCTGGCGGCGCGGCGTCGCGATCCTCGGCGATGAGGCCGTTCACCGCAGGGTCGAGGACGGCTTCTGGGAGGCGACGGCCGGGGCACTGGCGCAGGCGTTTCGTCACGGTGATCGGACCGGCGGAGTCGTCCACGCCGTCGAGGTCGTCGGCGCGCGCCTGGCCATGCATTTTCCGGTCGGGTCCGGCACCGGCGGGAATCCCAACGAGCTCCCGGACCGGGTCCAGCGCTGAGCCCCGCGTGGGTGAACCGCTCCGTCGACCGTACATCACGTGGTCGTCACGTAAACGGCACGCGATCTTTGCCGGATCGGCACGCCAATCGGCGTGTTCCGACAAGCGGCTCTCGTAGGCTCGATTGCGTACGAGCTCGAGTCGAGGAGCGCGCACCTCGCGCGCGACGACCATGGAGAGTTTTTCACATCTCGCATCGATGTCGCTGCTGGTCGCGTCCGCGATCGGCATCGCGATCGTCGTGCTGCAGATCGTCATCCTGGCGCGCCATCTTTCGCGGCGCACGCCGGCGCCGCGCGCGCGCCCGCCGATCTCGATCCTGAAGCCGCTGTGCGGGCTCGACGACGAGCTCGCCGACAACCTGGCCTCGTTCGCCGCGCTTCCCTATCCCGAGTACGAGGTCGTGCTCGGCGTCGCCAGCGCCGCCGATCCCGCGTACGCCGTCGCGGCCGAGGCGGTACGCGAGTGGCCGGCGCGCTTTCGCGTGGTGATCCAGCGCGGCGCGCCGGGCCTCAACCCCAAGGTCAACCAGCTGCTCGGCCTGGCGGCGGCCGCGCGCGCCGACATCCTGGTCGTCAGCGACTCGAACACGCGCGTGCCCTCCGGCTACCTCGACGAGATCGCGTCGTGCCTCGAGGATCCGACCGTCGGCCTGGTGACGCACGCCATCGCCGGCAGCGGTGAGGAGCGCACGGGCGCGTCGCGGGCGACCTGGGGCGCGCGGCTCGACAACCTCCACATCACCGGCACGATGAGCCCCGGCATCGTTGCGGCGCGCGCGCTGTGCGGAAAGAGCTACGTCGTCGGCAAGTCGATGGCCATGCGCCGCGCCGACGTGGCCGCGCTGGGCGGCTTCATCGTGGTCAAGGACGTGCTGGCCGAGGACTTCGTTCTCGGCCGCCTGATCCCGCAGGCGCTGGGCAAGCGCGTGGTGCTCGGGCACGTCGTGGTCGAGTGCGTCACCGTGCGCCGCTCGCTGGCGGCGTTCGCTTCGCGCTACGCGCGCTGGAGCGTGATGCAGCACCAGTGCGCCGGCCTGACGGCGTACCTCGGGCTGCTGCTGCTGAACCCGGTTCTGCTGGCGACGGGCGCGCTCGCGCTCTGGCCGTCGCGCGCCGTCGCGCTGGCCTGGGTGCTCTGCGCGCTGACGCGTGCGCTGGCCGATACCGTTGCCGGGCGCCTCTCGCGCGGCCGCTGGTTCGGCCTGCGTTCACTGGTGCTCGTCCCGCTCAAGGAGCTGCTCACCGGCGCGGCGTGGGTGCACGGCCTCTGCCGCCGATCGATCGTCTGGCGCTCGAATCGCCTGATTGTCGGGCGCGGCAGCGCGCTCTCGATTGCGCCCGCTCCCGCACCCTCGTTCGTCCCGGCGCGCCTGCGCGTGTGGCGCGCACGGGCTTGACGAGGGACACCGCCTCGCCTCTAATCGCAAATCGCCAATGCCGCAGGGGAGGGGAACCGCGGGCCGCCGCTTCGCAGGGATGATCGCGTCGCCCCTGATGGCACTGCCGGTGCTGGCTGCTGCCGTCGTCGCGGGCTGCTATCCGAACCCCGATGCGCTGCGCACATCCTCGTCGGGCGCGGGCGGATCGACCACACCGTCGGGCGGCTCCACCGGCGGCGGCGGCGCCATGGGCAACGCCGGCGCGAGCGGAACGGCCGGCCATTCCGGTTCCGGCGGCAGCGGCGCGGGTGGCGCCCTCGGCATGGGTGGGCACGTCGGCACGGGCGGCAACTCAGGTGTCGGCGGCAGCGGTGGCTTCGTCGGCTCCGGCCTGGTGCTCATGCCCGATCCGACCGGCTGGATCGCCCCCGGCAGCAACGCGCTCGGATTGCAGGGCGGCTGGTACGGCTTCAGCGACGGCATCGGGCCCGACGGCACCACGGCGACCGGCGGGTGCGAGATGGCGGGTCATCCAGCGAACGCTTGCTCGTTGCTCACCAGCCCCTCGCAGACGGACTCCGGCTTCCCGAACACGGGTGGCAAGATGTGCGCGGCCGGCATCGCGGCGCGCGTCGTGAACAACCTGACCACGGGTCTACCCGATTACGGCGCGATCTACGGCGCGTCGATCGGATTCGATTTCAACACGCCCGGGATGAGCGCGGCGAAGGGCACGTTCAACGCGCTCGCCAACAGCATCACCGGCATCCAGTTCGACATCGACGTCGTGCCGTCCAACGGTCTGCGCATCGAGTTCGTCACGCCCGGGACGGATCTCGGTTTCGGCGGGCCTGCGTACTGGGCCGCGACCTCGGCCTATCCACCGTCGCCGGTCTTCGTCGGCACGAATCGGATCTACTGGGCCGACGTGATCGCCCCCTACGGCCTCGGACTGGATCCGACGCAGCTGGTGTCGATGGACTTCAGCATTCCGACGACGACGCTGAGCTCCGACAGCTTTCACTTCTGCATCAGCAACGTCACGTTGATCCGCGACGCCGGGCCTCTTGGCCGGACCTGCACGTCGTCGACGCCCTATCCTGTTTTCTGTCCGGCGGCGAACGGCGTCCCTGCCACCTGCTGGACCGCCGGCACCAACTGCAACAGCACCACGAGCTGTTCCGGCGTCTATCGATCGTGCCTTGGTCAGGCGCCCTCTGAGTACTTCGATTGCAGCAGCAACATGTGCCTGCCTTGCAGCGGCAGCTTTCCCGTCGGCTGTCCGGCACGCGGCTCCGTGCCGGCGACGTGCTGGCCCGCCAACACCGTCTGCTCGACGGTGGCCGATTGCGGGGCCGGCGACTACGAGAGCTGCACGGATTCGTCGTTGATCGTCGACTGCACGACGCTGACCTGCAACTGATCCAGGATGTGATAGAGGCCGAGCTTGGGCAGGCGCCGGAAGCCCGCCCAGGCGGCGGCCGCCAGCGTACCGTCGGCCAGCCATTCCGCGATCCACTCGCCGGTGAAACGTGGGTCGCGTTGCTCGAGGCCAGCGCCGTTCTCGACCGCCCAGCGGCGGTTGTAGCGTTCCTGCGCGCCGACCGGCGGCGCCAGCAGCAGCGGGAGCCCGAGCGCGCCGTAGAACGTCATCTCGCTGGGCTTGGTCCAGAGAATGTCGGTCTCGGCCAGCAGCGCGTTGCAGGCGCGAAAATAGCCGTCCAGATCCTCGTCGCCGACGACGCGCACGCCCGGGTGGTCGTGGAGACCGAGACGGGCCACGAGAGCGCGGAACGACGACGCGACGTCGGCGCGCACGCCGGCGAGCAACGCCAGCCGCAGGCGCCCCGCCTCGATCTCCGGCCGCAGCGACGGGAGAAATCGCGGCGCGAGCCCCGCCTGCGCGCCCGCGCCGCCGACCGCAAACGTCAAGAGCGGCGCCTGCCGGGCCTGTCGTGCCGCTTCGGGTTGCAGCCCTAGCCACTCGGTGAGCTCGCGGCGGTGCTGCTCGTGAAAGACGCCACGCGGATCGAGGCGTTCGAGCCGTGCCGCCAGGTTGCGCCGCAGCGTCGGCAACGCCCGGCCACCCAGGAGCTCATCCGGCAGCGGGAACCCGGTCAGTGTGATCCGCTCCGGCGCGACGCCGTAAGCGAGCAGCCGCTGCCGCGCGCGCTCCGTGGGCGCGAAGTAGCGGATGCGGCTTCCCGCCGGGTTGCTGGGCACCCAGACGCGCGCGATATCGGAGTCGGTGACCAGGCAGTGAACGTCGCCGGCGCCGCGCCGGTCGGCGACCAGCGCCGGCGCG
Source organism: uncultured Myxococcales bacterium (assembly GCA_964571275.1). Lineage (GTDB taxonomy): Bacteria > Myxococcota_A > Polyangia > Fen-1088 > Fen-1088 > DASRQZ01. The sequence continues at coordinate 16,379 of CAZNCQ010000134.1, forward strand.
AAGAAGGTCGTGAGCAGCGGCGCGCCCGTGCGCTCCATCTCGGCGACCAGGCCGCCGCCGAGGCCGCGGACGATCTGCCGTTCGAGATAGCGCAGCGTCAGTGACGGGCGCGAGAGATCGCGCCGCGGGTGCAGGTGCGGGATGTGCGTGATCGCCGATAGCAGGGTGCGCGGCGGCGCACCGATGAACGGCAGCTGCGAGATGCGCGACACCGCTTCATAGAAGCGGCGGCTCTTGGCCCATCGCCGTCGCTCGTCCTCGCCCGACAGCGGCGCGCGGTCGACGTGAAGCAAGGGGACGCCTATCGCGCGCGCCAGGCTGTCGCCGGCGCGCAGATGGCCGAGCCCCATCTCAATCGCGACCACCAGCGGCGCTGACGACGCGGGGCGGGTGGCGCCGGCGTCGCTCAGAACGCCGGCTGCCTCTGACCGTCCTCCAAAGCCTCGACGGTCTCCGGCCAGACGTCGTCGGGCACCACGGCGTGCGCGTCCAGCCAGGTCGGTTCACTCACGAGCGTTCCTGCCACGTGTGTGAAGATACAGGCCCGTCCGAGCTCCGTCGAGCTGCCTGCGTTGAACACGCGCAAGGGGCGGGCCTGGGTGAAGGGACGGCGCTCGCAGGGGGTGTGGCGGTGGCCGTGCAGGACCAGGTCGCAGCGGCCGCGAATGCGCTCCAAGAGGTCGCGCCCGCGTTCCAGCTCGTGGGTGAACCGCCAACCCATCCACGACGACAGCCGCTCCACGGCGCGGTCCTCGGGCAGCGGCAGCGGGTGGTGGTGCAGCATCACGACGACCAGGTGGTCGGGCGGCGCTTGCGGCAGGATCGCGTCGACGGCGTCGAGGTCCGCCTCGTCGAGCTGGCCGTGCCCGTTGAGCCAGGAGCGGTTGTGCAGGCCCGTCGAGTTCACCTGGACCATGAACAGTCCGGGCGCAATCTTCGCCTGCACACGCTCGCCGGCCATGATCGCATCGCCCACGTCGTCGCCGAGGCGATCGTGGTTGCCGGGGATCACCGTGAGCCGCCCGCTGAGGCGCAGCGGAGCAAACGTCTCCTCGAAGCGCGCCAGCTCGCGCAGGCGGCCGCGATGGGTGACATCGCCGGTGACCACTACGTGATCGACGCGGGCGTCGACCATCGCGCGGCAGAGGCGCTGGGCGCGCGCATCGCTCTCGACGCTGCGGCCGATGTGCAGGTCCGAGATGTGCGCCAGTTTGCGAGCTCGCGTCAACACCGAAAGGTCTCTAGGCTGTTGCTCATGCCCAGGATCTTGCAGGCGAATCGTAACGTTTCGGCCTCACGCGAGTCCCAGCGGCGTGACGTGTTGGTGAGAGTTCGGGGCTTTTTCCCGTCGAAGACCGTCGACAACCACGCCTGCGCGCGCCGCCTACACTGTCTCCGCCCGTCGAGAACGGCGCTGATCGAGCCGGTTTCGACGCTAGGGTTCGGCGTCCCGTCCGTCGGTGGCGGCGACATCGCCGCCCAGAATCTGTCGGGCAGAGCCGAGCGCGTCGCGCGTTCCGCCGAGCGCGAGCACGTCGCCGACCTCGAGCGCGTCGTCGGCCGCCGGGACCAGACCCTGCCCCTGGCGCACGATCACCAGCACGGTCGCGCCGGTGATCGCGCGCAGATTCAGCTCCGCCAGCGTGCGTCCCACCGCGGGGCTGCCCTCTTCCAGGCGCACCGCCAGCGGCGCGCCGAGCCCGGGAAGCAGGCGATCGAAGTCGAGCGGCGCTTCGCGCGTGCCGGGCGCGCGCGCCGTCTCGTCCTGCAGGCGCTTGCCGAGCCCCTCGACGATGACCTGCACGCCGGCGCGCACGTGCCCTTGCAGGTTGGTGGCGCTGCGCCAGAAGGCGATGCCCAGCAACGCCGCGAGCAGGAGCAGCGGCGTGGCCGTCTCGACCCCGCGCAGGAACGGCTGGGTCACGGCCAGGATCGGCGCACCGACGACCAGCACACCGGCCACCTGCAGCGTGACCTCCAGCGCGCGGCGCGGCGCAGCCGCCAGGTCCACACCTCCCGATTGTCCCGGCGGAAACGCGATCGCCGCCAGCGTGACGCCCAAGCGCCGCGCCACGCGCGCGATGCCGACCAGGAAGGGCAGCGACAGCGCCGCAGCGCCCAGCAGCACGGCGATGCGCGCGACGTCGCGCCTCAGGTGAAGTGACTGCTCGAGCCACGGCGCCAGGCGTTTCATCGATAGCGACGCTGCGATCACGATCGCCGCCACCACGATACCGTCGATCGACGCCAGCCAGGCCAGGCGGCGGATCGCTCCCGCTTCGGTGGTGCGGCCGCGGCCCGGCTGGCGCAGTCGCTCGATCCAGCTGCCGTAGAGCGCGACGAACGTCTGCAGCGCGCGCGGAAGCTTGCGATCGACGAACGCGGCCGCCGGCGCGGCCGCGCGGATCAGCCACGGGGTCAGGAGCGTGGTCAGCGCCGACACCGTCACCGCGACGGGGTACAGGAATTCGCGCGTGGCGCCGAGCGCGGCGCCGACGCCGGCGATGATGAACGAGAACTCGCCAATCTGCGCCAGGCTCATCCCCGCCTGCACCGACGTGCGCACGCCGCCGCCGGTCA
>CAZNCQ010000135.1:0-18560 GCA_964571275.1 uncultured Myxococcales bacterium
CGCCACGGGCGCCACGGGCGCCACGGGCGCCACGGGCGCCACGGGCGCCACGGGCGCCGCAGGCGCCGCAGGCGCCATGGGTGGAACGACGGTCGCCGGCTTGGCGGCCGGCGCCGGATCGGGATCCAGCGAGAGCTTGGCCTTGAGGGCTGCGCCGAGCGCACCGGGCTTCACCGTCGTCGGCGAAGCCGCCGGCGGCACCTGCGTGACCCGCGACTCGGGCCTGGCCTCGGCCCGCGGCGTCACCGTCTCCGGCACCGTCTCCGGCACCGTCGCCGTCCTCGTCGCCACGCTCGGCCGCGACGCGCGCGGGGCGCTCGGACGCGGCTCACCCTCGCATCCGACCAGCGCGCGCAATCCGCCCGCGGCCTTCTCCAGCTCGACCGGGCCCTGACAGCCGCTGTCGCCGAGCGGGATCGCCAGCTCCACCCTTTGCTTGTGGCGATGCGCGCGGATCTCCTCGGCGCCGTCGGCGACGTCGTTCTGCCAGGCGCGGTTGTTCTCGTGAACGTGCGCGTCGTAAACGGACAGATAGAGCTGCCCGTCACTCAGCTTCGTGGTCGTCGCCTCCGGGTCGATCATCGCGTCGCTCTGGACGTTGATGGCGACGCGGCCGCCCTCGCGCTCCGCGCTGACCTCGGTGATGGTGATCTGGGCCGCGAGCAGGCTGGCCGGCAAGAAAAGCAAAGCTCCAATCATGGTTCCGTCCTTTCAGCGCAAGCGCGCGATTCGCTCCGACTGGCTGACGATGTCGGTGATGCGGACGCCAAACTTGTCGTTGACGACCACGGCCTCGCCGCGCGCGACCAGGCGGTCGTTGACCAGTATGTCCAGGGCCTCGCCCGCGATCTTGTCGAGCTCGATCACCGAGCCCGGCCCCAGCGCCAGCAAGTCCTGGATCGACATGCGCGCGCGCCCGAGCTCGACGGCGATGTCGAGCGGCACGTCGAGCAAGAGGTCCAGGCGGCGCGTCTGGTCATTGTTGTTCTCGTTCGAGTCCATTCCGTCTCCTCGTCTCAGGTGTTCAGGGATTCGAAGCCGCGGCGCCACCCGGGCCGGCAGCGGAATTCTCGAGGCCCTGCAACGGACGCAGGCCCTGCTCCACGGTCACCGCCATGCTGCCGCCCGCGACCCGCGGGGTTCCAGTCATCTTGCGACGGCCCTGCACGTAGATCGGCAGCGGCGCCGACTCGCTGCCGTCGAGCATCAGCAGGTCGCCCGACTTCAGCTCCAGAAGCTTCGAGAAGCTCATCTTCGCGCGCCCCATCTCGACGCGCAGCTCGACCTTGACGTTGCGCAGGTCGCGCGTCCACGAGGTCGCGAAGCGCGAATCGATCTGCCGGGTTTGCCGCGGCGGCGCGGTCAGCGACTTCTTGATCGGCTCGACGGTGGAGTAAGGGATCGCGAGCTGTATGCGGCCGGCCGCCACGCCGGTGACCTCGTAGGCGCACAGGATCGTCAGGTCGTTGGCCGAGGAGATCATCGCCATGCGCGGGTCCGATTCGCTGCGCTGCACCTCGGGGCGAAACCGCAGCAGATCGGACCACCCGACCGCCAGCGCGTCGCAGAAGATCCCGAGCAGGCTCTTCAGCACGCGGCGCTCGACGTTGGTCAGCTCGTGGCGGTTGTCATCGGCGTTGGGATCGGTGCGCGCGCTGCGGTCGCCGAGCGCGCCCGCCAGCAGCGTGCGCGCCAGCGGCAGCTCGACCATCAGCACCGCCTGTCCGTGGCCCGGACCCAGCGACAGGATCCACACCGAGTTCTGCGGGCCGAACAGCCCGGTCACGTCGCCGAACTGCATCAGCGTCGATGCCGCGGGCGCCGCGCGCACGTCGAGGCGCGTGCGCCCCGCCAGGTTCGTGCCGAAGACCGACGCGATCTTTTCATTGATCGAATCCAGGGTCGGCATCTGCCCCCGGATGATTCGATCCTGGCTGGTCAGGTCGTACGGCAGGACCGGGGCCGACTCGTCGGCGCCGGGCTCAGCGCTGACGCGGCCATCCTGGATGGCCGCCATCAATGCATCGACTTCGCTCTGATCGAGGGGTGACGTCATGTGTGGTGCAACTTTGAAGTGTGGGTCTGGTGGGTGCGGGTCACTGGATGATGAAGTCGGTGATGTAGAGGTTGCGGATGCGATGGCCCGGGATGATGTCCTCGAGCTTCTTGATCATCGACTCCTTGATCTCTTTGAGGCCATCGCTGCCGCGCAGCTCGTCGGGCGTGCGGTCGCTGAGGTAGCTGAGGATCGCATCGCGGATCGGCGCGACCTTCTTCTCGACCAGGCCCTTGGTCGGCTCGTCGGCGACCTCGATCTCGATCGCCAGGTGGGCGTAGCGATCGACGTCCAGCGATTTCAGCTGGACCGTGAAGTTGTCGAAGCGCACCGTCGGCCCCAGGCCGGCGTTCTCCTCGCCGTGGCCGCCGCCGGCCGCCTTGTCCTTGTCCTCGCCGCCGCCGTGCTCGCCAGCGCCTTCGGCCGCGGGCTTGCCGCCCTCGGGCGCCGCGTGCGCCGCGGGCCGCTTCATCACGAAGACCAGCACGCCGGTCAGTAGCAGCGTATTGATCACGAGCAAGATCGGCAGCGCCTTGCTCTTCCCTGGTGCCGCGGCCGCAGGTGCGGCAGCCTCTTCCTCTTCGCTCATCGGGCTCCTCCGCGACCCTTGCGTAGCAAGGGGCGTACCCTCGCGAGCGCCGGGAAATCAGCCGCGTTCGCGCGCGGCGCCCGTCAGGAGGGTGACGCGGGCCGCGCGCGCGTCAGTTTGGTGACGGAAGTTGCCAAGAAACGTGCGCGGTGCGCGGCAGCGCGCGAGGACGTCGCGCGCCCTAAGGTATTTCGCATCATCTACCGAATTTCCATTCGAAGCGAATGGCAGCCAGCCCAAACGGCCGGTCCACGGTAACGATCAGCACCGTCCGTACCGGGGAGACGACGACGCAGTCGCCGAACAACCTACCGCCGGCGCGCGCCACGGGCGTGGTGCCCGCGCTGCCCTCGTCGGCGACGACCACGCGCAGCGGGACAACGGCGGCTGCCAACGCGCGTTCGACGAAGACCGTCGCGTTCGCCGAGACCGCGCTGATTCGCATCGATCACTACGCCGACTCGATCGTCACCGACACCAAGGCGCTGCGCCGGTCGCTTCCCGACGTCGCGGCCGAGGCGCTGGCGCTGTGCACCAGCTCGACGACCGACGCCAACGCGATGGAGCGAACGCTGTCGCGTGATCCGTTCATCAGCGCGCAGGTCATCTCGATCGCGAACTCGGCGATGTTCGCGCCGCGCATGCCGATCCTCGGCGTGCGTGACGCCGTCGTGCGCATCGGCCTCGACGCCGTCCGCGACGTCGTGTTGATGGTGGTGACGAACTCGACGATGTATCGCGTGCGCGGCTTCGAGGCACGGGTCGACGCCATTCGCCGGCGCACGCTCGCGTCGGCGGCGGCGGCGCGGCTGCTCGCGAAGATGCTGCGCGTGGAATCCGAGTATGGCTTCCTCGCAGGTCTGCTCCATGACGTCGGTGAGCTGGTGCTGCTCGAGCGCTGCGTGCAAGAGGGCATGCTCGTACCGGGCATGCTCGAGGATCCCAACGACGGACCGATCCTGCGCGATCGGCTCGACTACCATCACGCGCGCGTCGGCGGCGCGCTCTGCCGCGCGTGGAAGCTGCCGCCCGGCGTGATCGAAGCGGCCGAATATCACCACGACTACAGGGCCCCCGACGGCAAGACGCGCTTCGCGGCGCATCTGTGCGCCGCCGCCGACGTGATCGCCGCGCGCGTGATGCCGGGCGCGCACGCCGACGTGAGCGACGCACCGGCGATCGTCGAGCTCGGCATCACCGCCGAGCAGGCGAACACCGTCGTCAATCACGTCACCGCCGCGCTGCCGCTGCTGCTCGCCGCCGCCGGCAGCGGTTGACCGCGTGACGTGATCGGTGGCACATAGCCGCCGGCCCAGCCGCGGGTGCGCCTCCGCCGTCGCTGTCTAACGCGAACTTCGAGAAATCGACGCGCCACCGATGAAGATGATAGGTGAGCTGTGTGGGCGCGTTCAGGACACCCTATAGACCGCTAATGTCCGACCTAATCTCGGAGGGATGGGCGACGACGCTGCGGTCCCTCACCTGGAAGGCGACCCTGTGTTGGAGCCTTCTGGCTGGCGCGGGTTGTTCAGTCCAGGTGTTTGCACGCGTCGATGATCCGGTGCGCGCGCAGGGCGTGTCGCTGGCGCTCGACGATCACATGTGCGACTTCCAGGACAACTCCGACTCCGGCGACGAGCCGACGCTGGATCTCGATCTCATGTTCCGCGTGATCAATGGAGCGCCCGAGCGCGCGACGATCCACCCCGGTCGAATTTCGCTGGTCGTCCACGGCCGCGCCTATCCGTCCGACGCGTTCTCGCGCGACATCGTCCTGCGGCCGCGGTCGTCGCGCGACTTTCACGCGCACTTCAGCTACGACGGCGACGCCACCTGCACGAGCAACCTCGCCGTCACCACGGACCACGTGGTCGAGCTGGACGGCAAGGACTTGCCGATGAAGCCCCTCATCACGTTCCAGCCCAGTGACCAGGACGCGGACTGAAGCCGCGGCGTCGCGTGATCGCCGCTGATTCTTGCGGCTAAACTTCGCGCGTGATCACCGATCCGCCGCCGCGTACCGCACGAAAACGCGCCGATTTCACGCGCAGCGAAGGAATCCTCGTGCTGCCGCTTCCGCCTCCCGAGGCGGTGCGCGCCGCGACCCATTCGCTGTTCACGGCGATGGCGAGCGGCGAGAAACCACTCGTCGGCAAGGCGGCCGCCGAGGTTATCGGCGAGCTCGCGCGCTTCTATGGCGTTCCCGCGCCCGAGGTGAAAGTGCTCGGCGTGAGGCCGCACGTGATCACCGACGGCGTGTGCACCTATCAGCTGTTCGGCGACTACACACCGGCCTTGCAGCGAATCCGCGTCTGGATGCGCACGGCGGTCCGCGGCCAGGTGTCGAGCCCGAAGGCGCTGCTCAATACCCTGCTCCACGAGCTCTGCCACCACCTGGACGCCACCCGCCTCGCCTGCCCCGACAGCCCGCACACGCGAGGCTTCTTCGCGCGCGTCGACCAGCTCTATCACTTCGCGCTGGCGACCCCGGAGCAATCACGGCGGCCGCTGCACTGGATCAAACGGGGCGCGCGCTGGCAGATCGACTGGCAGCGCAGCCGCACGCGACCGCTACCGCCGGCGAGGCACGCTCCAACCGACGCTGATCCGCGCGAAACCCCAGCAGGGACCGCCAGGAACGTTCAACAGGTGACCACCGCCGGAAAGCCCGCGGCGCAGCCGAAACGAGAATGACCCGGGCCGCCGGCCCAATCAGCGGTGAGCGGCCCGGATTCGTCGCGATTAGACGCCCGATTAGACCTGGGTCGACGAGTCGGGCGTGGCGCCCGAATCGTTGTTCGTGCTGTCGCTGCTGCAAGCCAGCGGGGCCAGCGCGATGGCCAGACCAAGGACCACCCAAATCGCCAAGCTCGAGAACTTTCGAATCATCTTAGTCAGCTCCTTTTTCGCCCAGGAAGATGTGGGATGCAGTATAGCGATCGGGGTTTTCGTGTCTAGCGTTTCCTGCGACACCTGCGCACTCTCTGCGATTCATCTCACCCCCGCGCCCCCATCCCCATCCGCCGCAGCCTCAGTCGGGCCCGACCGGCGACCCAGATCGGTAGCTCGGCGAGGCCCCCGAGGGCGCGCAGCCGTCCCGCGTCGGTCGACAGCGGATCGCGCGCCAGCAACCGCGCGGCCCGCAGTGCGCGGCGCGTCCGGAACTCGGCGTGCAGCGTGCGCGACAGCGACTGATAGAACTCGCGCGAGAACGCGCCGGGAAACAGCGGGTCGAGATCGCTGCTCTCGCTCCAGTTGCGCTTTTCGCCCAGCTTGGTGCTGACGCGTTCGTGAAACTTCGTACCGGGCAACGGGTACGAAACGGAGATGCCGATCTCGTCGGGCGCCAGATCGCGCACGAGGCGCCGGGTCATCTCGATCTCCGGCCAGCGCTCGCCGGGGTATCCGAGCTGGAGGAAGAACCCGATACGGATTCCAGCGGCTCGCAGGCGCGCGACCGCGCCCCGCACCTGGTCGAGCGTGATCCCCTTGTCCATGGCGTCGAGGATGCTTTGCGCACCCGACTCGACGCCCATCCACGCCTCGGCGCAGCCGGCGCGGCGTAGCGCATCGACGTTCTCGTCGGTCATGAGATCCGCGCGCGTCTGGCACAGAAACGGCGTGACCAACCCCTCGCGCGCTATCTGCTCGGCGAACGGCATGAGCCAGCGCTTCTTCAAGCCGAAGATGTCGTCGCAGAACCAGAGGTGATCGGGCGCGAAGCGCTCGCGCAGCAGGCGGATCTCGTCGACGACCCGCTCCGGCGATCGGATGTGATAGGTGTTGCCGTAGACCGGCTTCGCGCACCAGTTGCAGAGATAGGGACACCCGCGCGTGGTGACGACGTTGAGTGAGAAGTAGCCGTGACGCTCGCGCCAGAACGCGCGGTAGCGCTCGATGTCGATCAGGTCCCACGCCGCGACCGGCAGCGTGTCCAGCTCCTTGAGCAAGGCGCGCGGTCCGGTGCGGCGCTGCAGGCCGAGATCGGTGAACACCAGGCCGGGAATGTCGTCATAGCGCGGACGCGCCGATGGGACGACGGGCGCGGCGTGTTCATGGCCATTTCGGGAAACCGCGTTTGCGTCCATGCGCGCCAGCAGCTCGCCCAGCGTGATTTCCCCCTCGCCCACGACCACGAACTCGGCGCCGGCCTGCAGATAGACGTGCGGGGCGTCGGCGGCGTCGTGACCGGATACGACCACGCGTATCCCCGCCGCGCGCGCCTGGCGGATCATCTCCAGCGCCGCGTCGCGCATGCGCGACAGGCACATCTTCGTAAACCAGTTGAAGACGTCGTCGTAGAGAACCAGGACTTGCGGGCGCGCGCGCTCGAGCGCCGCGGCAAAACCACGCGTGTCCTCGTCGAGCGTCGGGTCATAGAGCGCGACGTCGTGCCCCAATGACCGCAGGAACGCGGCCGCGGTGATAGTTGCCAACGGGGGATAGGGCTTCCCGATGGCGAACTGCTTGCTATCGAAGCGCAGGAGATGCCCGTGGGCGAAGAGGATGCGGCTCATGGGTGGGGCTCGAAAACACGAAAGTCTACTCCGAAGCGACTTTCGCGTTTGGTCGCTTTTACCACTGAGCTAGACTGCCGCCGCCGGTGAATAGCGAGAGATCGGTTTTTTCGCTGCGATGGTTCGCCCAGTTGTCGCTGGTCGTGCTCGCGGCTGCGCTGCCCTTCGAGCTCGTGCGGCCCGTGGCGCCGCTCGGCCCGCTGCAGCTGTCCAGCGTCGAGGTTTTTCTCTACGCCACCGTCGGCTTGTGGGTCGCGGCGCGCGCGCTGGCAACGGCCGGGCGCGGCGGCCTTCCGTGGAGCGGCCCCGACGGCGTGCGCGGCTGGTGGCGCCGCTTGCCAGAGTCGCAGCGCGCGGTCGCGGCCTGGTCGCTGGTGCTGCTGGTGTCGGCGATCTTCGCGCCGCTCGCGCGCGGCGCGGCGATCAAGTTCGCGCTGCGCAGCCTCGGCGGCGTGACGCTGTTCCTGGCGGCGTCGGATCTGCTCGACTCGCGTCGTGTCGTCTGGCGCACGCTGGTCGGCCTCGCGATCGGCGCCGCCGTCGCGGCGCTGCTGATGGCGTTCGAGATCGGCGGCGGCCACTTCGCCGCCCTGCTCCGCGCGTTCCACGGCCAGACCTTCGGCGTGCTGGGACTGTCGCGCGCGAGCGGGCCGTTTCAGTATCCGAACATCGCCGCGATGTACCTGGAGGCGGCGGTGCCGACGGTGATGGCCGTCGGCGTGCTCGCGCTCGACTGGGTCGACGTGCACGAGGGCAAGAAGATCCTCGTCGCGACCGCGCTGGTCTGCGTCGTCATCCTCTACGCGCTGGTGCTGGCCGCCAGCCGCGCCGGCCTGATCACCGAGCTGGTCGTCCTGGCCGGCATCGGCGCGCTCGCGCGCGACCTGCGCGCGCTGCGGCGCATGGCCTGGGGCCTCGCCGGCGCGTTGCTGGTGCTCACGGTGGTGGCGCAGGCGGTCAGCCCCCTGCTGGCCCTGCGGCTGAGGTTCTGGCAGCAGCGTTCGTGGTACGGGACGATCGTCGAGCCCACACCGGACACGGAGCAGTTGCCCGAGGTCCTGGCGCCCGGCGCCGAGATCACGGTCGGGCTCACAATCACCAACACCGGTGCACTCACCTGGCCTGCTGGCGGCAAGAAGCCGGTACAGATCAGTTATCACTGGATGGCAAACGACGGTCGCACATTGCTGGTGCTAGAAGGCCAGCGCACCAACCTGACGCAGGACGTTCCCTCCGACACGAGGGTGCAGGTGATGGCGTCGGTCAAGGCACCGGAGCGCCCGGGGCACTACGTGATCTGGTGGGATCTGGTGCACGAGGGCGTGACCTGGTTCAGCGATGCCGGCGCGCCCGGTTATCGCCAGCGCGTCGCCGTCGGCACCGCCGTGTCGTCGCGCAAGGAGGGCATGCCGACGGTTGCCCTCAACCTGAACATTTTCGACGAGTTCTCTCGACGAAAGCTCTGGTACGCCGGCCTGCTCGCGTTCCGCGATCACCCCCTGCTGGGCCTCGGGCCGGACAACTTCCGCCGCGCCTACGGGCGCTATCTCGGACGCGAGCAGACCGACGAGCGACTGCACGCCAACAACTTTTACATCGAGGTGGCCGCGACGCTGGGCCTCGCGGGGCTCGCGGCCTTCGTGTGGCTGATCGTGGCGCTGGCGCGCACGGCGCGGCGCGCGGCCAGCGTCCCCGGCAGCCGCGTGCTGGTCTTCGGCGTCAGCGCGGCGCTCGCCGCGTATCTGGTCCACGGCACGCTCGATTATTTCCTGGAGTTCACGCCGACCTATGCGCTGCTCTGGCTGCTGGCGGGCGCGCTGGTCGGGCTCGAACGCATCGCCATCGAGCGCAGCCACGCCATCGCGAGCGCACGCGCAACGGCAGCGCCCGGGGGAAGTCGGCCGTGACCCGCGATCGCTCGATCGAGCAAGTCATCCTGATCGAGGACGTGCTGCTGCTGATCGTTTCGTTGCTGCTGGCGCACGTGGTCCACGGGCGCCTCGTGGGAGCGGTACCGGGGCTGAAGCCGCCGGTCGACACGCGCGAATACGCCTACCTCTTGTTGCTCTACCTGCCGACCTGGGTCTTCGCGGCGGCGCGCCTCGGCATCCACCTGCATGCGACGCTCACCGGTCCGCGCACGCAGGTCGTGCGGCTGGTCCTGCGCACGCAAATGTGGGGCGCGGCCGCGATCGCGGTGATTCTCGTCGCGGCGCAGACGCCGCTCAATCGATCGCTCATCGGCATCTTCGTCGTGCTCTCGACGGTGATGTTGCTCGCCGCCAAGGCGGTGCAGCGGCGCTGGGTGATCCGGCACCGCGGCGCCTCGCGCGTGCTGCTGGTCGGCGAGGCGTCCGACGAGATGGCGTCGGAGATGCAGCGGCTGCGCGGCCGGCGCATCGAGCGCTGCCACGGCTCCGAGCCCGCCGAGTTGATGGCGCGCTTCCGCGCCACGACGATCGACGAGGTCGTGCTGTCGCCCACGCTGTCGGCCGAGCGGATCGGCGAGCTGGTCGAGCTGTGCGCCGAGGCGGGGCTGCCGGCGTTCGTGCCGCTCGATCACGGAAGCAACAAGGACCTCGAGCTGCCGACGCCGACGGTCGAGACCGTGGGCCACTCGCACTTCGCCGTCTATCACCGGCGGCTGGGGAACGCCTCGACGCTGCTCTTGAAGTCGATCCTCGACCGCGTGCTGGCGGCCGTGCTGATCGTGCTGCTGTCGCCGCTGATGCTGGTTGTGGCCTTGCTGGTGCGCATCTTCATCGGTCGGCAGATCTTGCACATCCGGCGCCGCGGTGGCCTCTACGGTCGGCCGTTTTCGATGCTGAAGTTCCGCACGATGCGTCTCGGCGCCGAGCGAGAGCAGGCGGAGCTGGCCGCCAAGAACGAGATGGACGGCCCGGTGTTCAAGATCGCCGACGACCCGCGCGTCACGCGCCTGGGACGCATCCTGCGCCGCACCAGCCTCGACGAATTGCCGCAGCTGTTCAACGTGCTGGTCGGGCACATGAGCCTGGTCGGGCCGCGCCCGCTCGTGCTGCCGGAGACCGCGGCGCTGCACGGCGGGCACCGGCGGCGGCTGGCGATGCGGCCCGGCCTCACTTGCCTGTGGCAGGTCAGCGGACGCAATGAGCTCACGTTCGCCGAGTGGATGACGCTCGACCTCGAGTACGTCGACACCTGGAGCCTGGCGCTCGACTTCGCGATCCTGCTGCGCACGGTGCCCGCGATCATCACGGGCCGCGGCGCGCGCTGACGCCCGGTGCATCAGTGGACTCGCCGCCGCTGCCATGGTCCCGGCGCCGCGCGACGGACAGCGCGAGCAGGCAGCAGAGCGACAGCGCCGCCTCGGTGATCAGCATCGACCAGGCAGCGCCCGGCGCGCCCAGGCGCCGCGACAGCACGACGTTGGCGGCGACGTTGACCGGGACCATGAGCCCGGCGAAGACCATGTTGACCACGCCCAGATCGCGCGCGACCAGGAAGTGCGTGAGACCGCAGTTGAGGAAGACCAGCGGGAGCGCCGCCGACAGGATGTGTAGCGCCGGTACGGTGCGCGCGAAGCCCGGCCCGAAGATCCGCCGCGCCACGACGCCGGCGACGAGCGCCAGCGCCACGGCGGTCAGGATACCGGCGGCGGACAGGCTGGCCGAGACCCCCCACTCCGCCCGCCGCAGCCGCGCGCGCGCGAAGCGGAAATGGCGCGCCAGCTGCGGGAACATCGCGGTCATCACCACGACGGGGAGGGTCTTCGCGACGTCGTAGAGCTGGCCGGCCGCGCGGTAGGCGCCGACCTCGGCATCGCCCGTGAGCCAGCGCAACACGACCACGTCGCCGCGCGAGTACGCGAGCGAGAAGATGCCGGCGAGCCAGAACGGCAGCGCCTCGCGCAACATCCGGCGCGCGAGCACGCGGTCGAACGGACCGGTCCAGGGACCGTAGCGGCGACCGAGCAGCGCGAACCCGTAAACCACGCTCGCGAGCGTCCCCACCATCATGCCCAGCGCCAGCGCTGGCAGACCGCGCCGCGTGAGCGCGACCGCCGCCAGGCCGCCGATCGTCGCCAGCGACGCGCCGATGGCGTTGACCTTGCCTTCGTCGCCGATGCGCTCGCGCGCGCGGAACACGGCGCGCGCGTGATCGAGCAGCGCGCGCGCCAGCGAGACCACGCCGATCGCCAGCATCGCGATCCGCGCCTCGCCCGGGCCCAGGCTCAGCGCCACGCCGCCGAGCGCGATGAAGTACGGCACGGTCGCCCAGAGCCGCAGGTGGTACGCCGTGCCGAGCACGCCGGACGAGGCGACCGGGTCGCGCGCGAGCGCGCGCGTGGTCCACAGCGTCAGCCCGAGATCCGTGCCGAACGCCAGCAGCGCGGTGACGCTGTTCGCGAACGAAAAGCGGCCGAAGGAGACCACGCCCAGGATCGGCGCCGCGCCCAGCATCAGCACCAGCTGGGCCGCACGCTCGACGGCGATCGAGCCCGCCTTGGCCGCCATGTTGACGAACGCGCGGCGCAGGTCGGCGCTCAGGCCACCGCGCGCGCGGCTGCGGTCGGGCGCCGGCTCGGGCGCCGGGGGCGCGCTGCTGGTCATGCCGGCGCCGTCGCGCGTAGCTCGCGCGCCCGCCAGCAGGCGTCGACAAACGACGCGAAGCGACGCTCGAACAGGTTGCGGTCGAACCGCCGCGCCTCGGCGCGCAGGATCGCGGGATCGAATCGCAGCCCGCGCAGGCGCGTGACCGCGTCGGACAGCGAGGCGGGCGTCGCCTCGGCGAAGAGCACGCCGGTCTCGCCGTCGCGCACCGAATCGGTCGCGCCGCCGCCCGCGAACGCCACCACCGGCCGACCGGTGGCCAGCGCCTCGACGGGCACGATGCCGAAGTCGTCGATCGCCGGGTGGATCACCGCCTGGCACTCGGCGAACAACCGATCGACCACGGCGTCGCCGAGACGGCCGCGCAGCTCGATGTTGGGCGCGCCCGCGGCGATGCCGGCGAGCCGCGCTTGATCCGCACCTTCTCCGACGACGACCAGCCGCTCGGGGCGGCCGAGAAACGCGCGCACGGCCAGCTCGACGCGCTTGTACGGCACCAGCGCCGAGACGCACAGAAACATCGGCGCCGCACCATCGGATCGCTGTGACGGACTGGCGGGCGGATCGGGGACCCGCTCGAAGCGCGCGACGTCGACGGGCGGTTCGATGATCTCCGACGTCCGGCCGTAGCAGCGCCGGATGCGATCGCGCGTGTAGCGGCTGTTGGCGACCAGCGCATCGACGCGCGCGGTGCTCGCCGTATCCCAGAGCCGCAGGTAGTGCGCCAGCGCGCCGAACGCCGCGCGCCCGGCAGCGCCACCCGGCACGCGCGGCGCATACTCCCCACCCGCCTCCCAGATGTAGCGCATGGGCGAGTGCACGTACGACACGTGCAACGCGCCGGGCGGCGCGAGCACTCCCTTGGCGACCGCGTGGTGGCTCGAGATGACCAGATCGTAGCCGTCGAGGCGAAACGACTCAATCGCCAGGGGGAAGAGCGGCAGCAGCAGGCGGAAACCGATACGCGCCGCCGGCGACGACGACGACGTGGCCTGCGCGGCGCCGGTGACGCGCATGATGCGCTCGATGAAGGAAGCGCGCACAGTGTGCCGGGACAGCTCCGGCGACACGCGCACGCCGCTCTCGTCGTGGTACAGGGTGAAGACGTCGGCCCCGGGATAGATGCGGCAGAACGACTCCAGCACCTTTTCGGCGCCGCGGATCGAGACCAACCAGTCGTGGACCAGCGCGACTTTCATGGACCGACTTTCATTTCCTGACTTTCATTTTTCTTCGGGCGGCGCGCCGGCGTGCGGCCTCTCCGCGGCGCGCACGCTATCGACCAGATGCTGCGCCCGCGCGTCACCTGACGCGGCCAGCGCCGCCAGGTGGTCGCGCGCCGCCTGCGCGGCGTCGGCGTGACCGAGCCGTGCCTCGGCGATCGAACGCGTGGCCAGCACGTCCGGGTAGTCGGCGAAGATCTTCAAGGCCCGATCGGTGTCCCCGATCGCCGCCGGCGCGTCTCCGTTGGCGAGGTTACCTTCCGCGCGCATGAGCCACGCCGTCGCCGAGTACGGCTCCACGGCCAGCGCGCGATCGGCGGCGTCGCGCACCTCGCCGTATCGGTGCAGCCGCACCAGCACGTAGGCGGTCTCCAGGGCGACCTCGAAGTTGCCGGCACCGGCGCGATCGGCGCGCCGGAGCGCGTCCAGCGCCACTTTGGGACCGAGGACGGGCGTCCCCAGCGCCGCCCTTTCGCGCGCCAGCCAGTACGATCGGACGAGGGAGCGCGCGGATCCGATCACGGTGCCGGCGACGATCGCCACCGCGAGCACCGCGGAGCCGGTCCGTCGGGCCAGGCGCGCGCCCGATCGTGCGCGCGCCGCGGAGAACGCGCGCGCAGGCAGCGTCCCCGGCTTTGTGCCATCGCAGGCCAGGAACCCGAGCGCGACGCCAAAGAGCACCGACGTCCCCGGCATCGCCAGCGGGAACCCGGCCAGACCGCACGCGAACAGGGCGGCCAGGCAGCCGGCCGCCGCGGCGCCGAGCGCGGCCTCGGTGCTCTGCTCGCCGGCGCGCCCCGTCGTCTCGGCGGCGGCACGCCGCGACCGGCGCAGGGCGACGGTCATGCCGACCGCGTACACCGCCAGCAGCGCTGCCAGCCCCAGCGGCCCGGTCTCGGCGAGCCGCTCGAGCAGATCCTCGTGCGCGCGCCGCGGAACGACCGTCGCCGACATCACTCCTTCGGAACGGGCACCAGGCTCGGCGTAGAGCGGGAAGAAGACCTGAAAGTTCCCCGGCCCCACGCCCAGCAACGGATGCGCGCGGTACATCTGTAACGTGCGCCGCCAGAGGCCCAGGCGCGCGCGCACCACGGGCGACGCCGGGTCGAGCGCCTCGCGCACAACGTGCTCGCTGGGCTCGAACCGCTTCGCGTCGCCGATGTCGCGCGGGGTCGAGCGCCCCGGGATCACCGCCGCCGCCAGCGCCGCTATCCCGAGCGCGATCGCGACCCCGAGCGCCGCGCGCGGCACTCTGCGGCGCTGCAGGCCGTAGAACACGGCGATCCCGCACGCCGCGCCCAGCCAGGCCCCGCGCGTGCGCGTCGCGCCCAGGTAGATGAGCTCCAGCGCGAGCAGCAACACGATCGGGCCGGGTGAGTCGAGCGCCGCGGCACTCTTCTCACCCCTGTCGTCTCGATTGCCGGCCGCAGGGCGCGGCCACACCAGCGCGAGCCAGCCGAGCCCGAACGGAATCGACAGTGCCACGGCCTCGGCCGCGACGTTGCGGTTGCCGAACGTCGAGCCCGGTACGCTGATCGTCGGAATCGGCAGCGGCAGGATCTGCAGGTGTTGCAAGAGCCCGATGAAAGAGACCAGGCCGCCCGCGACGTGAATCGACGCGAGCAGACGCCGCCTCCACACCGGATGGGCGGACGCGCGCGCGGCCGACAACGCCACGCCGGCGACCGCGAGGGAGCGAACGATCTCGAGGCCGGCATACGGCGCGCCCGGCCCGCCGCGCGCCAGGGCAGCCAGCGTCGCGAGCACCGTGGTCAGGATCAGCACCGCCACCGCAGCGACGAGCGGCCGCGACAGGTGCACGCGCGACGCCAGCGGATCGGCCCACGCGACGATCGCCGCTGCGAAACCAAACGCGCCCGCGACGGAGAGCAGGGCCAGCTTCGGCTCGGCGAACACCGAGTGCAGCCGGGGCCAGTAGGCGAGCGCCACTGCCAGCGTCGCCACACACGCGCTGGCCGGACCGAGCACCGCTGTGATCCGCGGCGCCGCCTCCTGATCTTTGGGCGAAGCGCTCGCGTCTGCCACGTGCGTCCCGGGTGTCTATCGTTATCCCGGCGCCGAGCGGCGCGCCGGACCGGGCGCAACCGAACGGCCCTCCCACTCTTCGCGCAGCGCCTGCAGCCGCTGCTCGAAGCGATCCAGCACGCGGCGCCGGTGGTCCGACAGGTGCAGCTTGAGGATGCCGCCTCCCAGCACCAGATCCGAGCCGGTCGCACGCGCCACCCGCCTGCCGAGATGCAGCCGCCAGGCGACGCGCAGCAGCTGTTCGAGGCGAGCGCCGGCCAGCTCGACGCCGCGCTCGATCGCGCCCTGCAGACCCGGCCGCCCCAGCGACGCTGCCGCCGGACGCGGCGAATACCCGGGATAGAGCTTGCGGATCCACTCGTCGTTGGCGTTCACGAAGCGCGCGAAGACGTCCATGCCGGCGATCGGCACCATCGAGATGGCCTGGTGCGCGGTGAAGAGATCGTGGTGATAGGCGATCTCCAGATGATCTTCGTCGACGAGATAGTTGGGGCAGACCACGCCGCGCGTCTTGGTCAAGCGGCTGACCAGGAACAGCATCGTGTACGCCGTATATGCGCGGCCGCCCGCCGCCACGACGAACAGGTCGATGTCGTCGCCGCCGCGCGCGTTCTTGTGCGCGGTGCCGCCCGAGAGGGCGAGCATGCGGATGAACGGCAGCGTCGCCAGCGCGGAGATCACGCGCTCGTGACGCTTCATGAGCTCGGCGGTGCGGCGCACGCCCTCCTCGCGGCGCGCGACCAGCTGCTCGCGCCCGCGCAGGGTCACGACCGATTCGGTGACGTCGACGGAGATGAGCTCGGACAGCGGCGCGTTCCGCGCGCGGCGGCGCACCTCGCCGGCGTCGATCTGCGCGCCCAGGCAAGTACGCGCGAGATCGTCGACGCCGACCGCTGCGTCGAAGAGATCCGCATAAACCACCGTGGCCAGGATCGCCCAGTCCCGGGCGTCGCCGCCGGCGGGGGCGAGTCCGGCGGGCGTACCGTCCGCGCGCGCCGACGGCAGATAGCTGATCGACGGCGGCCGCCGGCGCGTGCGCGCGTGCGCGTGCTCCCACAGGGCCGACGCGGTCTTGGTCCAGCCGAACGCGGCTGCGCGGGCCAGGCCACGCGCGCGCGCCGCTGCGTGCAGCGCGGGATCCTCGACGAGCGCGGCGATGCTGCTCGCCAGCGCCGCCTCGTCCCCGGGCGGCACCAGCGTGGCAGCGCCGGCGCTGACCTCGCGCAGCGCCGAGATGTCCGACGCGACCACGGGCGTCCCGCACGCCATGGCTTCCAGCGCGGGCAAGCCGAAGCCCTCGAAGTGCGACGGATAGGCCAACACTTCGGCGCCGCCGTAGAGCGCGATCAGATCCGCCTCGGGCACGTAGCCGATCGCGTGAACGCGGCCGTTGGGCAAGCGGCGCTCCAGCTCGGCGCGGAGGTGGCGATCCCGCCAGCCGCGCCCGCCGATGGTCACCAGGTCCAGCTCCGCGCTGGCCGTCCCCTTGCGCTCGAGCAGGCGGTCGAACGCCTCGAGCAGCATCGGAAGGTTCTTGCGCGGCTCCAGCGTCCCGACCGACAGCACGTAGGGCCGGTGCAAGTTGTACTGGCGGCGCACGCGCGCGATCTCCTCGGGCGTCGACGGGCGGCAGCTCGGGTGCGGCGCGCCCGGCAGCATCACCACGCGGTGCTCGGGCACCGACAGCATCGACACGACGTCGCGGCGCGAGGCCTCCGACACGGTGCCGACCGCCGCCGCCGACTGCGAGACGATCGGCAACAACGCGCGCACCAGCAGGCGCTTGCGCGTGTTGAAAAACTCCGGCGTGCGGATCAGCGCCAGGTCGTGAACGATGTTGAGATACGGGCAGGGAGCGCCCAGCGGCGCCAGATAGTTCGGGAAGACAGCGAAGTCGGCGCCGACGTCACGCAGCATGCGCGGGGCATCGGTCTGCATCCACAGGTAGCGCACGGGCGCGCCGCCGATGTGCAGGCGGCCGGCCCACTTCGCGGTGACGTCCGGCCCGAGCTTGCGGTTGCCGATGAGCACCACCTCATCCCCGGGGGCGCAGGTCGCGAGCAACCCGTCCACCAGATGTTCGGTGTAGTACCCAATACCCGCACGCTGCGGCGTGCACGTCGTGATTTCGACCGCGAGTCTCATGAGCAGAGGTAAGGCCGGCTATCCAAGCATTTGGAGAAGCAGGACACAAGAAAGGTTTGCTGTCCCGCTGCACAGCGGCGCAGGGCTCAGAAATCCGAGGCCGCCCGTCGGTGCCGACCGTCGGCGACGGCGCAGGTGGTCAGCAGCGACGCCAGGGACCAAAGTTGAAAACCACGGGCAAAAAGAAAGAGGCCAGCGAGTCGCCTCGCCGGCCTCTTGATTCGAGCTATGAGCTCAGCCGCAGCGCTAGTTGTTCTGCGCGCCGGCGTTGATCCAGCCCTGGATGGTCGTCAGCTGCCCGGACGTGACCGCGTACGTGGTCAGCGTGAAGCCCGCGTCGCCACCGTCGGTCGCTCCACCGTCGGTCGGCTTGGGCACGTTGAGCGGCATTCCTACGTTATCGCAAGCCGGCATCGTGTTCCCATTCACGCCCTGATTGAGCTTCTGCCAGAGCACGCTCTGCGCGGCGTTGCCCGCGAGCACGCGCTTGAGGGCCGCGCCGGCGTCGGCGCCTGCGTCGCTGCCTGCGCAGCGGATCGAATTGACGCCGACGAGGGCATTGTACGCCGCCGTCTTGTCGGTGAAGTTCATGCTGTGTGGCAACTGCACCACGCCGCCGTCGGCGATGACACCGTCGTGGCAGGTCGTGCAGCCGGGCGACGTCGCGGTGCTCTTGTCCGAGATGATCGCGAACACCTGCGTGAACGTCGGCGCCGCCTGCGTGTCGGCGGGCGCATCCGCCGGCACGTCCGCCGGCGCATCGACCTTGACGTCGCTGCCGGTATCGGTGCCGCTATCCGTCTTGCCGCCGGTGCCGGCGTCGGTGCCAGCGTCCGTCTTCCCGCCCGTGCCGGCTCCGGCCGCGCCGCCGATGCCCGCGCCGCCCGAGCCCGCGCCAGCCGCGCCGCCTTTGCCGCCGGTGCCCGCGCCGCCGGCGCCACCGGTTCCACTGTTATTGTTGCTGCTGCCGCAACCGACGGCGTACGTGCACGCCCCGATCGCCATCAACAGAAAGCCGAGAGCTCGTGTCTTCATGTGATTCTCCGAAAGTTTTTTGGACGACTGCGAGAGCCTCATGATTGATAGCTCCCCCCTTTTTTCCCGACCGCACCGACCGCCGAGCAAAAACGGAGCCCTTCATAGCCCAGGAAGGTGACGCGCAGCAAGGAATACCAGCCATCGGTGTCGTTCGTTGATTGAGGACGAACGGACGGCTCAAAATCGGTCAAAAATCTTTGATCATCCGTTCGCTCTCTTCCCAAAGCCGCGCCGCCAAACCGGCGTCCTGGGCGGCTCGATTGGGGGTCGCTTCATGCTCATTGATAAAGTAACGGCCATTAACGTTGGCGAGCGCTGGGTCGGTCGCGCAACGAATGGTGGTGGCGGCGCCGG
>CAZNCQ010000136.1:0-18033 GCA_964571275.1 uncultured Myxococcales bacterium
GTCGCGTTCCTGATGGGCCTGGTCGGCGGCATCATCGCCGCGCCGTGCACCGGGCCGCCGCTGGCTGGCATCCTCGCGTATGTCGCGACGACGCGCGACGCGGTCTACGGCTTTGCGCTGCTCGCCACCTACGCGATCGGCATCGGGTTGCCCTTCTGGGCGCTGGCCGGCTTCTCGATGTCGCTGCCGCGGTCGGGGCCGTGGATGGAGTCGGTGAAGAGCGTGTTCGGCATCGCTCTGTTCACGGCCGCGCTCTACTACTTGAAGAACGTCCTGCCGCCGCTGGCGACGATCACGGGGCGCACGCCGGTGTTCCTCGGGGGCGCGCTCGCGATGGTGGCGGTCGGGATGGCCGCCGGCGCCGTGCACCTGACCTTCCACGACGATCTCGCTCGCCGCCTGCGCAAAGGCATCGGCGTGGCGCTGGCGACGGCGGGTCTCTTCGCGGTCACCAACTACGTGCTCACCCCCAAGGGACCGGTCGAGCTGCGCTGGCTGCACGGCGAAGCCGAAGCGCTGGCCGATGCGCGCGCCGCCAACCGCCCGCTGCTGGTCGACTTCATGGCCAGCTGGTGCCTGCCGTGCAAGGAGTTCGAGCTCAAGGTCTTCTCCGACCCGACCGTCGCCGCCGAGATGCAGGCGTTCACGTTGCTCAAGGTCGACCTCACGCGCGAGGACGACGACCCGGCGCTCGGCGAGATCAAGAAGAAGTACGGGGCGGAGACGCTGCCGGCGATCCGCCTGGTGGCGCCCGACGGGCGCGTGCGTGCCAAGACCGACGAGCTGATGTCGGCGCAGGCCTTCCACGCGCTGCTGATCGCGGCGCGCGGCGATGGCGACAGCGCCGGCGCGGCCCTACCCGCCCCTGCGCAGGCCGCGCCCTGACTTCGGGGTCAGGTGGATTCGCCGAGCAGCGCTTCGATGCGCGCGCGGTCGAAGCCCAGCAGCAGCCGTCCGCGCACGTCGATCACGGGAACGCGATCCGTGGGAATCCCCATCTTGCTGGCCTTGTCGCTGAGCTCGCGCGCCGCTGCGGGGTCCTGCTCGATGTCCTTGTCGGCGAATGGGATCTTTCTCTCGGTCAGGTACTGGCGCGCCGCGCGGCAGGCGCCGCACCACGAGGTCCCGTAGATCGTCACCACGGGCGTGCCGGTCGCGTGCGCGCCGCCGTCCCAGGCGGGCATCGGCGGAGGTGGCGGCTCGTTGGCCGCGTGCGCCGGGCGCGCCGAGAGCGGCGACATCTCGCCCGGTGGCAGCTGCGCCAGCGCGGCAGTCTCGAACGCTTCGCGTGAGAGCGGCCTGGCCTGCGCCTTCCCCGACTTCAGCAACAGGTTGACGTCTGCGACGTAGAGCTCGTTGCCGACCCCACTCTTCTGCGACGGATCCGACGGGTCGAACACGCGTACCACCGCCCGCGACGGCGCCGGGATCACCTCGGGCTTGTCGGTGGTCGCGAACTGGCCGTTCGATTCCATGTAGGTGAAGAGCCAGCGGCCATCCTTGAGCACCTCGAGCGTCCCGGGCGCGGTCCGTTGAGTGCTCGGAGCGTCCGGTCCGGATCGGCGGCAGGCGCCGGCGATTGCGATCGATGCGGCAAGAACGACGAACGCACGAAATGATTTCCAGGTCATGGCGGGGCGAGATTCTAGCAGCGTACCCGCACACGCAACCCGCGACCCGCACCGCCCTCCACGAACTCGAACTCGCTCACCGCTCGCGACCACGCGCGCCGCTCGCCCTGCCGGTCAGTTGATCGAAACCAGCTCCGAGCCGTCGCGACCGCAGAAGGTCGCCTCGCTCTCGTAGCGCTTCGAGCAGTGCGGACAGATCTTGCCGAGCACGTGCGCCAGGCCTGGTGGACTACCGGCGGCGCGCGGCGCGCGGCGAGTCGCGGGTGCGGTCACCGGCGCGAGCTCTTCGGCGTCGTACGGACAGAACCGCTTGCCGCCGTCGAACGAGCGCCTGCACACGGGACAGACGAGGCCACCGCCGCCGGCGCCCTGCGCGTTGGCGCTCGGCACCAGGGGGCGCGCGTCAGCCGGGCAATACTTCAGGCCGGCCGGATACTCTCGTCCGCACGTCGGACAGACCATCTCTGTCGCCGAGGCCATGCGCGGTGCCGGATCGGGCGCGCGCGGAACGGGCGAACGCACGCTCGGGCGCAATCGAGGGATCACCAGATAGGCGACCAGCGACAGCGCGAGCGCGGCGACGACGATGAAAAGGACGACCTCAACCGCCTGCATCGGAAAAAGAAACGCTGGTGACTAAGTTATCAAACCTGGAAGTGCAGAGGGTCGGCTATTTCTTCTCTGCCTCTTCTTTTTCTTTTACTTCTTCCTTTTTTTGGCTCCGTGCGGCCCCGATTGAACCACGGACAGCTTCAGCACGGCCTGGTCGACGGCCTGTTTGATCGCGTCCTTGATGGCGTCCTTGGTCAACGACATCGACTCCTTTTCGACGCGCTTCTCCGACACCTCCGCCTCCATCCCCGCCTCGCCGTCGCCGCTGAACGCCAGCTTCTCCTCGGCAACCGTCGTTCCGAATACCGTGAGGCGCACGTTGACCGCCAGCTGATTGAAGCGGCTTCCTGGTTTGGGCGGCTTCACTTCCTTGCGCACCTCTTCGAAGCGCACGGTCACGTTGAACCCGCGCAGCTTGCGCTTGTCGAGCTCGGCCTTCAAGGCTTCGGCGCTGGCTTCGGCTCTGGCCTCGGCTCCGGCTCCGGCTTCGGGGCTCGACGCCTGGATGTCCGACGCCCACTCCGGACGGGCCGCGAGGTCGGCCTTCAGGGCCTCGCCCGCGTAGTCCTTGAGAGCCGGGTCGATGTCCGGGCCGGCCTTGACGTCGCGCAGCTGGAAGAAGTACTTCGGCGCGGCGGCGAGCGCCGGCGCCGACGGCCCCAGCGCTCCTGCCGCGAGCGCCGCCGCCAGCAGCGGAGCCAGCGCGCTCGGTCGTATCGAAAGTCGCATATTGTCTCCTCGTCGGTGGGACTGCCGGTATACTCTCCGCGGATGGCCGACCATCCCGAGGCCGAACAGAGTACCACCGTCGACAGGACCAGCGCGCTGGTGGCCAGCGGTTTGGTGCTGATCGCAGTTCTCGGTGTATTCACGGTCTTCTCGGATGCCATTGCCGCCGCGTGGTCGCCGAACGCGACGACGAACGCGGCTGGCGTAACGTCGACGCTCTCCGCACCTGCGACGCCTGAACCCGCAATCGCTACGCCGGCCGCACCGGCGTCTGCCGGCGCGGGCGGCAGTTCTTGACCCTGACTGACGCGAAGAATAACGTCCCAACCGCTACCTAATCCCGGACCCGAATCCCCCGGAGACGACCCGAGGCTGCATGATCAAGCTCACCATCACCGAAAAGGGCGGCGAGCCCAAGTCGTTGTCCTTCGACAAGGACGAGATTTCGATTGGGCGCGTTACCGGGAACGACATCGTTTTGCCCAAGGGCAACGTGTCGAAACGGCATTCGAGGATCGCGAGTCGCGACGGCGTGCTCGAGGTCAGCGACCTCAAGAGCACCAACGGCACCTACGTCAACGGCCGCAAGATCGCCGACCCGGTCCACGTCACCGGTGCGGACAAGATCTACGTCGGTGACTTCATGATCGTCCTCGAAGGCGAGGCGGCCGCGGTGACCGGCAACGGACACAACGAAGCGGTGAGCGCGTCGCGCCGGCTGCCGGTGCCACCGCCTCCGCCGCCCGCGCGCAGCGGCGCGAGCCAGGCGCGCGGCGCCGAGGACGAGGATCAAGACGCCGGCGAGAGCAGCAGCGAAGAAGACGAGAGCCTGGGGCTGGCGGTGCGGCCGCCGCGCGCCGGCCGGATGCCGCCACCCCCGCCGCCCCCGCGCCGTACCCCGATCGGCAACGCCGTGCTCGAGGACCTCGAGGAGGCGGGCGACGCCGGGGCGCCCGGCGCGGGCGCGCGTTCGGCGGCGCCGGCGGAGATCGACGCCGGCAGCGACGAGACCGGCGCCCACGGCGGGCCGGCGCTGTTCGAGCACGGTCCGACGCGCGCGTCGATCCCCGACGACGATGACGAGGGCGAGGCGTTCAAGGAATCGCCGGTCACCGGCAGCCGCGCTCCGCGCGCCACCGCACGCCAGGCCACCGTCGAGCCGCCCGCGCGGACAGCGCCCCCACCGGGTCGCGCTCCCGGCGACAGCGGCCCGACCTCGACCCCCGAGCGCAGCGGCCGCAACGCGGGCGCCACCGACGCGGGCGCCGACGCGCGCATCGCCGAGGCGCTCGACAAGCTGCTCACCGACACGGCGGTGTCGGCGATCTTCATCCGCGGCCCCGAGCCGATCCTGGTCGAACGGCACGGCAAGATCGAGACCCACAGCGCGTCTTTCGGCGATCTCAACGCCGTGGCCGACGTGGTCTGGCGGCTGGCGACCACAGCGATCCCGCCGCCCGCCCCGGACAACCCGGTGGTCGACGTGCGGCTCGTCGACGGCACGCGCATCGCGGCGGCCTTCCCGCCCGCGGCGCCCGCGGGTATCTGCGCGGTGATTCGCAAGCCGGTGCTGCCCGATCGCACGCTCGGCGAGCTCAACCCCGGTTCGGTGACGCCGAGCGAAGTTCAAGTGGTTCTTGAAGGAGCGGTCAAAGGGCTCCGCAACATCGTGGTCACCGGCGACAGCGCCGCTGTCGGTGTGCTGCTGGGGGCGCTGGCGGCGGCGATCCCCGCCGATCGCAGCGTCGTGTCCGTGGGCGCGGGCCTGGGCCGCGCGCGCGCGGGCTGGACCGAGCTCGCGGCGAGCGCCGACATGGGGGGCCTGGTACGCGTGGCGGCGGCGTTCCGCGCCGATCACCTGCTCATCGGCGAGACCGCGGGGCCCGAGGTGTTCGACGTCCTGCTCGCGGCGGCGCGCGGGCAGGAGGGCCTGATCTTCGGGTTGCCGGCCCGCTCTGCCACCGAGGCGCTGGCGCGCACGGAGGCGCTGGCGGCGCGCAACGGCAGCGCAAGCGGCCTGGGTCAGCTCGCGGGCAGCAGCCTCGACCTGGTGGTGTTCGCAGTCTCGCTGCCGGGCGGCGGTGTGCGCGTCGCCGAGCTCGGCGAGGTACGCGTCGGCGCTGACGGCAAGGCGGCGCTGGCGCCCGCGCTGCTCTGGCGCAGCGACGGCGGCCCGCGCAGCGGATCGGGCGTGCTCGACGTCGTCGGCGTGTCGGCGCGGCTGGCCGACGCGATGGCAGCGCGCGGAAGCAGCCTGCCGTCCAATCTCGTGCGCCGGGCCGACGCGTAGATACGGTGTTCTTCGAGCGGTTTCGCGAGGCGGCCGCCCGGCTCCCGGCGGGTCTGCTGCGTCCGGGGCCGGCCGCCGATCCCGACGCGATCGCGGCGGCGGCCTGCGCTCTCGGCCGGCCGCTGCCCGAAGACTACGCCTCGTTCCTGCGTTCCTTCGACGGCGCCGATCTCTTTCACGAGAGCGTCGTCATCGCCGGTGTCGGGCCCGCGGCGCCGGTCGCGCTGCTCGAGCTCAACGCCGAGCGGCCGACGACCGAGCTCGCGTTCGCCGGGACCGCCGCAGGCGATCGCTTCGTCTTCGCCGCGGCCGCCGACGGGAAGTCTCCGGCGGTGTTTCGCGTGCGCGCCGATTCCGACGAGCGCGTGCTCGCGGGCAGCGATTTTTCTCGCTGGCTCGACGCGACTGTCGCGCGCGAGCAGATCTTGTATGGCTCCGACGGCGAGTTCGCGCCGGAGGTCTTCGATGACGACGGCGAGGAGATCCAGCCGCGCATCGCCCTGCGCCAGGCGGAGCGCGCGCTGCGCGCCGACGCGGGCTCCGCCGAGGCCCACAGCGACCGCGGCGTCGCCCTGCGCCGGCTCGATCGGCTGGTCGAGGCGGCCGACGCGTTCGAGCGCGCCGCCGAGCTCGACGCGCGCAATCCCTGGCTCTGGTTCGATCTCGGCCGCGCCGTGCTGGCGGCGGATCCGCGGCGCGCCGCCCAGGCCTTCCGCCGCGCCGCCGAGGTCGACGGAGGTCCGTCGGGCGCGCGCATGTTCGCGTGGGCCGCGCACGCGGCGGCAGCGGCGCGCGACGACGCGGCGGCCGCCGAGGCGCGGGCGGCGGCGCTCGCGCGCCAGCCGCGGCTGCTCGAGGATCTGCGGCGCGCCGTCGCCGCCGCCGTCGACGAGCAGGACCCCGAGGCCGCGAGGCAGGCCACGCTGCTGGTCGAGGCGATCGAGCCGCCACCCGCGCGGCGGTCGCTGCCGCTGGCGGGTGATGGCGAGGAGCGCCGCGCGCCCGCGCGTCCGCGATCCGCCGCGGCAGCGAAGGCGAAGACTAGTTCGCCGCCGCCTGCTCGCCGGCCGCCACCAGGACGCCCGCGTCGTCCTCGCCCCGCAGCACCGCCGCCACCTGGCGCGTCCCGGCGGGGACCGCGACGCTGATCATCTGGCCGCCCGCCAGGGCCTGCGCCGGCCACGAGCCGATCTGCTTGCGCGCGCCGCCCGCGTCGTCGGCGAACACGCGCAGCTGCCCGGAACGGATCGTGCCGCGCGCGCCGCCGATCGTGACGACCGCGTTGCCGCCATCGATCTTGATCGTGGCTTCGCCGCGCAGCAGGTGATCGATGAGCCCGGCGCAGTAAGCCCCGACCTCGGGTAGCAACGCGCGCGCCGTGTCTCGGTAGACCGCACCATCCATGAAGAAGCGGACATGACCGGGTACGCGCTCGTAGGCGAGCAGCCGCCGCGCACGAGGCACCGGCGCGCCCTTTGTCGGTGGGCGCGGCGCCTGCGACGTCAGCACCAACCTCCCCTGGCGTTCGTCACCCATCGCGTAGACGTACTGCCTGCGCCCCATCTCGCGCAGCTCGAGGTGCGGCAGCCCCGGCAGCCCGTAGGCCAGCGAGTCGCGCGCATCGCGGATCACCTCTTGTGGCGTGGTGTCGCGATCGACGACGCCGTCCTCGGGTAGCGTTCCGTCGGAGAAGAAGCGCCGCTGCGTGCGATCGGCCAGGCCCTGCGAGTCCTGCGCCGTGAAGTACGCCAGCACCGTGGGCCGGTCGACCGGTGTGCCGGCCGAGGGAACACCGGCGATACCGTAGCTGTCGGCGACGAATCGTTCGAACGCGGATCCGCGGTTGAACGGACCGGGCGTGCCGGACGGAGTGTCGTGCAGGAAGGCGCCGCGGAAGTCGTTGCGCACGCGCGCGGGCTCTCCCGCGTCTTGCAGCACCGCGAGCACGCCGCCCATCGACATCAGCGCGCGCGCGAGCGCGGTGTTGCGCGCGGCGCGGTCGCCCGCGGTGACGCTGAGCTCGAGCTGGTTGTAGAACGCCAGCAGCCCGACGTCGTTCTGCACCGATTGCAACCACGCGGTCGAGGCCGGGCCGTCGAAGTTGAAGTCGGTATCGGTGGCCCACCCGCGCAGGCTGCCTCCGTCGAAGACCGACCGGAGCGACTGTCCGAGCCCTCCGGCGCCTCCGCCCTGGCGAAGGCCGATGGCGCGGCTGGGATCATAGAAACTGTTCTGCCCGCGCTCGGCCGGCGTCCAGGCGATCACGCTGCCCGCGACCAGCCAGGCCAGCGAGGTGGCGACCCCGTCGTCGCCCGGTCGATAGCCGCCGGATGGGTCGAGCGCGTCGAGCCGCGCCTTCAAGAATCGCCGCTCTTCGTCGGGGAGTGAAGCCGCCCCGAAGGTGATCGGCTCGAACAGGCCGAGCGGCCGCCCGAAGCGCTTGGCCAGCGCCGCGTGCAGCGTCGAGGCCAGCGCCGCGCGCTGTGTGAGGCCGGCGTGCGTGGTCGCGGGATCGTAGGCCGACACGCGGCCCGGCGCCGACGCGAGCGCGCCCGCGAGCGCCAGCATCAGAACCCGTGCGCGCAGGCTCATTGTCCCTCCGAGTCGGGGTTTTCGGGCTTGGGCAGCGCCGGCCCGAGCTTGCTCGGCTCCTCGGTCTGCTGCAGGTCGGGCAGGCGCGACTCGACCAGCTTGGCGAGCCGCAGCAGCATGCTGGGCTCGGTGCACTGTCCGCTGCCGCAGGTCAGCGACACGACCGCACCGCGCTCGCGCACCAGGAACGCGAGGCCACTGACCGCGCCCGAGTGCGCGCGCAACGAGGCGTCGCCGATCTCGTCGACCGCCTTGGCGCCCGGCAACTCGCCGAGGAGCTTGCTGTACTGGACCTCGGCGGCGGCGCTGCCGAGGCGCCAGACGCGCAGGCCGACGTCGAAGCTCTCGGGCTTGCCGATCGCTTTGAAGTGCCGGCTGTCGTAGAACTCCGTCGTCGGGAGATCGGTGAGCTTGCCGTCCTCGAACTTGCCGACGTAGCCGGTCACGCCGCGGATCTCGTCGTCGGTGAGCAGGTGTGAGACGTCGAGCGCCGCGGCGCCGCCCGCCTTGATGCCCCCTTCAGCGCCGGGCGCGACGTTGAGACTGCCGGCGCGCGCGGCGGCTTCCCCGACCCGCTCGCCTTCCATCTCCATCGCCGCTGCCTGAGCCTCCCAGGCCGCCGCCGTGCGGATACGCGAACCGCCGCCGAGGAAGACCAGGTGCTCGGCGTGCGCGTACGTCGGCAGCCACTTCTCGAGGCGCACGCGGTTGCCACGCTGGCTGAAGTCGCGGCGAGGCGAGCGGTTGGGGAAGCGCCAGTCGCTGCGCCAGCCGACGTGCCCGCGGTGGTAGACGACGACGGTGAAGCGGCGCACGCGCGTCGAGAGGCCGCTCGGCAGCGTGTCGATGCGCGGGATCTCGTAGCGGCCGTCGGGGCCGGTCTCGGTCACGACCTCGCGCGTGGCCAGCGGCGCCTGAAACCCGACGCCGCGTTCGAACGCCCACGACGCCGCCACCAGCGCGCCCTGGAGCGGGCGATCCGAGTCAGCGTCGACGACGATGCCGTCGTACGGTCCCAGCAGATCGGCGGGGCGCACGGAGTCGGGGCGCACGGGAAAAGGCGCCTTCTCGACCATCGGTCCGCACGCGGCGACGCCGGCGAGCAGGCCCGCGGCGACGAGCGCCAGACGCGCGCAACGGCGCGAGCCACGGCCGCGCCCATCAGGGCTACCGACGACGGTGGATGAATTGACCGGTCCGTCGGAAATTGTTATTGATCGGGGCACGTCAGATGGGTGAGGCAGCGCGCTGGGGAGTGCAATCCGGGGAGTACCGGTTCGGGGAGTGCGGGGAGTGCAACGTACGGCCCGCCTGTTATCAAAGGATGTCGCCGCTTGCAAACCCGTTCTCATGATTAAGTGCGTTCGCTGCGGAAACGGCAATTCCGACGACGTCGTCTTTTGCCAGTTTTGTGGGACCCGTCTCGTCGCCGAGCCGTTGCCTGAGCCGATGCGGGAGGTCGCAGTCGGCGCCTCGGGGCCGCTCTCGGCGCGCCCGGGGTTCGAGCGTGGCTTTCGCCTGGTCGTCGTCCATCGGGACGGGACCGACGGCATGGCGTACTCCCTGATCGGTCACCAGATCGACATCGGGCGGACCGACGGCGACCTCCTGTTCGACGATCCGCACCTGGCGCCGCGACATGCGCGCATCGTGGTCAGCCCCAGCGGCTGGGTGCTGAGCCCCCTCGAGCTGCGCAACGGCGTGTACATGCGCCTGCGCAGCCCGGTCGATCTGTCCGACGGCGACTACTTCCTGATCGGCAAGCAAGTCCTGCGTTACGAGATCGTTGCGGAGGCCGAGCGCGGCATCCATGCGGCCGTCGAGCATGGTGTCGCCCTTTTCGGTACCCCGACCCGCCCCGCCTGGGCGCGGCTGCGTCAGATCACGCCGGGAGGAGTCACGCGCGACATGCACCATCTCGGCCGGAGCGAGGTCGTGCTCGGCCGCGAGCAGGGCGACATCGTGTTTTCCGAAGATGAGTTCATGTCGCGACGACACGCACAGTTGTCCCTGCGTGCGGGTCGTGGACGACTGGAAGATCTGGGGAGCTCGAACGGCAGCTTCATTCGCCTGCGCGGACCGCAGCCGCTCGGCTCGGGCGATCTGATTCGCCTCGGTGATGAGCTCTTGCGGTTCGAGCTAGGATGAGGCGAACTATAGGGAAGGTACTCTGAGCCGCGACCTACCCCCCCGATGCCTAGCCCCCCCGACATCTCCATCGAGGTCTTTGGAAAGACCGACGTCGGTCTGATTCGCGAGCACAACGAAGACAATTTCCTGGTAGCGGACGTCACGGCGGCCGTTCGCACGAACGAGATCAAAGAGCCGCTGAAGTTCGCGCTCGGCGAACGTGGTGTGCTGTTCCTGGTCTGCGACGGCATGGGCGGCGCGGCAGCCGGCGAGGTCGCGTCGCGCATGGCGGTCGAATCGATCTTCGACGTGCTGTCCGCGACCGAGCCGCAGGAGCGAGACGGGTTCGCGCGCGCGGTGCGGCGCGCAATCGAGGTCGCCAACGAGCACATCTATGTGCAGTCACGCGACAACCAGAGTGAGCGCGGCATGGGCACGACCTGCACCGCGGCAGCGCTGGTCGACAACACGCTGATCGTCGGACAGATCGGCGACTCGCGCTGTTACGTGCTGCGCAGTGGCCGGCTGGCGCAGGTGACCAAGGATCAATCGCTGGCCTGGCAGCTCATCGAGGCCGGCGCAATGACCGCCGAGGAGGCCAAGGCCTTCGAGCACGCGAACATCATCCTGCAGGCGCTGGGCGTGCAGGAGCGCGTCGAGGTGGTGTTGTCGCAGGTCGAGCTGCGTCAGGGCGACGTCATCGTGCTCTGCTCCGACGGGTTGCACGGTCCGGTCGGCGACGACGAGATGCTGGAGCTCTTGCAGCGCGAGACCGATCTGCAGAAGGCAGCCGACGCATTGATTCAAAAAGCGCTGGATCGCGACGGCCCGGACAACATCACGGTCGTGCTCGCGCGCTTCGGGGGCCCGGCGCTGCCGGCGCCGGACGAGAACGACGTCGTGGGCTTCGTCGGATACGACCCGGGACCGGGCCCAACGCCCGATCCGTCGCCGGCGTCGGATCCGTCGGCCTTCGACCACACGCTCGCCAGCACGGCGACGGTCAACGAGCGCATTCCCCAGGAGCTGCTGTCCGACGAGGCGGTCACCGAAGGGGTCGTCGAGCGCTCGGCGCGCGCGGGGCGCAGCTCGGGGCGCGCGGCGACGCCGGGCTCGGCGATCCGCACGGCGCGGTCGGTGCTGGCGTTCTTCTTCCTCGCGCTGGTCGCCGCCGCCGCGGGCGGGATCTTCGTCGCGAAGTGCGGACAGGACAAGGCGGCGCAGAGCAGCGAACGCCGCGGAGGGCCCTAGGCCGGGAGCGGGCGCATGCAGCACTGTCCACACTGCGGCACCGAGATGGAGGACGGGGCGCGCTTCTGCGGCGCGTGCGGCCGGCGGATTGACGCGCCGGCTGCGCCCGCTTCGGCGCCCGCTGCGCCGGCGTTGGCGCCCGCGGCCGCTCCCACGTCATCGCCATCACCGTCGCCAGCCCCCGCTCCCGCGGTCGCCGCCAGCCCGGTCGTCGCGGCGCCGGTCAAGAGCAGCGGCCCGGTGTCGAAGCGCGCGGTCGAGCCGCTGGCGGCGACGATGCTGAGCGGCAGCCCCCTGCCCGGCGGCCCCCTCGCTGCGTTCGCGCCCTCCGCCATTCCTTCGGCCGCGGCCTCGGCCGCCCCGTCGATCAACGCCGCGCCCACCGTCGCCGCGCCCCCGAGCGCGAATCCCGCCGCCGGGCTCGCGCCGCCGCCCGCGTCCGCCGGTGGCGTGCGGCCGCCGGCTCGCCCCGCCGAGAACTTCGTCGGTCGGACGCTCAACAACCGCTACGTCGTCGAGGACAAGATCGGCGAGGGCGGCTTCGGCGCGGTCTTCCGCGGCAAGCAGATCGCGACCGGCCGTGAGGTCGCGCTCAAGATCCTGCACCCGCACAACTCGGGCGACCCGACGATCGTCGCGCGCTTTCGCCGCGAGGCCGAGGCGTGCAGCAAGCTGCGCGATCCGCACACGGTCACCACCTACGACTTCGACGAGACCGAGGACGGGATCCTGTTTCTGGCGATGGAGCTGCTGCGCGGGCGCAGCCTGCACCAGCTGCAGCGCAGCGAGGGGCCGTTTCCGTACGAACGCGTCCTGAGCATTCTCGACCAGGTGTCGGAGTCGCTCGGAGAAGCTCACCACAACGGCATCGTTCATCGCGACATGAAGCCCGAGAACGTGATCATCGAGACGCGCGGCGGTCAGGACTACGTCAAGGTGCTGGACTTCGGCATCGCGAAGATGATCTCGGGCGACCGCGAGGTGCAGGCGCTGACCGCGGTCGGGCAGACCCTGGGCACGCTGGAGTTCATGTCGCCCGAGCAGCTGCGCGGCATCAAGCTCGACGGGCGCTCGGACATCTACGCGCTCGGCATGATGGCGTACGAGATGCTGACCGGCGAGCTGCCGTTCAAGAACGCGAAGACGCCGATCGAGATCATCAACTTCCACATGAAGGACACGCCGCCGGCGCCGTCGAAGCTGCGGCCCGACTTGAAGATCCCGCCCGCGGTCGACGAGGTGTTGCTGAAGATGGTCGCGAAGTCGCGCGACAACCGCTACGCCGACACCGCGGCGTTGCGCGCCGGCATCGACGAGGCCCGCCACAATCGCGGCAAGAAGTCGTCGTTCCCGCAGGCGCTGCTCGGCAACTACAAGCTCATGGGCGTCGTGGGCGCCGCGGCGGTGATCCTGGTCGGCGTGCTGTTCTACCTGCTTCACCGCTGAGGGGGCGCGGGCGAGGCCGCCGTCAGGTCGCACACGACAGCGGCGTGGTCGGAGACGGGGCGGCCGTCGTCGAGGCGCGGCTCGACCACGGTCGCCGAGATGGCGCGCGCGCAGCGCCCCGCGAACCAGTCGAGCCGCGCGGGCAGGCAATGGTTCCAGCGCCGCGACATCCAGCGGATCAGCGCGACCAGCGGCGGGCCGCCCGTGCGTCTCACCTTTTGCAGGGCGTAGGGGTCGTTGAAGTCGTAACGGTAGGTCGGTCGCGCCGGGTCGTTGAAGCCACCGACGGTGAAACCGCGCGCCGCGAGCAGGTCGAAGATCGGGCGCTCGCCGAAGGCCGCGGGCGACATGTAGCCCTCGACGGAGCGGCGGACGCCGGCGGTGAAGAGCTTGCGCAGAAAATCGCCGAGGGTGGCGAACACCGACGAGAGGTCGTGCGTCGACGAGTTGAAGTCGCCGCCGACGATCGCCGGCGCGTCGCCCGGCATGCGGTCGAGCAGCGCGCGCAATTGCTGCGCGCGCTGGCGCGGCGACGCGTTCGAGTCCAGGTGGCACGCGCCCACGAGCAACGGTCCGGCCGCGGTGTCGACCTCGATCAAGAGCGCGCGCTTGTTGCCGAGGCGCCGCTCCGACGACGAGAACTTGTCGCGCAGCGCGGGCATGTCGACGTTCTCCGCGCGCCGGATCGGAAGGCGCGACAGGACCGCCGTGCCGGCCAGCGCGGTCGTGTTGGGGGCGCCGGCGCGATTCTCACCCCAGTCGTCCTGCAGCGTCAGGTACGAGGGCGCGAAGACGTAGCTCGCGCCGAGCGCCTCGGCCAGCTCGCGCGGCACGTTGCGGTTGCCCGACCGCCCGAGCCCACAGTCGATCTCCGACAGCAGCACCAGGTCGGCCTGGCGCAGCACCGGATCGTCGCGCAGCGCGCCCAGGATCGCGTCGAACCGCACGCCGCGCTGGATGTTCCAGGCCGCCGCGCGCACCTGCCGGCCGCGCCGCGGCTCCGTGTCCGCGTCACCCCGCTCCACCGCCGATGTGACTCGCTCGACCTCGGCGCGGATCCGCTGCCAGAGCGCGCTGCCCTCGAGCGCGCGCCGGTCCTTGACCGCGCGCAGCTCCGCGTAGTGGCACGCGAGCTCGTGAGTGATTGCCTGCAGCCGCCGAAAGGCCACGCGACCGAGATGCTATCGCGATGACGACATCCAGATGTATCTAAGTTGTTGCGATGGGCCAAACAGCGCGCCGATAGGTTAGCCACGCTGGACGATTGAATCGACAGGAGGCTCGCATGCGCATCCGTCTCATCGCCGTCGCCGCCGCACTGGGCGGATTGCTTCTCGCTGCGTCGTCACCCGCTCGAGCCGGCCACCACTTGTGGCGGCTCTCCGAGCTCTTCTCGAACGCCAGCGGCAGCGTCCAGTACGTGCAGCTGTTCGTCAACGAAGCCAATGAACAGGGTGTGGGCCCGTTCACGATCACGGCGAGCGGCCACACATTCAACTTCGTCACCAACCTGCCGAGCACCGCGACCGCGAACACCTGGATCCTGGTGGGCACGTCCAATCTCGCCACGCAGCCGGGCGGCGTGGCCCCCGACTACATGATCCCGGCCAACTTCTTCTCGACGGGCGGCGGTACCATGACTTACGCCACCAGCGTCGACACCTGGGCCTATGGCGCCGTGCCGACCGATGGACGGCATTCGTTGATGCGCGACGGGACGATTCCGCTCAACACGGCCACCAATTTCGCCGGCCAGATCGGGTCGGTCAGCGCCGTCACCGCGCCCGTCCCCGCGGTCACGAGCTGGGGCCTGGCGGTGCTGGTCGGCGCGCTGCTGCTCGCGGCCAGCGGGCTCTTGCGCAAACGTGCTGGTCAGGCCCGAACCGCCGCCTGAGCGACGTCCCAGGCTTCAGAAGCCTGGCAACAGTGACAGGCCGGTCGCGCGCTCGATGGTCCACAGCAGCGCCAGCCAGGCGACGGCCAGCGAGCCCGCTCCCAGCACCAGCCGCGGATACCACGCGCGCTTCGAGCCCAGGTAGAGCAAGGGTAGAACCGCAACGACGATGGCGATCTGACCGAGCTCGACGCCCAGGTTGAACGACGCCAGCGCCAGCCCGCGTGCGCGCGTCGGCAGCGACAGGTTTCGCAGCGCGCCCGCGAAGCTCAGGCCGTGGACCAACCCGAAGCCGAGCGCCATGATCCAGGCGCGGCCGGGCAAGAACGGGCGCAGGTTGTTCCAGGCCGCCGCGAACACCGACAGCGCGATCGTCGCCTCGACCCAGCGCACCGGCAACAGCAGGAAACCGGCGAACGACAGCGCCAGCGTCACCGAGTGCGCCACGGTGAAGGCGGTGACCACCTTCAAGACCTCGCGCGCAACCGGCGCGAGCCCTTCGCGCCGATGCCAGTCTCCGCCCCGCCGCACGAGCGGCGCGGGCAACAGCAAGACCAGCAGGAACAGCAGGTGATCGACGCCCGACCAGATGTGGGTCGCGCCGTCGCGCGCCAGCTCCGCGACCACCTGGAGGGCGCTCACGCGGTGGATGTCGAGCGTGATCGCGCGGCGGTCGGCGCGAAGCACGCCGGCATGAGTGACGCGAGCGTCCTCGACCGAGAAGTAGGCGCGGTGCGCGGGGTCGCGATCGAACAGCAGGTCGCAGCGCAGGCTCAGGCGCTTGGGCTCCGCCGGGCAGCGCACCGACAGCGCGACGGTCACCTGGGCCGGGTCGGCCCGCTCGCGCATCGGCGCCGGCGAGAGCGCCACCGCGCACGGCATGCCGTCCGCGCTGACCGCCAGCTGCCGCTCCAGGTAGCGGCGCAAGTCACCTTCGTGCCGGCGCAGCTCGCGCCAGGCCGCGTCTCCCGTGAGCGGGGCGTCGAGCCCCAGCGCCAGGCGCGCATCGCGCAACTGGATGTCCCAGTCCCCGTCGGCGCGCAGGCCGTCGACGCGCAGGCGCAGCTGGCTCATGCCGAGGCCGTGGGCGCGCGCCGGTCCCGCGCCGCCTCCGACGCCGACGCTAGCGAGGGCGACGGCCAGAGCGACCCAGGCGGCCCGGCGCAGCGACATCTGGTCGCCGCAGGATGCACCCAAACGGAGCTCGCGATCGTGACGATCGCGATTCGAACCGGTGACCCGCTATCGAACGAGCTTATCGAACGAGCTTGAAGAAGCGGTTCCAGCGGATCGACTGGAACCAGGTGGCCAGGTTCCAGCCGTCGGTCGGGGCGCGCGACCACCAGACGATCAGCGCCTTGCCCTTGATGAGATCATGCTGGACCGTGCCCCAGACGCGCGAGTCCGAGGAGTTGTCCCGGTTGTCGCCCATGACGAACACGTTGCCGGCCGGCACCACCGTGCGGTTGAAGTCGTGGCCACGCCCCGGCTCCTGGATGGTCATGTGCTGCTTCGTGCCGAGGGTCTCCTCCCACTCCTCGCAGTCATGATCGTCGGCGCCGTTCGGGTGGTACGACTCCGAGTAGTGACAGGGGCCGGGCACGCGCTCGCGCGGCATGGGGTGGCCGTTGATGAACACCTCGTGCTGGCGCACCTCGACCACGTCACCGGGCAGGCCGACGACGCGCTTGATGTAGTCGGTGCCGGGATCGATCGGGTACTTGAACACGATCACGTCGCCGCGCTCCGGCTGCCGCAGCTCGAGGATCTTGACGTTGGTGAAGGGGATGCCGAGGCCGTAGGCGAACTTCGACACGAAGATGTGGTCGCCCACCTCCAGCGTCGGGATCATCGAGCCCGACGGGATCTGGAACGCCTCGACGACGAACGCGCGCAGCACGAGCGCGATGGCGATCGCGACGCCGATCGACTCGGAATATTCCCGTATCGTCGACTTGCGCGACGCCGCCAGGTTCTGGTCCATGCGCTCGTCGAGCGTCGAGATCGCCTTGCGCGCCTGCTCCGCGTCGGTGCCGCGCAGCGCCTCCTCGACGTCGGCGATCGCCATGTTGATCGGCTCGACGATCTCGGCCGACAGCGACCGGCCCCGGCGCTTCAAGATCCGGCGCGCCTCCTTGACCAGGTGACGCCCCTCGAGCCGAGTCCTCTTCCAGGCGCTACGCTCGCGCCACGCCTCTAAAAAGCTAGCCATCTTCTATAAACCTCGTGAACCCGTCGGCCTCAGTCGACCTTCAGAATTGCGAGGAACGCCTCTTGCGGGATCTCCACGTTGCCCACCTGCTTCATCCTCTTCTTACCTTCCTTCTGGCGTTCCAACAACTTGCGCTTGCGCGTGATGTCGCCGCCGTAGCATTTGGCGGTGACGTTCTTGCGCAGCGCCTTGACTGTGACACGCGAGATGACGCGCGACCCGACCGCTGCCTGAACCGCGACCTCGAACTGCTGCTGGGGGATCAGCTCTTTCATCTTGCTGCACAGGTCGCGGCCTTTGACGTAGGAGCTCTCGCGATGGACGATCGCCGACAGCGAGTCGACGCGATCGCCGTTGACCAGCAGATCCAGGCGCACGAGGTCAGCGGCCCGGTAGCCCTTGGGCTCGTAGTCGAGCGAGGCGTAGCCGCGCGAGACCGACTTCATCCGGTCGTAAAAGCCGAACACCACCTCGGTCAATGGTAAATCGTACCGGATGATCACGCGCTTTTCGCCCGCATAGGTGAGGCCGGTCTGCGTGCCGCGCTTATCCTCGCACAGCTTGAGCAGCGCGCCCACGAACTCGGGCGGCGTGTGGATGGTGGCGGCGATGAGCGGCTCTTCGATCGTCTCGACCTCGCCGTCCGACGGGAACTTGGCGGGGTTGTCGAGCTCGAAGACGCTGCCGTCGCGGCGCACCACCCGGAAGCGCACGGTCGGCGCGGTGGTGATGAGGTCCAGGTTGTATTCGCGCTCGAGCCGCTCCTGCACGATCTCCATGTGGAGGAGGCCCAGGAACCCGCAGCGAAAGCCGAAACCGAGCGCGGCCGAGCTCTCGGGCTCGCGCGAGAACGAGGCGTCGTTGAGGCGCAGGCGATCCAGCGCGTCGCGCAGGTCCTCGTAGCGCGCCGAATCGGTGGGGAAGATGCCAGCGAACACCATCGGCTTCGCCGGCTGGAATCCGGGCAGCGGCTCCTCGCACGGGCGGGACAGCTCGGTGATGGTGTCACCGACGCGCGCATCGGCGACCTCGCGGATCGCCGCGGTGAAGAAGCCGACCTCGCCCGGGCCGAGATCGCCGATCTCGCGCGCGAACGGCGCGAAGACGCCCAGGTTCTGGATCTCGTACTCGCGCGCCGCCGCCATGAACAGCACCTTTTGCTTCGGGCGCAGCATACCGTCGACGACGCGGACCAGGATCACCACGCCGCGGTAGCTGTCGTACCAGCTGTCGAGCAGCAGCACGC
>CAZNCQ010000137.1:0-17900 GCA_964571275.1 uncultured Myxococcales bacterium
CCGCTTGACTCTCGCGACGGCCGCGCTCACGCCCACCAAAAGGGCATCTGCCAGCGCCGTCGTGTTGCTCGCGCTCGCGCTGAACACGCGCACCGTCGCCGCGGCCCCCGACGCGGGCGAAGCGACACCGCCGCCGCTGCCTTCCGCGAGCGCGGCCCCGGTCATCCCGCCGAGCGTGACCGGCGGGCCGGTGGGGCGCGCGGCTGCGCGCGCGTTGCACGCCCAGGGGCTGGCGCGGCTCAAGGCAGGCGATCCCGGCGAGGCGGCGAAGTTGTTCGCGCGCGCGCTCGAGAAGGATCCCGACAACCCCGGGATCGCGACCGACTTCGGGTTCGTGCTCGGCAAGCTCGGGCGGCGCGAGGAGGCGGAGACGACTCTGCGCGCCGCGATCGCGAAGGATCCGCGGCGTTTTTACGCCTACGTCAACCTCACCGATCTGCTGGCCGACGATCCAGCGCGCTGGGAGCGCCGCGATCAGATCGTGGCCTTTCTCGAAAAGGGGCTCGAGGCGTTGAAGGACGACGCCAAGGGCCGGGTCCTGCTGCGCCTGCGGCTCGCCAACTTCGAACGCGTCGTCGGGCGCACGGCCGCGGCACGCGCGCGCCTCGAGCCCATGTTGACGTTGACGCTGGCGTCGGCGCCCGACGGCACGCCGGCCCTGACGCGCGCGCAGCGCAAGCGCGTGCTCGATCTCCTGGATGCGATCGCGCTCGATGAGCGCGCGCAGGCGCTGGAGGACTGGCCCACGCCGGCGCCGACCGCCGCGCAACAGGCGGAGGCGGCAGGCGCCGAGACGACGCTCGACGCCGGGCACGCCGACGAGGCGTACGCCCGCCTCGACCTGCTGGTCCGGCAGGCGCCGAGCTGGCCGCGGGCGCGCTTCCTGCGCGCCCGCGCGCTCGAGACGCTCGGCCGCGTCGACGAAGCGGTGCGCGACCTCGAGATCGCCGTGAACCTGGCGCCGTCGAACGCCGGTGGCTGGCGCGCGCTCGGCCGCCTGCTCGCGATCCACGGCGGCGCGCTCGAAGCCGACCGCGCCGACGAAGCGCTGCGACACGCGCTGGTGCTCGAGCCGTCGTGGACTGACCTGCGTGGGCTGCGCGCGCAGCTCGCGCGCCGCCGCTCGGCGCTGGCGCCGGCGCCGGCGTCGCCGCACGCCGCGCCGCCGAGCGACCATGCGCGCGCCCTCTACCACGAAGCCGAGGAGTGGATCGAAGTCGGCGACCCCGGCGGGCTCGGCCGCGATCTGGTCCAGCAGGCGCTGGCCGACTCGCCGGGCTACGTCGAGGCGGCGGTCAGCGCCTACGCGCTGACCGGGCATGTGCCGCCCGAGACGGTCGCCGCGCTCTGGGACGACGGCCCCGCGCTGTGGGCGCTGGCGTCGGGGATCCGTCCGCTCGCGAAAGGCGTCGCTGCCGATCCCGCGGTGCCGACCTGGATCGACCGCGCCGTCGCGCTCGACGTGCAGGAGGCGCGCTTTGCGCGTGCTCTCTCGCGCGCGGCGTCCGGCGATCGGCAGGGCGCGCTGGCCGATCTCGTGGCGTACGTCGCGCGCGAGCCGCGCCCTGCGCACCTGGCCGAGGCGCGCGCGCTGCGGGCGGGCCTCGCCGGCGGCGAAGCGCGCCCCTCGCCCGAGCGGCTGGCGCGCATCCGACTTCTCGAAGGACATCCCGATGCAGCGCTGGGCGCGCTCGGCGGCGATTGCACGTCCGAGCTGCCGGCCGAGCGCCTGCGCGCGATCGGCGTGGTCGAGGAGTACGCCGACGCCTCGGGGGCGGCTCGACGCTGCTACGAGCTGGCGAGCGCCGCGGGCGACGCGCCGGCGCTGGTGCGACTGGCGCGCCTCGACGCGCGGCTGCCGGACGCCGATCTGCGCGGCGCCGACCGCGGCGCGCTGGAGCGCGCGGCCGGCCGCGAGATCCCGGCGGCGTTCTGGGCTCTGGCGCGGCTCGACGCGACTGCTGGCGACTCGACCGCGGCCCTGGCGCGCGCCGACCGTGCGCTGGCGCTGGCCGCGCGTCCCGCCGGCGACGGCACCGCCGCGCCTCCTGGCACCGACGACGCCGCGCAGGACGCGACCTGGCTGCCGGCCGCGCGCGCCGCGCGCGACGGGTGGGCGGCCGCGCGCCAGACCGAGGAGCGCAACGAACACGAGCGCCGCCGCCGGCTCGCCGCCGCGGCTTTGCTGCTGGGCGCATTGCTGATCGGCCTCGTCGCGCGTCGCCGCCTGCACGGCCGCACGGTGGGCGCGGCGTTGCGCCGGTCGCCGTCGCTGTTCCCCGAGGTCGGGCGCGCCGTCGGCGACGTGCGCCACGACGTGCTCAAGCATCGCGCGGGCGTGCTGGGCCTGGTCGCCGAACCGGACGCCGCGCGCGACGACATCCGCCGCGCGCTCACCGAACCGCAACCGACGTCCGAGGCCGTCGCCGCGGTGTACGATCGTCTGATGCACGCGGCGCGCGGCCTGGGAATCACGCTCAGGCCGCTCGGCCGCGAACCGACGTTCGGGCCGCTGGTCCAGGATCTGGCGCGCGCCGAGACGCTCCTGCGCCGCACGCGCCCCGGCGCCTCGAGCTCGACCGACGATTCCGCCCTGCTCGCCATCGACGCACGCCTGCGCGGCGCGCACGCCGATCGGCTCGACGCCCTCCTGGAGCTCGGCCCGCGCACCCGGCTCGACGCCGTCGAGGTCGGCGCCTGGATCGGCGCGGTCGAGGCGGCGACACGCCAGGCCGGAGGCGGCTGGGCAGCCCCCGCGCTGATGCTCGGCGACCTGGCGGTCGAGTTTCCCGTCGAACGCGGCGCGCTGAGCGCGATCTTCGCCAACCTGCTGCGCAACGCGCAGGCCGCCGTCGCCGGCCAGGCCGACGCGCGCGTCATCGTGCGCATCGACCGGGAGCGCGACGTGACCGGGCGCCAGGTCGTGCGGCTGCTCATCGGCGACTCCGCGACCGCAGCGCTGACGCTGGAGGCGATCGACGCGCGAGAGAGCGGCCGCGGTCTCGCGATCGTGCGCGACCTCGTACGCCAGTGGCGCGGCCACCTGGTCGTGCTCGCCGAGGCGGCGCCGTTCAGCAAGCAGGTGGGTGCATGCTTCCCGATCTGATGGAGCCACGGCCGCGCTTCGTGGTCTGCGAGGACGGAACCGAATACCGCGACCGGTTTCAGCGCTTCCTCGGCGACGCGTTCGTGTTCTCACCGGCGGGCGACTTCGAGACCGCGCTCGCCGCGGCCGCGGGCGCGAACGGATTGCTGCTAGACCTGGACTTCCGCCGCACGCCGCCCGAGCGCCTCGTCGACGAGCGCGGCGCGGCGCCGCGCGAGCTCGACGCAGGCTCGCGGCGACGGCTCACCGAAACGCAGGGGATCTTGATCCTGCGCCAGCTGCGCGCGCACGGCGTGACCCTGCCGGCGCTGCTGTTCGCCGACATCGATGACACTGAACAGGCGCGCTTCCTCGAACGCACGCTGGCGCCGCTGACCATCGCGCCCTACCGCCTGGGCATCGTCGAGGTCGCCGCGCTGATGCGCGCCGCCTGCGCAGCAACGCCCGCGCAATGATGCTGGCGGAGCGCCCGGCGGCTACTGCAGCCGGATCTCGACCGTGAGATCGGTCGCGAGGCGCTCGAGGCTGGCGCGAAGATGGGCGGCGTCGAGGTGCGCCGGGACTTTGACGCGCGCGTTGGCGCGAAAGAGCATCTCGCCCGACATCGGCGCGCTCGTGCGATCGGTGGTCAGCTCCTCGACGTTGACGTCGTGGCGCGCCAGCAGCTGCGAGATCTCGCGCACCAGCCCCGGGCGATCGAGCCCGATGAGCTCGAGGTTCATCACACTCCCGTCACCGGCCGCGCCCAGATGCGCCGCGCGCGCGGCGCTGGTGGCGGTGACGCGCAATCCGCTGGCCCCGAGCCCTTCGAGCGCGTGCGCGAGCGCGTCGGCCTGACCCGGCGGCACCTCGACGCGCAGGATGCCCGCGAAACTGCCGGCGAGATGAATCATCCGGCTCTCGAGCCAGTTGCCGCCGCGATCGGCGACGGTCTGCGCGACGGCCTCCACGAGACCCGGTCGATCGGATCCAATCAGCGTGAGAACCAGATCAATCATGTCGTCCCCGCCTCACCATCCCCCATGACCGCCCGTCAGGCAATCTTGAACAACGCGCGAATCTGCGGATAGAGCTCGGTCGGTCGATCGCAGTTCGCGACACCGACCCGTAACGAAACGGTGGCGCCGTCGCCCCACGGCCACCAGAGCGCGAACAGATGCATGCGTTCACCGCCGGCTGCGCCGGTGAACAGCAGCTGTCCGGGACGGATGCCGCCGAATCGCGCAGCCAGCGTACGGATCTCGTCGGGTGCCTGGTTGATGCTGTCCGACGACCACTCGCCGTCGAGCACGCCGACCATGGCCTCGCGCGCCTGATCGGTGAGCTCCTTGCCGAACGACGACGACACGCATTTGAAACGCGGGTCCCAGGACCAGGCGCCGCCCGGCCACGCCGCGCGCAGCCGGCCCAACCCGTCAAGCAACGGTTGCCACGCCTCGGAGGGACTGGACATCGACTCAGCGTATCACCCGCAGCCGTGATGGCCAACGCTTGCCGCGCAGCGCGGACCACGTCGTCGCACAGCGACGGTGGCCCTAGGTTGTGGGCCGGAGTGGGCGTCGGTGGCAGGCACGCCAGTGCGCGTTGGATTCCGATCACGCGCCGGAGATTTGGCTGGCACCGAATGGATGAGCGAGGCCAAGGTTTATTGTGGCGAGTTTCGGGCATCTCGCCGTCGGCCTCCTGGCTGGACGCTTCCACGACGACGGGCGCACGCCGCGCGCGCGGCCGCGCAGCCAGGCCACCACAATGCTCGGCTTCAGCTTGCTGGCCATGCTGCCAGACGCCGATGTGTTCATCATGGGCCTCGGCTCGCACGACAGCATCGTCACCGGACATCGGGGCGCATCCCACTCGCTGCTGACGGCGGTGATGGTGGCGATCGCGGGCGGCCTGCTGGCGCGGCGCTACGGATGGAGCGGTGTGCGCACGATGCTGGCGGTGATGCTGGCCATCGGCAGTCACGGGCTGCTCGACACCCTGGGGCAGGGAGGGCGCCCGATCCCGCTCCTCTGGCCGCTGACAGGGGAACGGTTCCAGTCCCCCTGGCTCTTCCTGCCCGATGCGCCCCGCGGCCTCAAATTCATCTCGCGGTACGGCCTCCTCGACGCCGTGCTGGAGTTCGTCTACTTCCTGCCGGTGACGGTCTTCGCCCTGTGGCCGCGCGCCGCCGCGCGCATTCCCCGACTGGCGGTCGTCGCCGGCGGTGTCACCGAGCCGAGCCCGCGGCCGGTGGCTGCGGCCGCGCCCAGCACCCCCGCAGCCGCGGAAAACACCGGAGATCTCGATCTCGAGTCCCAGGAGCCGTCACTGCGGTCGATCGGGTAATCGATTGTGGGAGGGGTCACTTGACGGGGGCGGGTCGAGGTTTCCATGCTTGTTACATGAAGGCATCGACTCGGTCGCCGT
The DNA here is from genome assembly GCA_964571275.1 of uncultured Myxococcales bacterium. Taxonomy (GTDB): domain Bacteria; phylum Myxococcota_A; class Polyangia; order Fen-1088; family Fen-1088; genus DASRQZ01. The sequence continues at coordinate 5,516 of CAZNCQ010000137.1, forward strand.
TTGCGCAGCGTGGCCGGACTTCGAGGGCGGCCCTCGCCGGCATCGCGGTTTGGGGTCTCGCCGCTGCGGGCTGTTACGGCAACCCGCGGGACTTCCATCCCGGCTGGTCGACGAACGGTCAGGGCGGTTCCTCCAGCGGCCAGGGCGGCTACACCACCGGCGGTGGCCAGGGCGGCGCGACCGGCGGCGGCAACTCCGACAACATGCCGGGGGTGACCACGGTCTGCTCTCCGACGGCGCCGACGGCGTTCGCCGTCGAGTGGACGCTCGAGGACAACAACGGCCACCCGGTCACCTGCACGGCGATCGGCGGCGCCACCGTCGACCTGGACGTCCTGAACCTCGCGACGTCGGCCGCCACGCACGACACGTTCCCTTGCGACGCGATGGCCGGCACGGGCTCGACGCTCGGCCCGGGCAACTACACCGTCGCGGTGCGCCTCTACGACGCGAACGGAGTGAACCTGTCCGAGGCGGTCGCGAGCGGCATGTACGCCATCACCGCCGGCTGCACGGTCGATCTCGGCCTCGCCACGTTCCCGTCACCGGTGACGACGCCCGACCAGTACGTCACGCTGTCCTGGTCGATCGATCGGCAGTCCAGCGGCGCGTTCCTGAGCTGCGCCGACGCGCAGGCCTCGGCCGTCGAGCTCGATGCCGGCGACGTGACGTTCCAGTGGCCTTGCACGAATCGCAAGGGCGCGACCAAGTCGCTGCCACCCGCGACTTACGACGTGAAGATCAAGCTGCTCGACGCGACGGGGACGGTCCTGTCCGTCACGCCGTCCATGCCGGTGACGGTGAGCGCCGGGCAGGCCCAGGCTCTCGGCAACGTCATCTTTGACGTGAACTAGAAGCTTCGGCCCGAAGCCGAATGGGGTAACCTCCCGCAGCGATGCTGTTCGGGAAGGAACGACAACGAGTCGCGCAGGCGATCCGCGATCTGGTGGTGCGCCCGCGGATGGATAACCAGGTGACCGATGGCGATCTCGGGGCTGGCCTCCAAGTTCTGGTGCGGCTCGCCGCCGCGCCGCTGACGTTCTTGCCCCAGACGGCGGCGCGCCTGCCCCTGACCCTGCGCGAGATCGGCGAGCGCCGGCGCGCGATCCCGGCCGCGCGCCGGCTGGTCCCCAACCCGGCGCTCGCGCTGGGCGCGGTGACCGGCAGCCTGACCAGCGACGACGTGCTGCGCACGCGCTACCTGAACCTGCTGGCCGCGGCGATGGACCGCGCGACGTCGGCGCAGGTTCACCCCGGGTTCCTCGCGGTGCTGCGCCAGATGACGTCCGACGAGACGCGCATCTTCAGCCGCTTCGAGAGCGACGGGCCCTATCCGCTGATCTCGATCCAGTCGCACCCCAAGCACGGCGGCACCCGCCGCACCGAGCTGCGCCATTTCAGCCTGCTCGGCGAGGAGGCGGGCTGCGAGCACCCCCAGCGCGCACCGATGTACCTCGACAACCTCTGCCGCCTCGGGCTCACCGAGATCCGGCCCACGCGCCTGTCCGAAGACACGCGCATGTTCAAGCCCCTCGAGAGCCACGCCGATGTGACGAGCCTGATGGCGCGCATCGCGAACCGACCGCCCGTGACCGATGCGCAAAACGGGAATGATCCGCTGGTGGCCGACGTCCAATACAAGTATCTCTTCGTGACATCATTCGGACGCCAGTTCTACGACGCGTGCGAATATCGCCCCGAGGCTGACATCTAGTCTCGTCCTTGGTTCACATGGATCAAGAAACCAACACGCAGGAAGAAAAAGAGCCGCTCTCTCTCGACGAGATCCGCGAGGTCTGGCCACTGCTGTCGCGCCCCGACCGCGTCGAGGCGTTCGCGCTGTTGCCGCGCGACGAGGCCGAGGAGCTGTTCTTCAATTTGAACACGCGCGACCAGGCCGCGGTGATCCTGGGCCTACCGACGCGCGAGCAGCGGTCGTGGATGCGCCTCCTGCCGCCCGACGACGCCGCCGACGTCGTGCAGGAGGCGCCGAGCGAGACGCGCGAGGCCCTGCTCGCACTGCTCGACGAGCCGACGCGCCGCGAGGTGATGGCGCTGCTCGCCTACGCCGAGGACAACGCCGGCGGGCTGATGAATCCGCGCTTCGCGCGCCTGCGCCCCGACGCCACCGTCGACGAGGCGATTCGCTACCTGCGCAAGCAGATGACCGAGCAGCCGCGCACGATCTATTACGCCTACGTGCTCGACGCCGAGCAACGCCTGCTGGGCGTGGTCTCCTTCCGGCAGCTCTTCACGGCGCCGCCGACGGAGCGCATCCGCGACATCATGCGCGAGAGCCCGATCGTCATCCCGGAGAACATGAACCAGGAGGCGGTCAGTCACATCTTCGCGCAAAAGCACATGGTGGCGCTGCCGGTCGTCGACGCCGAAGGCCACATGAAAGGTATCGTCACCGTCGACGACGTGGTCGAGGTCGTGCAGGAAGAGGCGACCGAGGACATGCAGAAGCTCGGCGGTGTCGCCGCGTTCGACGCGCCGTATTTACAGATCAGCCTGCCGCAGATGATCCGCAAGCGGGTCGGCTGGCTGTCGGCGCTGTTTCTGGGCGAGATGCTGACCGCCAGCGCGATGGGCTTCTTCGAGAAGGAGATCGCGCGCGCGGTCGTGCTGGCGCTGTTCATCCCGCTGATCATCTCGAGCGGCGGCAACTCCGGCTCGCAGGCGACGACGCTGGTCATCCGCGCCATGGCGCTCGGCGAGGTGCGGCTGCGCGACTGGTGGCGCGTGATCCGGCGCGAGTTCCTGGCCGGCATCGGCCTCGGCGCCGTGCTGGCCGTCATCGGCTTTCTGCGCATCGTCACCTGGGAGCACCTGTTCCACACCTACGGCGACCACTACCTGGGCGTCGCGGCGACCGTCGCCTCCAGCCTGGTCGGCGTCGTGCTGTGGGGCACGATGGCCGGTTCGATGTTGCCGTTCATCTTGCGGCGGCTCGGCTTCGACCCCGCCAGCGCGTCGGCGCCGTTCGTCGCCACATTGGTGGACGTCAGCGGGCTGGTGATTTACTTCACGATGGCGGCCACGATCCTGCGGGGGACGTTGCTCTGACGCGCGCGCTGCCGCTCGCGCTGGCGCTGGGCGCCGGCCTGGCCGGCTGCGATCGAACGCCCCACCCGGCGCCGCCCGAGCTGGCGGCGCATCACCCCGAGGACGAGCTGGAGGCGACCGGCTGCCCGCCCTTGCCGCCGATCTCGGGCTTCGTCGGGCGCGACGACGGCGCGCTGCTGTTCGACCGCATCACGCCCTACCGCGCGACCGGCACGAACCTGTACTACCTGCAGCAGCTGCTGTCGTACGCGCAGCAGGATCAGGACTTGACCGCGTTGCGCACCGTCGAGGAGATCCTCGACGATCTGGTCTGCCTCTCGCTGCCGGTCGCGCGCATCTGGGGCTTCAACGATTCGCCCACCGACACGTCGGCGATCCGCCACAACCCGCAGGAGGGCTTTCGCGAAGCCGGCCTGCGCGGACTGGACCAGGCGGTCTTCGAGGCCAAGCGGCGCGGCATCCGCCTGATCATCCCGCTCGTCAACAACTGGGCCGAATACGGCGGCCTGCCCGCGTACGCGGCCTGGGCGTCGAAGGAGGCGGGGGTGCCGCTCGCGCACGACGACTTCTTCACCAGCCCGCAGATGAAGCAGTGGTGGAAGGACTACGCCTTCATGCTCGCCAACCGCGTGAACACCTTCACCGGCGTCGCGTACAAGGACGAGCCGACGATCCTGGCGTGGGAGATCGGCAACGAGCTGCGTTGCTCGAGCTGCCGCGGCACGGGCAAGCTGCCCGACGCCGTGCGCGAGCTGGCGTCGTTCCTGCGCCCGATCGCGCCCAACCAGCTGATCAGCGACGGCGGCGACGGCTTCGACGACAACCCGCCCGCCTATGTCGGCCTGACCAACTTCTACGCCGTGCGCGGCGACGAGGGCGCCAGCTTCACGCGCCTGGCCGACATCGACGAGCTCGACATGCTGAGCTACCACCTCTACCCGAACAACTACGGCCTCTCCACGGCGAAGGACACCCAGATCTGGATCGAGCGCCACCAGGCGATCGCGCTCACGACCGGCAAGGTCGCCTACCTGGGCGAATGCGGCTACGTCGCCACCGACGCCGAGCGCGCGAGCAACTACGACGCCTGGCTGAGCCAGCTGTTCGCGGGCAGCGGCGGGCAGCTGGGATTGATGTGGCAGCTCTCGCCCTCGGGCCGTCTCAACAACGACGGTTACTCGGTCTATTCGCGGCGGGACAATGCCACCGCCTGGATTCTGGCGCGCTGGGGCAAGGCGCTGCAATAATCGCCAGCCACATGTCTCGCCTCCGCCGCCGGGTCCCGCTGATCACGACCTCGATCGCCATCGCCGCCACCGTGCTGCTGCTGCGCTGGGCGGCGCACTCGGCGACCGCGCCGAGGTCGCAACGAGAGCAACCGATCCGCCTGCTGCTGAAGCCCGAGGGTGGCCTGTCGTTCGACGTGCGCGACGCGAAGACCGGCGACCCGATGCCGTGCAAGCTCACGTTGATCGGCGTCGACGGCACGCTCGACCCGGAGTTCACGCGCATCGACATCGGCCGCCAGGACGGCGACTCGCTGACCGCGTACAACCGCATCCTGTCGCTGACCGGCATCGGCGTGGTGCACGCGCCGCTCGGCACTTACGACGTCACCGTCAGCCGCGGGCCCGAGTGGGAGATCAGCGTCGTGCGCAAGCTCAAGATCACGCCCAAGGGCGCGTTCGTGGTCGCGCGCCTCGCGCACGTCGTCGACAGCGATGGCTGGCTGTCGGCCGACTTTCACGTGCACGCGTCACCGTCACCCGACTCGCGCGTGCCCATGCACGACCGCATCTACGAGTTCGTCGCCGACGACGTGCAGATGATCGTCGCGACCGATCACAACGTGATCTCCGACTACGACCCGATCATCCGCGAGCTCGACGCCGGCCGGTTCATCGCCAGCGCCGTCGGTGACGAGATGACGACCGGCAGCTGGGGCCACTTCGGCGCGTTCCCGCTGCCGCGCGAGCTCGAGCGCCCGGGCCAGGGCGCGACGCTGGTGCACGGGCGCAACCCGGCCGACTTCTTCAAGGACGTGCGCCAGAGCGCGCCCGACGCGATCATCGACGTGCACCACCCGCGCATCGACAACGAGATCGGCTACTTCGATCTCGGCCACTTCGACGCGCGCGCCGACCGCGCCGCGCGCGCCGGCTTTTCCTGGGACTTCGACGCGCTCGAGGTCATGAACGGCTACCAGGATCCGGTGCGCAAGAGCGTCGACAAGATCATCGACGACTGGTTCGCGCTGCTCAACCACGGCCACCTGGTGACCGCGACTGGCAACTCCGACACGCACCATCTGACGTACAACATCGGCGGCTACCCGCGAAACTACGTGCGCGTGCAAGATGACCGACCCGAGGCGGTGACCGCCAAGCAGGTCGCGGCCGCCGTGCGCAACCACCACACGTTCTTCACGACCGGGCCGTTCGTGCGCGTGAGCGTCGGCACCGGCACGATCGGCGACCTGGTGGCCGCGCCCGGGGGCACCGCCCTCGCCGACATCGAGGTGCAGGCCGCGCCGTGGGTGTCGGTCGATCGCGTGACCCTGTACGTGAACGGGCGCGAGGCCAAGCGCTGGCCGGTGGCCGAGAGCACCCAGGCGGTGCGCTTCCACGAAAAGGTCGAGGTGGCGTCGCAGGGCGACGGCTACGTCGTGGTGCGCGTCGACGGCGGCAAGCCGCTGACGCCGGTGGTCGGCGACGGCAAGCGCTTCACGGTCTATCCGCTGGCGCTGACCAACCCGGTGTTCCTGGACGCCGACGGCGACGGGCGCTACCTGGCGCACTTGAAGCACACCCACTGATGCTGCGAGCAAACCTGGAAGCCCTCGCGCGGCGCGATCCCGAGCTGGTTCAGCGCATCGGCTGGCCGGTCGAGAGCGACCACGTCGTGCTCGACGACAGCGGCGAGGTTCACTATCGCTTGCAGCAGTCGCGCTATCGGCTGTCGCTGGCCGAGGACGCGGTCGGGCGCGCGCTGCCGGCCGAGGCGCCGCCCCATGCGGAGATCTTCGTCTTCGGCGTCGGGCTCGGCGAGATCGTCGACGCGCTGCTGTCGGCGCGCGCCGATGTCGGCGTCGTCGCCTGGGAGCGCGATCCCTGGCTGCTGCGCGTGGCGCTGGGCCAGAACGACTGGTCGGCGGCGCTGGCGTCGGGCCGGCTGCGGTTGCTGCTCGGCGCGGATCTGGTCGCGCACGCGGCGGCGATGCGGGCGCGGGGCGCGCCCGTGTTGACGGTGTTCCATCCCTTCCTGGCCACGCTCTACCGGCACGAACGGGCCTGGCTCGATCCCGCGACGTTGGATCGCCCGCTGGCTCTGCTCTGCGCGGGCGGCCTCTTCGTGGATGATCTCACGGCCGCGCTGGCGCGCGTGGGGTTCGCGACCTATACGCTCGACGTTCATCGGCTGTCGCGCGAGGAGCTCGATCGCACGATGGGCCGGCTGCAGCCCCGCCTGATGGCCGCGATCAACTACACCGACGGCCTGGCCGAGTTCGCGGCGGCGCACGACTGCACGCTGATCTGCTGGGAGATCGATCCCACGACCAGCGCGCCGCCGCGCTGCCAGGCCCCGGGCGCCAGCGAGCGCGCCTTTCTTTACACCTATCGCCGCGCGCAGGTCGCCGAGCTGCGCGCGGGCGGCTTCACCCACGTCGAGTACCTGCCGCTGGCCGCCGATCTGGAACGCCGCGCGCCGGTGCCGCTGACCGCGGGCGAACGCGCCCGTTACGGCACACCGGTCAGCTTCGTCGGCTCGAGCCTGCAACCGCAAGTCGAGGGCTTCCGCCAGAGCTTCGTCGCGATGTACGAGCAGATGTACGCGAAGACGGACGCAAAGGTCCGCCCCGGCGCGGACTCCGCGGCCGACGGCGCCGCGCTGCTGGACCAGGTGCTCGCCGAGCAACGGCGCGACTTCACCCGCTTCGTCGTGCCCGACGCGCTTGCACGCCGCGCGCCCGAGCTGGCGCGCGCGCAGCCGGATCGGCTCGCGCAGGTCGCGCGCTGGGCCGGCGAGATCGCCGCCGCCGAGAAGCGGCTCGCCTACGTCGGGCGCCTCGGGCGCTTCGGCGTGTGCGTGTGGGGCGACGAAGGCTGGCGCGCGGCCCAGGCCGCCGGGCTGTCCTGCCACTACCGAGGCGCCGCCGGCCACGGGCTGGAGCTGACCAAGATCTACTGCGCGTCGCTGATCAACGTCGACATTGGCCGCGTCTACCAGGACGACATCGTCACCATGCGCGTCTTCGACGTGCTCGCGTGCGGCGGCTTCGTGCTCGCCGAGCGCTCGGCGGCGCTGGCCGAGCTGTTCGAGATCGGCGCCGAGATCGACTGCTACGCGTCCGCCGACGAGCTCGAGGCCAAGGTCGCGCACTACCTGGCGCATCCCGAGGCCGCGCGCGCCATCGCGCTGCGCGGACGCGCGGCGGTGTCCGCGCGCCACGACATCAACGCTCGCGTCGCGCACATGCTGGCGATTTCGGGTGTTGCGCGTCCGACTCAGGCGGTCGACGCCAGATAGTCAGATAGGCCCGGGAACAGGCGCGCGGCCAGCGCGCGCGGCAGGCGGTACTGCGGGAAGATCACCGAGCTGTTGCGATTGTGCAGCAGGTGGACGACCAGCCCGGCGTCGTCCTGCACATGACGGACGCTGCCGCCGGCTGCGCGCAGCGCCTGCACGAACGGGAGATCCTCGCCGAAGCTCTTGTCGGGAAAGCGCACCGCGCCGCCGAAAGCGCGGCGGCGGAACAGGTAGGAGAAGCCGTAGCCATCGACATTCTTGGCGGCAAAATCGGGCTTGAACTGCCCGCTGGTCACGAAGGCGATCGCGCCCTCACCGACCTTGTAGTGCAGGGGCAGGTGCTGAGCCGTGTCCCAGAAAAAGAAGGCGTCGTCGGGCACTGACAGCGCAAACCAGCCGCTGAGCTTGACCAGATCGGCTGAGCCGAGCGCAGCCGCCATCGTTGCCAGGTAGCCGGGCGCGTAGAAGTCGTCATCGTCGAAGGACGCGATCAGCTCGCCGCTGGCGCGCTCGATCAGGTGGTTGCGCTTCTCACCGATGCTCACGCGCGCTCGGGCGTGGATGTACGTGACGCGCGCGTCGTGCAGCGCCGTGAAAAACGGCGACGGCGACGGGCTGTCGTCGTGGATCAGCAGCTCTCGGTCGGAGTGGGTCTGCTCGGCAAAGCTGCGGTAGAGGCTGGGGAGACACCGCTCGCGCCCGAACGTGGGCGTGATGATCGAGATCTTCATGCCTCCTCGCGGAGGAGCGTCGCGCGTTTATGGACCACTGTCCAGAGATCGCGCCGGCCCCGCGGCCGCGATCTCCGGACAGACCGACCCTGCGCGTTCTCGACGAGACCGTCTGACTAGACGGTCCGCTTGCGGCCGAGCGCCAGCCGGTAGATGCCCAGGAGAATCATCGCGCCGATGATGGAAGCAATGATCCCCGGACCGCTCGTGCCCGAGTGGTACCAACCCAGCGCGCGGCCGAGGAAGCCCGCCACCAGCGAACCCGCTACGCCGAGCAGCATGGTGATCACGACGCCGCCGGGATCCTTCCCTGGCATCAAGAGCTTGGCTATCGCGCCAACGATGAGGCCGATGATCAAAGCCCAAAGAATGTGCATGGGGTCCCCCTTCTGGTTTCGCGGTGTGACTGCTCTGACTCTCGAGACCGAAGCTGGGGTCGCAGGATGTAAGGTCAAGAGGGAGCGCATTGCACCCGACCTGGGCGAGCCGTCTGGTGATTGATGGCGCGCGCCAGCAATCTGACGTGCGACGTGCCGAACGCACAAGCCCGCGTCCAGAGGGGCGTTCCCGTGGCGCGTGACATTTTTTTGTCGCGGCAGCGCGAAAATGCTAACCTTCAGTCCGCTAGTTTTGCCCGGCATGTTGCTTGCTTTTGGTGAGCTCCGGAGAGTGGACAGGCATCCATGAAACTTGCGACAGCGAAAAAGACCGGATCGAAGCCGCGCCCAGACGATGATCTCGAGGGGCAGCTCGTGCGGGTGTCCCGCCAGAACGCCGTCCTGCGCAAAGAGATCGCCCGGCTCCAGGCGTATCGCGCGATGGCGTACCGCGACCCCCTGACCGGGCTATGGAATCGCCGCTACTTCGAGGAGCGCCTCAAGGAGGAGATCAGCCGCTCGCAGCGCGCGGGCAGCAGCCGCAAATTCTCGGTGCTCGTGGTCGACATCAACGACTTCAAGGAGATCAACGACACGCACGGCCACCAGATGGGCGATCGCTTGCTCAAGTGGGTCGGCGTTTTTCTGACCGATCACTTGCGCACACATGACGTTCCTTGCCGCACGGGCGGCGACGAGTTCACGGTGCTGCTGCCCGATCTCTCGTCGGAGGATTGCGGCCGCATCACGGCCCGCCTGCGCGATCAGCTGCAGGCGGCGAACGCCGGACGCGACATCCCCGTCGCGCTGAGCCTGGGGACGGCGAGCTGGCCCGAAGAGGGCGCGGCGGCCGAGGCGCTGATCGCCGCCGCTGACGAGGCCATGTACGTCGACAAGCGGCGCCAGAAGGCGGCGAAGGCGATCGCGGCCTCGGGCCTGTCCGCCGCCGACAAACCGATAGCGGGCCGCCTGGTCCCGTCGGCCTGAGCGGCGCGCCACGGCGCCGCCAGTGACTCTGAATGGGACGAGAAGCCGCCTGCCGGGCTCGCCTCGACGGTAAGAGCGCGCGCGGCAAGGCGCTGCTGGAGACCAGCGAGCTCGTCTTTCGGGGCGACTTTCGCGTGGTGGTCCCGTTGCGCGAGATCGCCGCCGTCGAGGCCGACGCGTCGGACCTGACGGTGACCTGGGGCGCGCTGGACGCGAAGAAGAAGCAGACGCTGGTGCTGGAGCTGGGCCAGCACGCGCGCAGCTGGGCGGAGCGGATCCGCAATCCGCCGAGTCGGCTCGACAAGCTCGGGGTCAAGGCGACGTCGACGGTCGCGCTGATCGGCGGCAAGCGCGCCTTTGCCGGAGCGGATCTGCGCGCGTTCGTCGATGAGCTCAACGAGCGGGGCGCGACGATTCTGAAGGGCGCGCCGACGGGCCACGAGACGGACCTGGTGGTGTTTCTGCCCGTCGAGGAACGCGCGAGTCTGGCGCAGATCGCGCAGCAGGCCGGGGCGCTCCGATCGGGCGGTGCGCTGTGGACGTTGCGCCTCAAGGGTGCCGGCGCTGCGGTCGGTGAAGGCGACGTGCGAAGCGCGGCGCGCGCCGCGGGGCTGGCGGACGTGAAGGTGGCGGCGTTCTCGAAGGCGCGCACCGCCGACAAGTTCGTCGTGCCGGTCGCCGCCCGCGGCGCGCGCCGCGGTTAGCCCACGCGCCAGAGCGACAGCGCGAAGTCGCCCGCTCGATCGGTCCACCAGCCGGCGGGGGCGAAGCCGCTCGCGCTCAGCTCGCGCTCCAGGGGCTCGCGCTGGAACTTGGTGCTGATCTCGGTGCGCATCTCCTCACCAGCGGCAAAGCGCACGTCCAGATCGAGCGCGGCGACGCGCACGGTCTGCTCGACGCGCGAGCGCAGTCGGATGTCGACCAGCTCCTGCTCGGGATCGAAGGCGGCGAGATGCTCGAAGCGGTGTTCGACGAAGTCGGCGTCGAGGTCGCGGTTGAGCACACGCAGCACGTTGCGGTTGAACGCCGCCGTGATACCGCGAGAGTCGTTGTACGCGGCGTCGAGCCGCGCACGATCCTTGACCAGGTCGGTGCCGACCAGGAAGAAGCCGCCCGCGCCCAGCAGATCGCGCAGCTCGCCCAGCAGTCGGACGCGCGCCTCGACCGGAAAGTTGCCGATCGTGCTCCCGAGGAACGCCATCAGCGTCCGTCCTTCGTGCGGGATCTCGCCCAGGTGCAGGTCGAAGTCTCCCACGACGGCGTGGACCGCCAGGCGAGGATACTCGTCCAGCAGCGCCGCCCCCGCCGCCTCGAGCGCCGGGCGACAGACGTCGAACGGCACGAAGGTCTCCAGCGTCCCAGCGGCGTCGAGCGCGTCGATGAGGAGCCGCGTCTTGTCCGACGTGCCCGCGCCGAGCTCGACGAGCGTGCGCGCGCCGGTGATGGCCGCGATCTCGGCGGCCCGCACGCGCAGGATCGCGCGCTCCCGCCGCGTGAGGTAGTACTCGGGCAAGCTGGTGATCGCGTCGAAGAGCGCCGACCCGCGCTCATCGTAGAACCACTTGGGCGGCAGCTCCTTGGGCCGCCGGGTCAGGCCGCGCCGCGCCTCGGCGCGCAGCAGCGCCAGGCGGTCCGCCTCTTCGATGAGCACGTCGAGCGTGAAGCGGCGTCGGCTGGGATATCCCAGCACCGGCGCCGAAGATTCGGTGCGCAAGGACCCCATGCAGGCTTCGTAATCGCCCAGCCCCCTGGTGTCAACCAGGGAAACCGCCGCGCCGGAAACATCTCCGGGACCGATTGGCAGATCGTCGATCGTGACCACCTTCAAAGCCATGGACCGAACGCTCTGCGAAGTTTGCGGCAACCACTACGACAAGGCATTCGAGATCAAGATCCACTCGGTGTCGCACGTTTTCGACAGCTTCGAGTGCGCCATTCAGGCGTTGGCCCCAATTTGCGCCCACTGCGGCTGCCGGGTGATCGGCCACGGCGTCGAGCAGTCGGGACAGATGTTCTGCTGCGCCCATTGCGCCGGGGAGAGCGGCGTCGCGGGCCTGCGCGACCGGGTCTGAAGCTAGATCTCCAGCAGGATGCGGTCAGGCTCCTCGACGCATTCCTTGATGCGCACCAGGAACTGCACCGCCTCGCGGCCGTCGACCAGGCGGTGGTCGTACGAGAGCGCCAGGTACATCATCGCTTTCAGAACGATCTGATCGCCGGCGGCGACCGGACGCTTCTGGATCGCGTGCAGGCCCAGGATCCCGCTCTGTGGCGGGTTGAGAATCGGCGTCGACAGCATCGAGCCGTAAACGCCGCCGTTCGAGATCGTGAAGGTTCCGCCCTCGAGGTCCTTCATCATCAGCTTGTTGTCGCGCGCGCGCACCGCCAGGTCGCCGATCGTCTTCTCGAGCTCGGCGAACGACAGGCGGTCGGCGTCGCGCACCACGGGCACGACCAAACCCTTGCCGCCGCCGACGGCAACGCCGATGTCATAGTGGTCTTTGTAGACGATATCGGTGCCGCGGATCTCGGCGTTGACCGCCGGAAACGTGCGCAGCGCCTCGATCGCCGCCTTCACGAAGAACGACATGAAGCCCAGCTTCACGCCGTGCTGCTTGAGAAACCGCTCTTGATAGCGTTCGCGCAGCGCGAGCACCTTGCTCATGTCGACCTCGTTGAAGGTCGTGAGGATCG
>CAZNCQ010000138.1:0-17891 GCA_964571275.1 uncultured Myxococcales bacterium
AGAGCTGGAAGTTGACCGGCACCAAGCAATACATCACCAACGCCGGCTTCGCCGACCTGTTCACGGTGTTCGCCAAGGTCGACGGCGAAAAGTTCACCGCGTTCCTGATCGAGCGCAACGCGCCCGGGCTGACGATCGGGCCCGAGGAGCACAAGCTGGGCATCCGCGGCAGCTCCACCTGTCCGCTGTTCCTCGAGGACTGCACGATCCCCGCCGACAGCGTGCTCGGCGACATCGGCGCCGGACACAAGATCGCGTTCAACATCCTGAACATCGGGCGATGGAAGCTGGGCGTGGGAGCGGTCGGCGGCGCCAAGTACTGCCTGGAGATCGGCGTCAAGTACGCGCGCGAGCGAAAGCAGTTCGGCAAGCCGATCGCCGAGTTCGATCTCATCCGCAAGAAGATCGGCGACATCGCGACGCAGACCTACGTCGCGGAGTCGATGGCGTTCCGGACCGCGGGCCTGCTCGATGCGCGCAGCCGCGCGATCGATCCCGCGGATCCGGCGGCGGCCAAGAAGCAGATCGACGCGATCGAGGAGCACTCGATCGAGGCGTCGATCATCAAGGTGTTCGGCTCGGAGATGCTGCACGTCACCGCCGACGAGACGCTGCAGATCTTCGGCGGCGCCGGCTACATCGAGGACTATCCGATCGAGCGCGTGAGCCGCGACGCGCGCATCAACCGCATCTTCGAGGGCACGAACGAGATCAACCGCCTGCTGGTGCCGGGCACGCTGCTCAAGCGCGCCTTGCAGGGGCGCCTGGGACTGATGGGCCTGGTGGGGCAGGTGCAGCAGGAGCTGGCCGACCCGAGCAAGATCGATCGGCGCGTGCCCGAGGGTCCGCTGGGCCTCGAGCGGCAGAAGTGCGATTTCGCGAAGCGCGCGGTCGCCTACGGCGCGTCGCTGGGCGTGCAGAAGTACATGCAGAAGATCTCGGAGAAGCAGGAGCTGCTCGGCGTGCTGGCCGACTGCTTGATCCAGATCTTCGCGATGGACTCGGCCATCACGCGCACGCTGCAGCTCGTCCGCAGCCGCGGTGAAGAGGCGAGCCGGATCCCGATCTGCATGACCCAGCTCTTCGTCGCGAAGTCGTATGCCAGCGTGTTCGAGATGCTGCGCGAGATGTTGATGTGGATGTCGCAGGCCGAGGAGTGGGGACGCGAGGTCCGCGACATCAACAGCTACTACGAGCTGCACCGGGTGAACACCTTCTCGTTGCGCCGCAAGATCGCGCTGCACGCGATCGAGGTCGGCGGGTACGGCTTCTGATACAGGACACTAGGGTGGCGGCGCCGGCGGCGCCTTCGGCGTTTCCGGGATCGTGACGTCGAAGCGCGAACGGCCGCACTTGTCGTCGGGGCAGGGGTCGTGGCCGGCCATGATCGCCGCCGGCTCGCACGAGCACTCGCTGTCGGCGATGCGGTGGAAGATCACGTAGACCGGCGCCGCCGAGCCCGCGGTGACGGGCAAGACCGTGACCGACTGCGTGTTGTAGCCGGCCTTCTCGAACCGCACCTGGCGCGGCAGCGTGGCGAGCCCGTCCATGAAGAACACGCCACGCGCGTCCGAGAGCACGGTGCGCGAGCCGTTCTCGACCAGCGCGATGCACTTCACGGCCTCGACGGCGATCGAGAACTGATCGTCGACCTCGCCGGTGACGCAATAGGGCCCGCGCGCACAGCGCGTCTCCAGCACGATCGGCGCGGGCGTGGGCAGCGTCGCCGGCGCGCTGGCGCACGACGAGAGCGCGCAGCCCAACGCGGCGGCCGCCGCGACGACGCCCAGGCGCCGAGCCGTCACTTGATGCGTTTCCACGCTGGCTTGAACCCGCTGGTCTTCATCATGGGCTCGTCGTTGGACAGGATGTAGTCGACGCGCCGGTTGCGTGGCTCATCCACGCCGTCGGCGGTGCTGACCGCGAGCGCCGTCTCTCCATATCCTTCGTACGCGATCGGGACGCGCGCGCCGCGCTTGCGGAACCAGCCGGCGATCGAGCGCGCGCGCTCGCGCGACAGGTTGAGGTTGTACGCGCCGTCGCCCACGGTGTCGGTGTGTCCGGCGATGAACAGCGTGATCGAGCGGTACTGCTTGTCCTTGTCCTTGGCCAGGATCTCGCCGAGCTTCGCGTAAGCGGCCTCGAGCTTGGGTACCTCCCCCGCGTCGATGTCGCTGGAGGCGGTTCGGAAGTTCACGTCGTCGTGCGGGATGGCTACAAACCAAGGAAAGAGCTCCAGGCCGACGTACCCGCGCTCGTCGCCGACTTTGATGGTGATCTTCGCGACCGCCTCGTCGCTCGACGGCGTCCAGGTCACCAGCAGTGGCGCTCCGGCGGGACGGTCCGTGAAGTCCTGCTCTTCTTCGGCCAGCGTCGCGCCCGATTCGCCCACCACCACCATCGAGATCTTGCTCGAACGCGGCCACATCTTCACTTCCAGGCGGTGCTCTTTGAGGTTGACCTTGGATTTGTCGACCTGGACCTTGAGCCCCCGGCCGGTCACCGTGTCGACGCCGGCGCCGCGCGCCGACGCGGCAGCGCCGAGCCAGCAGAGCGCAACGACCAGGGTCGATCGGGACCGCACCGTCATGACGCACGCAGCATATCACTTTCACCATCGGCTCCAGTCCACGTCACCGCGACGAACGCGCCGCTCGGGCGGCTCCGTGCTAGTTTCCGCGGAATGACGCACTTCCGTCATTCCGCGCTGGCGCTGTTCCTGGCGGGCGCCGCGTGGACCATGGGGTGCGCGACGCCCGGGCCCATGATCGAGCCGTCGTTCGCGGCCCGCACCTACACGCCGCTGCGAATTGCGCTGCTGCCGCCCGACGTGTTCGTGGTGCTCGATCAATTCGGCGACAATGATCCGGCCGCATCGGCGGCGCTGGGCCAGGCTGTGTCGGCGCGCACCGTCGCGGCCATCAACCAGGGCCTGCGCAGCCGCGGCTACGACGTCGACCTGTCGGCGCGCTGGGACGGCATCGCCGCGCCCGACGGCACGCTGCTGGTGAACCGCGACCAGCTCGGCTGGCTCGCGAACGGCGTCGCGCAATTTGCGAGCAGCCCCGAGGCGGGCGGCAGCGGCCCGATGGCGGTGCCGGCGTTCGTCGCGCCCGAGCTGGCGGCGCGCGTGGGTTGGGCCACGCAGTCGGATGCGCTGCTCTACGTGAACGTCAAAGGGGTATCGGTGACCCCGGGCAAGCGCACGGCGGAAGTCCTGGCGGCGATCTTCATCGTGGTGATCGTCGCGGCGATTGTCCTGGCGCTCGTCGCCAGCAGCAAGAACGGCAACGGGTCCTCATCGTCCTCGTGGCGTGGCGCGGGCACGCACGGCCAGCCGGTGCTGCGTGGTTCGCCGCCGGTTGGCGCCCCGCGCGTCCCGCCGCCGAGCGGGTTTCGTGGCTCGCCACCCGGCGGCTCGGTGGTGCCGCCCCCCGGTCGCGGTTTCCCGCCGTCGCGCGGTCCGGCGGTCGGACGGGTCTACGGTGGCGGTCCGCACGTCGGCGTGGGCATCGGTGTCGCGGTGGTGGTGCCCCTCGACGGCCCAGCGTACACGCACGACGGCACGGTCGAGCACGAAGACGAGACCTTTGCCGGCGACCAGGTCTACGTCTCGATGACGCTGCTCGCGGCGCAGGACGGGCGCGTGCTCTGGCACCACCGCCAGAGCCTGGACCTGGACGCGCAGGACCCGCGCGACGTCGACCAGATGGTGCGAACCTTCGTCGACACGATCCCGGTGCGCGGCGGCCTGCCGGATCCCGCGTCGCGACACTGACACGGGAGCCCGCCCGCCGGCGCCGTTCCTGGTTACCACCCCCGGTGCGGGTTGTTATGCTCCGCCCCGTGCAACAACCGGAGCGAGGGGCTGTGCTGAAGCAGCCGCCGGGGCTGTTCCTGCTCTTTGGCGTCGAGATGTGGGAGCGGTTCTCGTTCTACGGAATGAGGGCGATGCTGGTCCTCTTCCTGAGCGACACGGCGCGCGGCGGGTTTGGCTGGTCCAAGCCGGCGTCGGATCGCCTCTATGGGCTCTACGGCTTTTGCGCCTATGCGCTCCCGCTGGCGGGCGGCTATCTGGCCGATCGATTCATCGGCACCCGCCGGTCCATGGTCATCGGCGCGTTCATCATCGCGGCCGGCCATGTTTGTCTCGCCCTGCCGTCGACACCCACGTTCTTTCTCGGCCTGGCGCTGGTCGTGATCGGCACTGGCTTCTTCAAGCCCAACGTCTCGACGATGGTCGGCCAGCTCTACCGCGAGAACGATCCGCGGCGCGACGGCGGCTTCACGATCTTCTACATGGGCGTCAACGTCGGTGGCTTCTTCGGTCCGATCGTTTGCGGCTACTTCGCCGAGAGCCCGCGCTGGGGATGGCACTACGGTTTCGGGGCAGCCAGCGTCGGCATGATCTTCGGCCTCGTGATGTACCTGGCGCTTCGCTCGCGCTACCTGCCGGGCATCGGCCTGCCGCCCGGCCGCGGTGACAACATCGAGCCGGCCACGGGCGCCGTGGCGCCGCGCGCGGGCCTCACGCGCATCCAGCGAGACTGCCTGATCGCCCTCCTCGTGATGATGGCGTTCTCGATCCCGTTCTGGACTGCCTACGAGCAGACCGGCTCGTCGATGAACTTCTTCGCCGCCGAGCGCACGCACCGAGTGGTGTTCGGCTACGCGTTCCCGGCGACCTGGTTCCAGTCGGTGAACCCGTTGATCCTCCTCATCACGGCGCCGTTCTTCGCCTGGATGTGGACCGCGCTGGCGCGCCGCGGGCGCGAGCCGAGCACGCCGGTGAAGATGGGCGCGGCGATGTTCTTGATGGCGCTCGGCTTCGTGGTGATGGTCGGCGGCGCGCGCGCCAGCGACGGCGGCGCATTGGTGAGCCCGGCCTGGCTGGTCGCGACCTATGCGCTGCACACCTTCGGCGAGCTCTGGCTGTCGCCGATCGGCCTCTCGACGGTGACCAAGCTCGCGCCGGTCAAGTACATGTCGCTGCTGATGGGGCTCTGGTTCTTCTCGACGGCGATCGCCGAGTACCTGGCCGGCCAGCTCGCGGCGCTGAGCGATCGAGTCGAGCACGGCGAGATGTTTCACTGGCTGGGCGGGCAGGCCGACTTTTTCCTGGTCTTCGTCGTCACGTCGGTCGCGGCGGGCGCGCTGCTCCTCGCGCTCGCGCCGTGGCTGCAACGGCTGACTCATGGACGTGATGTCTGATCGACGTGCGCGTCATCGGACGCTTGGTGGCGCGCTCGCGGGATTGTGCTGGTCGCTGTCGCTCGCCGCGGTAGTCTGCCCGTCCGTGGCCGCCGCCAGACCAGCGATCCCCACGCGTGCCGAGCCGATCGTCGACACCATTCACGGCGTCACCGTTGCCGATCCCTATCGCTGGCTCGAGGACGCGGCGTCGCCCGAGGTCCAGCGCTGGACCGATCGACAGAACGCGCTCACGCGCAAGGCGCTGGACGCGTTCCCGGGCCGCAAAGCGCTCGCCGAGCGTTTTTGGCAGCTCTACGAGATCGGCTCGCTCGGTGTGCCCGTGCCGCGCCACAGGGGCAAGCAGCGGCGCTATTTCTACACGCGGCGCGACGGCAAGCAGAACCAGGCGGTGCTCTACGTGCGCGACGGCCTGGACGGCGAGGATCGCGCGCTCGTCGACGTCAACGCGCTGGCCGCCGACGGCACGCGCGCCCTCGACTGGTGGGTGCCGTCGGAAGACGGCGCGCTGGTGGCGTACGGCATCTCCGCCGACGGCAGCGAGGAGTCGGTGCTGCACGTCCGCGACGTCGCCGGCGGCCGCGACCTGCCCGACGAGATTGCGCGCACCCGCGCCTGTTCGCTCGCCTGGTTCCCCGACGGCAAGGGGTTTTACTACACGCGCTACCCGGCCGCGGGCACGGTTCCGGCGGGCGAAGAGAAGTATCACCGCAGCGTCTTCCGCCATCGCCTGGGCGACGACCCGGCGCGCGACGAGAAGATCTTCGGCGCCGGCCGCGATCTCAAAGACTGGCCGGGCGTCACCTTGTCGCCGAACGGCCGCTGGCTGGCCGTCGAGGTCGACCAGGGGTGGTCGAGGAGCGAGGTCTACCTGCTCGACGTGCACGCCGGTGGCGAGGGCGCGGCATCGCCGCCGCCCGCGGTCACCGTCGTCGCGGGCATCGACGCCAGCTTCGACGTCGTCGAGCTGCTCGACGATCGGCTCTACCTGCGCAGCAACCAGGATGCGCCGCGCGGGCGGCTGTTCGCCGCCGACGTGCGCCGCCCGCAGCGCGCGCGCTGGAAAGAAGTTCTTCCTCAAAGCGACGAGATCCTCGAAGGCGTGGCCGTGCTGCATGGGCAGGTCGCCGCGCTCACCCTCAAGGACGCGACGTCGCGCGTGCGGCTCTTCTCGAGCGACGGCAAGCCGCGGCGCGAGCTGGCGTTGCCGGCGCTGGGCAGCGTCGGGTCGCTGGGCAGCGAACGCAACGGCGACGAGCTGTTCCTGTCGTTCACGTCGTTCCTGACGCCGACGATGATCCTGCGCCAGCCCATCGACAGCGGCGGCGCCATCGGGAAGGCGCCGGCGCGACCCGCCGTGTGGCGGCAAATCCCGGCGCCGCTCGATCCGGATGCGTTCGAGGTCGAGCAAGCGCGCTACGCCTCGCGCGACGGCACGCAGTGCCCGCTGTTTCTGGTTCACGCGCGCGGCGCGCTCGCACGCGACGGCAGCCACCCGACGCTGCTCTACGGTTACGGCGGCTTCAACGTCAACATCCTGCCGCACTGGGAGCCGCAGGTCGCGCCGTTCCTGGAGCACGGCGGCGTCTACGCCGTCGCGATCTTGCGCGGCGGCGGCGAATACGGCGAGTCCTGGCACCAGGCCGGCATGCTGGGGCACAAGCAGAACGTCTTCGACGATTTCGCCGGCGCCGCGGAGTGGTTGATCCGCGAGAAGATCACCGCGCCCGCTCACCTGGCGATCTCCGGGCGCTCGAACGGCGGCCTGCTGATCGGCGCGACCATCACGCAGAGGCCCGAGCTGTTCCGCGCGGCGATCTGCGGCGTTCCGCTGCTGGACATGATCCGCTATCACCGCTTTCGGATCGCGCAACTCTGGATTCCCGAGTACGGTTCGTCCGACGACGCCGAGCAATTCAAATGGCTGTACGCATACTCGCCCTACCATCACGTCAAGGACGGCGTCGCCTATCCGGCGGTGCTGATCCACACCGCGGAGTCGGACACGCGTGTCGATCCGATGCACGCGCGCAAGATGACCGCGCGGCTGCAGGCGGCCTCGAGCGGCGGGCCGGTGCTGCTGCGACTCGAGAGCAAGGCCGGCCACGGCGCCGGCAAGCCGCTGGGAAAGGTGATTGATCAATTGACCGACGAATGGAGCTTTCTCTTCTCACAACTGGGATTGGTCTACTGACATGGCCGGCCGCACTCGCGTCGTGATCCTGTTCGGCGGCCGCTCGGCGGAGCACGAGGTCTCGATCCTGTCAGCGCGCAACGTGCTGGCGGCGATGGACCGCGCCCAGTTCGATCCCGTGCTGATCGGCATCGACAAGCAGGGGCGATGGCGCGCTCAATCCGAGAAGATGCTCGCAGGCGCCACCGGCGACCCGCGCCAGCTCCGGCTGGAAGACGACGCCCCGACGGTGGCGATGGCGACCACGCCGGCGTCGGTGGCGCAGGTGCTCGGCCCGGACGACGTGGTCTTTCCCGTGCTGCACGGCACGTACGGCGAGGACGGAACCGTGCAGGGTCTGCTCGAGCTGGCCGACGTCGCGTACGTCGGCGCGGGCGTGCTCGGTTCGGCGATCGGCATGGACAAGGACGTCGCCAAGCGGCTGCTCCGCGACGCCGGGATCCCGGTCGTCGATTTCCGCGTCGCGAGCGCCACCGACCTGCGCGAGGATCCAGGCATCGCAGCCGCACACGCCGCCGCTCTCGGCTACCCCCTGTTCGTGAAGCCCGCGAACGCTGGTTCGTCGGTCGGCGTGAGCAAAGTCATCGATGCGGCGGGCCTGGAGCCGGCGTTACGATCGGCACTGGCATTCGACCGCAAGGTGTTGCTCGAGCGCGGCGTTGACGCGCGCGAAATAGAAGTCGCGGTGCTCGGCAACGATCGCCCGGTCGCCTCCGTGCCGGGGGAGATCGTCGTCCATCACCGCGATGGATTTTATTCGTACGACGCCAAATACGTCGACGCCGACGGCGCCGCCTGGCAAATCCCGGCGAACTTACCCAGGGACGTCGCCGCGCGCGTGCAAGAGCTCGCGGTCGCGACGTTTCGCACGCTCGAGCTGACCGGCATGGCGCGGGTCGACTTCTTCGTCGAGCGAACGACATCGCAGATCTTCGTCAACGAAGTGAACACCATCCCTGGTTTCACCGCGATCTCGATGTACCCGAAGATGTGGGAAGCGAGTGGGGTCTCCGCGACAGAGCTCGTCACACGGCTCATCAATCTTGCGATCGAACGACGTGACGCACGGCGCGGCCTATCCACGTCGCTGCCCGCGTGGGGTCGATAGACCCCAGAAACGCAAGCGCGCTAACGGTGCGCGTGGTGGGACCGCAATGATCCGGGGTTTTCTTCGTGCCTTCGAAAAAAAGTGACGAAAGAACCCCTGATTTGGTTCAAATGTTCCATGGGTATGAAAGCGGAAATTGGGATTCTCCGGCCATGAAGCGCATCTCTGATGAGGCGCTTCCAGAGGAGCCCACGGTGGAGTCAATGACCATGGAAGAGCCTGTCAAACGAGGCGTCGGACGCCCATCGAAGGCGCAACCTTTCCGCGCTTTCGTGGTCGACCTGCTGCTCAAACATCCGCAACTACGCTCGCTGGAGATTGTGCGAAGAGCGAAGGCCGCTGGTTATGACGGCGGAAAGAGTGCGCTCTATTCGCTGATCGCCAGCGTCCGCCCGCGTCGGAGCCGTCCCCTGAGCCAGCAAGACAAGGTCCCCGGCGAGATCTCTCGTCACGGCATGGGCCAGGTCGACGTGCGGTTCAAGAGCGGCGAGGTGCGGTCGGTGAACTTCTTCGCGACGCGCCTCGAGTACTCGCGCTGGATCGCGGTGTCGATCGTCGAGGATCAGGGCATCGAGTCGCTGGTGCGCGCGCTGGTGCACCACTTCGACGCCATCGGCGGCATTCCGCTGCTGGCGGCGTTCGATCGACCGAAGCCGATCGGGATCCGTTCGGATCGCGACGGTCAGGTGATCGAGTGGGACTCGGCGTTCGCGTACGCGGCCATCCAGCTGGGGCTGGGGGTCGAGGTGCGGGCACGCCGCGGCGCCGACCGCGGGCCGGGCACCAACCTCGGCAACTGGGTCAAACACTTCTTCTTCAAATCGCACACGTTCGTCAACGACGCGGACATGGAGCGCCAGTTGACGGATTGGTTGTGCGACCTCAATACGCGCACCACCGAGCTCAACGCCAAGACGCCGGCGATCCTGCTCGCGGAGGAGCGGCAGCGGTTGCGGCCACTCAAATTTGATCCCCGCAACCTGGGGCTGCGCTTCCCGGTCGTCGTGGGCCCGCGCGCGGTCGTCGTGCACGAGGGCCAGTCGTACACGATGCCGGCCGAGTCGGTCGGCCTCGTCGGCGCGCTCCACCTGTACCCGGATCGGGTGACGATCGTCGCCGGCCGCTACGAGGCGAGCCACCCGCGCCACGTGCAGAAAAAGCCGCCGGCAGCCGTGCTGGGCTGGCGGTCGAATTTGGCCCCGGGCGCGGCGACGACGATTCGACCTGCGGCGACCACGTAACCTGATCCGCTCCAACGCCGGTCAGAGAACCGCCAAGACGCCGCAGACGCCAGGTACGGGCCTTTGATGGTCCCGATCTCCGCGTCTCGGGGCCTTGGCGGTTTTTCCTATCAGACCTGCACTAGGTCTTGGTCCCCCGGCCCATTCCGTAGTACGTGAAGCCGGCGGCGCGGAGCTCCGCGGGGCTCCAGACGTTGCGGCCGTCGAAGAGCACCGGCTGGCGCATCAGGGATTTCAGGCGCTCGAAGTTGGGACGGCGGTACTCGTGCCACTCAGTGACCAGCGCCAGCGCGTCAGCGCCCTTGGCGCTCGCGTAGCTCGAGGTTTCGAACTCGATCTTGTCGCCGAGGAGCTTGCGCACCGCCGGGATTGCGACCTGATCGCTCGCCGACACCGACGCGCCGGCCTCGAGCAGCTGATCGATCAGGGTCAGCGCGGGGGCTTCGCGAATGTCGTCGGTGCCGGGCTTGAACGCCAGCCCCCAGATGCCGACGCGCTTGCCCTTCAGGCTGCCGCCGAAGTGGGCGATGATCTTCTCGCCCATCCGTCGCTTCTGCCGCTCGTTGACGCTGACCACCGCGTCGAGGATCTCCAGCTTGTACCCGGCTTCGCGGCCGGTGCTGATCGCCGCGCGCAGATCCTTGGGAAAGCAGCTGCCGCCGAAGCCCGGCCCGGCGAATAGAAACTTGGGACCGATGCGCGCGTCGGAGCCCATCCCGCGCCGCACGAGCTCGATGTCGGCACCGAGCAGCTCGCACAGGTTGGCCAGGTCGTTCATGAACGAGATGCGCGTCGCCAGCATCGAGTTGGCGGCGTACTTGGTCAGCTCGGCCGAGCGGCGATCCATCACCAGCATGCGATCGCTGGTGCGCGTGAACGGCGCGTAGAGGGCGCGCAGGGTATCGATGGCGCGCTTGTCCTCGGCGCCGACGATCACGCGATCGGGCTTCATGAAGTCATTGACCGCGTCGCCTTCCTTCAAGAACTCGGGGTTCGACGCCACCGAGAACTCGTGCGTCGTCTTCGGGCGCATGATGGCTTCGATCTTGTCGCCGGTGCCGACCGGCACGGTCGACTTGGTGACGATCACGGCCCATCCGGTCATCGCTGTGGCGACGCTCTCGGCGGCCTGGAAGATGAACGACAGATCGGCGCTGCCGTCCTTGCCGGGCGGCGTGCCGACGGCCAGCAGGATCACCTCGCAACCCCTGACGCCTTTCGCGACGTCGGTCGTGAACGTGAGGCGCCCCTCGGCGGCGTTGTGCGCGACCAGCTTCTCGAGGCCCGGCTCGTAGATCGGGATCTCGCCACGGTTGAGGCCGTCGATCTTGGCCTTGTCGAGGTCGCAACAGACGACGTCATTGCCCATGTCCGAAAAGCCGGCGCCCGCGACCAGCCCGACATACCCGGTACCAATTACGCAGATCTTCATGGGCCTTTCACATAACATGCTAGGGTCTTTTCTCCGAGCAACGGCCCTGTGACGACCATCGAGACCGCCGTGATGTTGCTGGCCGCCGGGCGGAGCACGCGCCTCGGCCCGCTGGGGCTGGCGCTGCCGAAGCCGCTGGCGCCGATCTGCGGCTACCCGGCGATCCGCTTCGGCCTGGCCGCCTGCGCGCGCGCCGGATTCGGCGAAGCCGTCGTCAACCTGCACCACCTGGGCGACCGCTTGCGCGAGACGCTGGGCGAGAGTGAAGCCGGGCTGCGGATTCGCTACTCCGTCGAGGTCGAGCTGCTCGGCACGGGCGGGGGGATCGCGCACGCGCGCGGCATGCTGGGCGCGGGGCGCGTGCTGGTCATCAACGGCAAGGTCGTCGCCGACGTGGATTTGCGCAGTTTCCTGGGCGGCCACGTCGAGGCCGGCGCCGAGGGGACGCTGCTGCTGCGCGACGACCCCGACCCGCGACGCTGGGGCGCCATCGGCGTCGACGCGACCGGCCGCGTCGTCAGCATCCTCGCCGCGCGGTCACCGCTCCCGCCCGAAGGGCCGGTCACCGAGCGGATGTTCACCGGCATCCACATCATGGAGCCGCCGCTGCTCGATCGCCTGCGCCCGGTCCCGTGCGACGTCATCCGCGACGCGTACATGCCCGCGCTCGAGGCCGGCGCGCGCATCGCGGCGCAGCGCCTGGACGGCTACTTCGCCGAGCACTCGACACCCGCGCGCTACCTGGCCGGCAACCTCGACTTGCTCCACAACCCTTCACTGGTGCCGCACCCGCCCGGCCCGCTGACCGGCATCGCCCCCACGGCTCAGACCGCCGGCGCCCGCCTGATCCCGCCTTATCGAATCGCCGCTGGCGCCATCATCGCCGCCGGCGCCGAGATCGGCCCCGCGGCGGTCATCGGCGCACGCGCCCGGATCGGCGCCGCCGCCCGCATCCGCGACGCCGTGGTCTGGCCCGCCGCCGTCGTCGAGGGCGAGCTCGCGCACGCTGTCGCCACGCCCGACGGCGTGGTGGCGATCGATTAGCCGCGACTGCTAGAGGGTCGGCCGAGACGCGCGCATCACGCGCTCTCGATGCGGATCGCGACGACGGTGATGTTGTCGAGGCCGCCGTTCTTGTTCGCCATCGAGATCAGACGATCGCAACAAACGTCCAGGTCGCGTTCGGCGACCATCACGTCGGAGATCTCCTGGTCCTTGACCATGCCCGACAGACCGTCCGAGCAGAGCACGTAGACGTCGCCCAGGCGCGGGTTGTCGATGTGCACGTCGACCTGGACGCTGTCTTTCATCCCGAGCGCGCGCACGATGACGTTCTTGTGCGGGAAGTTGGCGATCTCTTCGGGCGACAGGTGCTTGATCTTGATGTAGTCGTTCAGCAGCGAGTGATCCTCGGTGATCTGCTCGAACCGCCCGTCGCGCCGCCGGTAGAGCCGGCTGTCGCCCACGTGGCCCACGATGAGCGCGCCGTCGGCGAACAACGTCGCCACCACGGTCGTGCCCATGCCGTGGCACTGCGGATCCTTCTGCGCCTGCTCGTGGATCTTGAGATTCGCCAGCTTGATCGCCGTCACCATGCGGTTGACGTCGTAGCGGTGACCCCGGTCCATCTTGAACGGCCAGGTCAGTTGCTGTTCGTCCTGCGTCGCGCGGAAGAACCCCGCGATCGTCTCGACCGCCATGCGGCTCGCCACCTCGCCCGAGGCGTGTCCGCCCATGCCGTCGGCGACGATCGCCAGGCGCTCGCTCTCGGGCAGGAAGAACGAATCCTCGTTGTGGGCGCGCTTCATCCCCACGTTGGTCTCGCCCGCGAAGCGAGCGCGCATGCCATCGAGCGGGAATGACGAGCTCATGGACTGGCTATCGTACCGTTCCTGCCCACCCTGATCAAACTCCTTTGGGGCTTAACGAAGTCGATGTGGGGGCCGAGGGTGATACGCAAGGGCCCGGTTTTTCTGTAAAGATCCCCGTCGATCGTATAGGCCATCACGTCTTCGGTCGGCTCGATGTCGACCGTGGACGCAACCGCGCTGTACGCGCGCGACGGCGAGACCCCGCGTCCCGCGTGAACGGCCGGGAAATCCGGGATCAGGGAGAGTGGGCCGGCGTGGATGGCCAGGACGCCGAACCGCTCCGGGTCGTCGTCGGCGCGATGGATCAGCTTGAAGCCGAGCCCGACCTCCCGCACCGTCGCCACGCCGATGGTGACGAAGTCCGGCCACTGGATCGGCACGCCGTCCACCTTGACGACGCCGCGGAATCGGTGAAAGACCCGGCGCACGAACGGTCCCAGGATCACCGCCGATCCGAGCAGGCGCAGCATGAGCCAGATCGCGCGCCACGGCCCGTAGCCGCCCGGCCCGTAATATTCGTTGAGAAAATTCGCCATCAGGCCGTTGCCGAAGATGAAGCCGTATTGCCCATCGACGTGGATGCAGCGGCGGCGAAGCGTCTCCGGCGCGCGGTTGACGCGCGCGTTCTCAGCCAGCTGTTGCACGAAGGCGTGCGGTTGTTCGCGCACGTCCAGCGACGAAGCGACCACGTTCATGGTACCCCCGCACAGCGCCGCCACCGGCGGCAGCGGCGTGTCACCGAACGCGCGCACCAGCGCCGTCACCGCCTTGTGCAACGTTCCGTCGCCGCCGTGCACGGCGATGACCGCCGGCGCGGCCCGGTGCAGCTCGGCCGCGACCTGCGCCAGCTCGTCGAGGCTACGCGGCGCGAAGACCCGCCCGGTGTCGCCGAGGATGGCCTGGAACTCGGCCGCGATGCGGGGATTTCGCCGATTCGCCCGAGAGCGCGGGTTGACGAGGACTGCGATCACACGATGGTCCGGTCAGTCTTCCGCCGGGGCATCGTCACCTTCGTCCCCCTCGTCGCCACCGTCCGTGGCGGCTTGTGTCGCCTCTTTTATTTGGGGGTACCACTTCTCGAAGACCTCGGCGATCTGGCGCGCCTGCTTTTCGCCGGAAATGTTGAGCGACGACTGTTTCCGATAGACGCCCTTTGCCTTCTTGAAGCGCACGATCGCCATCTTTGGCGCGCGGAACTTGCCGCTGTTTCGATCCAGCTCCTGGAACAGGAACATCATCGTGGCCCAGCCGCCCTTGGTGAGAATGACGCGGTCGATCTCCTTGCGGACCAGCGTACCGTCCTCTTCGTAGTCGTAGGTCAGGTCCTCCAGAGTCTCGGCCATTTGTCGTGATCGTCCTTGCGTGCAGGGGGGCGTGGCGGGGCGGGCTTGCGAACCGCTAGCGGTGCAGGCGTTCCTCGATGGCCGAGCGATCTTCGGGCCGCAGGTCGACGAACTCGACGCCCATCCCGGCGACCTCCTTGGCCTGGCCCCGCGAAACGCGCGTCACGCGGCCAGCGGTGCGGATGTGAGCGCCATCGCCGTCCTCCGTGCGCGGCAGCTGGAATTGCAGGACCAGCAGCTCGCCGACCTCGAACAGCAGATCGGTGCGCAGGAAGGCGCCGCCGGTCGACACGTCGGCCGAATCGAACAGGATGCTCCCGCTCACGCGGCTGGATGGATCACTGACGACCATCGGCAGCTCCAGCACCGTCCGGGATTGTCTGCGCGAGTCGCGTCCGAAGGACGAGCCGCTCCCGCTGCTCACGGGCTGAGCTCCACCGCCGTCGACGCCCGCACTTCGATCGACAGGTGATTGGTCACCGCGAACGGCGCGACGCGCACGCGCGTCCGGCTGAGCGCATCCAGCGACGCGGGCAACGCCTTGCCGGGCGCCGTTGACGTGGCCGACGGATTCGCCGCGCCGGTGAGCCGCGCCACCAGCGCGCGTGGAACGACGAGCGTGCTCTCGCCCGTCGCGGACTGCGGCACGGCGCAAGAGATCGCTACCGTCGCGCCGAACGGCCGGAGCTCGACGATCGTACCGGCGTCGCCCGCCACGGCGATGGTCAAGCCGTCGTGCGCGTCGACCTTGGCGCCCGCGGTCAGCGGTACGCCGTTGACGCTGGTGATCCTGGGAGCCGCCGGCACCGCCAGCTCCTCGAGCGGCAGCTCCGACGCGGGCGTCATCAGACCGATCCGGTCAGGGAGGCCCCCGAGCTGCAACGGTCCCGCTTCGGCGACCACGCCGCCCACCACCGTGGCGACGTCCGGGAAGAGCCGCGGAAAGGGCCGCAGAATCATGCCGGTCGTCGTTCCTGTGGTGGTGCCGGTCGCCGCGAGCCCCCCGGCCGGCGTCGTCGGCGTCGCGGTCGGATCCGATGCGCCGAGCTGCAGGCCGATGCCGCCCAGCTCTTGCAACTCGATCGACCCGCCCTGCGCCACCAGCGCGCTTGCCGACAGGTCGAGGTCGTGCACCTCACAATCGCGATCCGGCGCGGCCGCGGCCAGCGGATCGACGATGCCCAGGACGTCGCGCTGCAAGACGCCCGACATCGTGGCGTGGAACGCCAGCACCGACACCATCGGCGCCTTCTGAGGGGCCACGTCGAAGCGAACCGACACCTCACTGGTCTGCAAGCTCGGCGGTGCCGAAGCGTCACGCGCGCGCTGCTCGCCCTCGCAACCCACCGCCAGGCCCACCCACGCCGCGGCGACGCTGGCCAGCGCCAACGTTGCCCGGAACTTTCGGGTGACCCCTCGGGAGCTCCGCCCAGTCGATGAGGCTGCGGTCTTCAATTCAGGAGACATCGTAACTCGCCGGAAGACCCAGCACTATAGCGGGCCTCTACCAGTCTGGCCAGATTCTGGTAGTACATGGTGCCACAATGTCACGCATCCGTCCGGAGGAAGTCCGCGAGATAGCCGTGCTCGCGCGACTGGACTTGAGCGACCAGGAGATCGAGCGCATGACGACCGATCTCGACGCTATTTTGGGCTACGTCGCGGCGCTCAAAGATCTCGACACGTCAGCGGTCGAGCCGATGACCCACGCCGTCCCGTTCGACTGCCCGCTGCGTCCGGACCAGGTGGGTACGTCGCTTCCCATCGAAGAAGCGTTGCAAAACGCGCCACGCCGCGAGGCGAGCTTTTTCCAGGTGCCCCGCATCGTGCCCGTGACGGGTGGCGCGCCCGAGGACGAGGCGTGAGTCATCCTGACGTCCGCGGCCTCTCGATCGCCGCGATCGCGGACGGCGTGCGCGCCGGCAAGCTCCGCGCGCGCGACGTCACGGAGGCGTATCTCGACCGCATCGGGCGGCTCGACCGCGCGCTCAACTGCTATGTGCTCGTCGATGCGGAAGGCGCGCGCCGCCGCGCCGACGCCGTCGACGCCGCGCGCGCGGCCGGGCGCGATCCGGGCGCGCTCGCCGGCGTGCCGATCGGCATCAAGGACATCTTCGTCACGCGCGGCATCGAGACCACCTGCGCGTCGAAGATCCTGCGCGGGTTCATTCCGCCGTTCGAGTCGACGGTGACGCAGCGGCTGGCCGACGCCGGCGCGGTGTCGCTGGGCAAGATCAACATGGACGAGTTTGCGATGGGTTCGTCGAACGAGAACAGCTCGCGAGGTCCGGTGCGCAACCCCTGGTCGCTCGCGCACGTGCCGGGCGGATCGTCGGGCGGTTCGGCGGCCGCGGTCGCGGCGTCGCTGTGCGCGGGCGCGACCGGCACCGACACCGGCGGCTCGATTCGCCAACCGGCTTCGCTGTGCGGGGTCGCGGGAATGAAGCCGACCTACGGCCGCGTCTCGCGCTACGGCGTGATCGCCTTCGCGTCGTCGCTGGATCACCCGGGGCCGTTCGGCCGGACGATCGAAGACGTGGCGGCGTTGCTCGAGGTGATGGCCGGCGCCGACCCGCTGGACGCGACCAGCATCCCGGCGCCGGTCGGGCGCTACCGCGACGCGTGCCGCGCGGGCCAGGCAGGCAAGGAAGGTTTGCAGGGCGTGCGCGTCGGCATCCCCGACGAGTATTTTCAACCCGGCATGGACGCCGAGGTCGAGGCGGCGGTGCGCGCGGCGCTGGACGAGCTCGCGCGCGCCGGCGCCAAGGTGGTGCCGGTCTCGCTGCCGCACACCAAGTACGCGATCGCGACCTACTACCTCATCTGCACCGCCGAGGCGTCGTCGAACCTGGCGCGCTACGACGGCGTGCGCTTCGGGCACCGCACCAAGGATCCGCGCACGCTGGAAGAGCTCTATGCGCGCACGCGCGGCGAGGGGTTCGGCCTCGAGCCCAAGCGGCGCATCATGCTCGGCACGTACGTGCTGCGCGCTGGATACTACGAGGCCTACTACGGCAAGGCGCTGCGCGTGCGGCGCAAGATCGCCGACGACTTCACGGCGGCGTTCACGAAGTGCGACGCCATCGTGACGCCGACGTCGCCGATCCCGGCGTTTCGTTTCGGCGAGCGCATGGGCGATCCTTTACAGATGTACCTGGCCGACGTCATGACCGTGGCGCCGAACCTGGCGGGCGTGCCCGCGCTGGCGCAGGGCTGCGGCTTCACCAGGAGCGGGCTGCCGATCGGACTGCAGATCATCGGGCCGCCGCTCGGCGAAGAGGCCTGTTTCCGCATCGGCGCCGCGTATGAAGCGCGCACGGAGTGGCATCGCCGGTTGCCGCCGGATCCCGCAGCCGGCGCGGCCGCCGAGGTGGCGTCGTGAGCGCCGACAAGTACGAAGTCGTCATCGGTCTCGAGGTGCACGCCCAGCTCTCGACGCAATCGAAGATCTTCTCCTGGTCGTCGGCGGCGTTCGGCGCCGACCCCAACAC
>CAZNCQ010000139.1:0-17804 GCA_964571275.1 uncultured Myxococcales bacterium
TCACCGACGCCGGCCACGAGGTCGTGGTCGCGACGCCCAACGGCGTGACCCCGAACGTCGACATGATGAGCCTGCGTCCCGAGATGGTGGGCGGGGTGAAGGAAGCCCTCGAGCTGGAGGCTATCATCCGGTCCGCGGAGGCGATGCGGCGGCCGCTCAAGCTGTCGGACGTCCGCCTCGAAGACTACGACGCTGTCTACCTGCCGGGCGGTCACGGCCCGATGTCGGACCTGGCGCTCGACGCCGACGTGGGACGGCTGCTGACCGCACAGCTCGCCTCGGGCAACCCTTTATTCATCGTGTGCCACGGTCCCGCCGCGATGCTGGCCACCAGAATCCACGGCGCATCGCCCTTCAAGGGCTACCGAGTCACGTGCTTCACCAACAAGGAGGAGGAGGGCGTCGGGCTGGCTTCCAGGGTGACGTGGCTGCTGGAGACTGAACTCAAAGAAAAGATCGGCGTCAACTTCAGCTGCGGCGAGATCTGGAAACCGTACATGGTCGAGGACCGAAATCTGGTCACCGGGCAGAACCCTGCCTCGGCCGCGGTTCTGGCGAAGCGGCTGCTGGAGGTCCTCGATGACCGCGCGTCGGAGGCGGGATCACGGCGGCCGTTTGAGCAACCGGAGGACAAAAACCGGGGAGCCGTACATCAATAAATAGTGGAATCATGTGGTTGAGGCGCCGGGAGTGGGGCGGCCGGCGTGGTGGCGGGCCGCTGAGGGCGTCACGATCGGACGCGGTCGACCGTGATAGGGTGCCGCTTGCCGGCCGCCGCCGGCGGGGGGATGATCGATGGCTCGCGTCTCCGCTCGGGGAGCGACATGTTTGCGCGATGCGGGTCGCGCCGGGAGCGCGACGCTGGCGCTGGCGATCATCGGTCTCGCGTCGGCCATCGGCTGTGGCGGTGGCAGCCATGCGAGCAACCAGAACCCCGACGGCGGCTCGGTGGGCGGCAACGGGGCGTCGGTCGGATCGGCGGGTGCCGGTGGTGGCGGCGCGGGCGGCAACCAGCCGCCGCCAGCGGGGCTCTCGGTCCTGGCCGGCGTGCCCGGCGGCGTCGGCCAGCGCGATGACGTGGGACCCGCCGCGCGGCTGGCCGAGCCGGCCGGTCTCGCCGATGACGGACAGGGCCACCTCTACATCGCGGACTCCGGCGCGGCGACGATTCGCAAGCTGGATCTGGCCACGGGCGCGCTGACCACGCTGGCGGGCACGCCGTCATACACCAACCGGCCCCCGGCCGCCGACGGCGTTGGTGCCGCCGCGCTGTTCTCGAATCCGACCGACATCGCGTTCGACGGCAGCACCCTCTACGTCGCCGACGGCTTTCAGGTGCGACGCATCGACCCGGCCAGCGGCGCGGTGACGACCATCGCGGGCAACGGGACCGCAAGCGCGTCGGTGCTCACCTACCCGCGGGTGATCGCCGCCGACAACCACGGCAACCTGTTCGTCGACTCGAGCCGCACCGTGCTGCTGAAGATCGCGCTCGCCACGGGCCAGGTCACGCCGCTGGTGGGAGAACCAGGTTCGACGGACACCAACGACGGGATCGGCCCCGCCGGCCATCTCGGCGAGCCTCGCGCTCTGGCTCTCGACGGAGCCGGCGCGCTCTACGTGCTCGACGGCGGCGCCGTCCGGCGAATCGATCTGGCGACGGCCGCGTTGACGTCTCTGCCGGTGACCTTGCCGGGTTTCGGAACTCATCACCTCGCCGGGATGGCAAGTGACAAGGCCGGCCACCTGTATCTCTCCGACCTCTACTTCGACACTGTCTATCGCCTCACGCCCGCCTCGGGAGAGCTCGTCGAGCTTGCCGGCGCCGACAACGTCGCCGGCAGCGAGGATGGGCCCCCACCCGAGGGGCACCTCAACTTCCCCACGTCGCTGATCGTCGGCAGCAACGGCGCGATCTATCTCTCCGATCGCGACAACGCCACCATCCGGCAAATCGACGCATCGACCGGCGCAATGACGACGCTCGCGGGCGACGCGCCACACACCGGCGCCAACGACGGCGCGCACGACGTGGCCCGCTTCACGGTTCCGTTGGGCCTTTCGGCCGACGCGTCCGGCAACGTGTTCGTGGCCGACGCGGGCAACTACTCCATCCGGCGCCTGAATGTCGCGACGGGAACCGTCACCACCATCGCCGGCGATTCGCATACGCGGGATTCGATCGATGGAGTTGGAGTGATGGCCAAGTTCATTGACCCGATCGGCGTCGCCGCAGGCCCTTCGGGCACCGTGTACGCCGACGACATGGCCTTCAACGTCCGCCGCATCGATATCGCGACGGCGACGGTGACCACGATCGCCGGCAAGGTCGGGGAGATTGGCGGCGGCGACGGCCCTGGCAGCATTGCGCGCTTCTGGACACCGGTCGGCATCACCTACGATCGCGCCGGGACCGGCACCGTCCTGGTCACCGATGCGAATGCCGCCATTCGCGTCATCGACATGGGCAGCGGGAACGTCTCCACCGCGGTTCGTCTCCCGACGCTCCCGGACGGCGGGTATGCTCTCTTCAACCCGATTGGCGTCGCCAGCCCGGCGCGGCCGATGGCGTGGGCGACAGCGCGCGTTTCAATGCGCCGGCGGGTCTCGCCTACGATGGTCGGGGACACCTCTTCGTCACCGAGCCCGACAACCACGTCGTCCGTCGCGTCACCATCGACACCGGCGAGGTCACGACGGTCGTCGGCGTGGCGAGCGAGCGAGGCATCAAGACCGGCCCCCTTCCCGGCCGCCTCAACTCGCCATACGGGATCGCCGCGCTCGCAACCGGCGAGTTGCTGATCTCGGACCGCGCCGAAAACGTCGTCCTGCTGGCGCGATGATGTCGCCGGACCCGGTCCCGCCGGCGTCTTGCTGACTCAGGCGGCTGGCGCGAGCCGCGCTGGCGCAGCATCGACGCCGGCGTCCACTGCGGGAATTGCGAAGGCGACGTTCATCGCGAGCTTGCTCTGAAGATCAGGAAACGGTCTCGATTCCTGCCCCGGGGGAATCGTCGTAGACTCGGCGCCTCGCGGCGAGGAGGGACCATGCGCAAGCTCATTGCAGTCTCCTGCACGTTCGTGTTCATCGTGATGGCCGCGGCAGCGTTTGCGGCCAGCTCCGGCGAGAAGGAAGTCCTGAACGCGCTCGACGGTCTGAAGCAGGCGATGCTCAAGCAGGATCGCAGCGCGCTGGAGAAGATCTTTCACCCCGATCTCACGTACAGCCATTCCAGCGCCAAGGTCGAGGACAAGGCGCAAGCGATCGCACACATGGTCGATGGCCTCGGCTGGGAGGCGATCGAGCTCGCCGACACCACCGTCCGCTTCCAGGGCAAGGTGGCGATCGTCAACGGAAAGGCAGACTTTCACGAACGCAAGAAGGACCAGCCGACGACGGTTACCAAGCTCCTCATCCTCACGGTTTGGGTCAAGGGAACACAGGGCTGGCAATTGATCGCCCGTCAGGCGGTGCGCCGTCCCGACGACGCCCAGGTCATCGCCGCGCAGGCGGCGCTGGCCGCCGCAGCCACAGCAGCGCCCAGCGCGTCCTCGCCGTCCGCAACGCGGAAATAGCCAGCGTGGTCGCTCCGTTCGAGACCTGGCTTTCGAGCACGCCGCCGTGCTCGAGCCCGTCGCCGTCGCGCCGGCGATCCAGCTCCTCACCCACTGAGCGCCGCTCAAGCGCCCGAACACCCGCGCATGCCCGGCGCGACGTAGACTGGTTCCGTGCAATTCGAGAAGCGACTGCGCGATGGCGTTCGCCGCGGCGAGATCACCTGCAGCGTCCGGATCTGGATGCGCCCGCACGTCAAGGCGGGCGGCCGCTATCGAATGGAAGAGGGCGAGATCGAGGTGGATTCGATCCTGCCGATCGAGATCGCCGACATCACGCCCGAGCTGGCCCGCGCGTCCGGCTTCAAAGGAGTCGTCGATCTCCTCAAGGTCGCAAAACACGGCCGGGGCGAGAACGTCTACCTGATCCGCTTCCACTATCGGGCGCCCGCGCGGCCCGTTGCGCGCCCCGCTGCAAAGTAGCGTGAGTCAGCGGTTCCGGTCCTGCTCGAGCGCAGCGAAGCCGCTCTTGCGTGGATTCTTGTCGAGCCACTTCTTCAAAGCGCGAAAGGCCTTTGCGCCGCCGGTGAGAAACACGGCGCCGAACCGTTCAAGATCGGCGCGGAGGTGACGGAACCCAGCCAGGGGATCGTCGGAGAAACCCGGGTATTCGCTAGGCCCGTCGATCCGATCGGTGCCACGGACGCCACGGACGAGATCTTCGTGCGAGACCGCATAGTCGCCGAAGTGATACCGCACCGGGCCGAGCGAGAAGCGCACGTGGATCTCGAGCCGCCGGTCGCGGCGCAGGAACTCGCCGCTCGCGGACGGCCCACCGCTTCCCGATGCGTCGCCGGCGTCGATGAAAACGAAGCCCGCAGGCTCGAGCACCGCCGCCAACTCGACCAGGCCTCGCTCGAGGAGCTCCTTCGGCGTCATGCCAGATGTCTGTCACATTCCGCCGCTCGCATCCAGCGTGATGAACCCGGTCGACGAGTTCGCATCGGATCGACCGGCGCCGCGCGGATCGATCCGAACGCGTCAGACACGGCGCGCGCATCGATCTCCGCGCGCGCCAACTCCAACACCTCGGCGGCCTGCCCGGACAGAAGCCCGGCGACTCGCAGCAGCTCAGTACGAAACTCGGGGAAGCCCGGGATCGGGGCTGAGGGCCACCCGGGACGGAATGAGCCCGGCCGGCCGCGGTAACACGGATTCGCGGATGTACCCAAGCGGTTACGCGAGCGTGGGTGTGCGCCCCGGATTGGCCATGGCTGGGCCTCGGCACGGTTCTCGCTTAGGAAGGACAACCAAGTAAGGACCCGCTCGGAAGTCGTGCCGAGCGGTCCGTGCAACAGACTCATTATCCCGAGGTGCTAAATGTTCATCGCACTCGCAGTCATTCTCGCACTGGCATGGGTTCTAGGTTTCACGGTCATGCATGTGTCCTCCTTTGCGATTCATATACTGATCCTGCTGGCCATTGTGAGCGTCGTCGCTCATCTGTTCCGCGGACGGAGGCTCACGTGAAGCGCGCGGCAATGGTGTCCAAGCGCGCGACCGCAATGACGGTTGCCGAGCCGCGGCGATCGTCGCGTGCGCCGATGGCGATGACACGAGCCCGAGTCGGACTGGGCGGCGCGAAGAAGAAGACCGCGCGGCTCATCGCGAAGAATCCCTTTCGGGTCGTCGCCGGCGCCGTCGCGCTTGGCTTCGTCCTCGCCAAGCTGAAGACCATCTTCTGAGGCGCGATTGCAGCCATCATCAATGACGCGAGCGGGGCCAGCGCCGGCTGTCGCAGTCTGCGGCGCGACGGATGTCGGCTTGGTACGGCGACAGAACGAGGATACGTTCATGATCGCCGACCTCGCCTCTGGCCAGCTGAGCAGCCCCTGCATCGGTACGAATTTTTCCGTCTCGTCGTCCGGCATATTGCTGCTCGTCTGCGACGGCATGGGAGGTCGTGCCGCCGGGGAGATCGCGGCGCGCGTCGCTGCGCACGCGATCAAGGAGTGCCTGGTCAATGAAGGGCCGACAGTGACTCAGCACCCGGTCGAATCGTTGAAGCATGCCGTCCTGGACGCCAACCAGGCCGTGCTGGACGAGGCCAACGCCAACCCTGCGGAACGGGGCATGGGCACAACGTGCACAGCCGCCATCATGCTACCGGGGCGGCTGGTGATTGGGCAGGTGGGCGATTCGCGCGCATACCTCTTCCGCGACGGAGAGCTCCATGCGCTGACTCGCGATCAGTCCCTTGTGTCGCAAATGGTGGATAGGGGACTGCTCGACGCCGAACAAGCTCGCCGGTCACCCCATCGCAACGTGTTGCTTCAGGCCCTGGGCGGACACACACGCGTCGAGCCCGTCGTCACCGAAGTCGAGTTTTGCGCGCGCGACCGCCTCCTCGTCTGCTCTGACGGTCTCCATGGTCCGGTCACCGACGCGCGGATCGCCGAGATCGTGGCGACGACCCCCGACCTCACGGTCGCCGCGAAGACCCTCATCGCGGAGGCGCTACGTGCCGGCGGGCCGGACAATGTCACCGTGGTCGTGGCGGACTGCGGCGAAATCGGGCACTGAGGCTCGGCGCCGCAGACTCGGGCGGGAGGGGCTGGCGCCAGACCCCCACTCGGACGTCGGCTCCAGCCCGCTCCAAACAAAAAGACGCCGCGGTGTCGGACCGGCGACGGCCTGTTCGTCGTTCAGCAGAGACCTCGAGGACCGGGTCGCTAAACGGAGGACGCCATGATCACGCTCTATGGCTTCGGAAACATCTTTGCCGGGGGGGTTGGCGAGACGAAAGACCTTCGCGCGCAGTGGGCGCTCGAGGAGGTCGGGCTGCCGTATCGAGTGCACGCGCTCGACCACAGCGGCGGCGAGCTCGACGGCGAGGCGTACAGTCGAATCAGTCCCTTCCACCAAGCGCCGGTCATCGACGACGACGGCTTCGTGGTGGCCGAGTCGGGCGCGATCGTGCTCTACCTCGCCGAGAAGGCCGGCAAGCTGATCCCGAGCGATGTGCAAGGCCGCACGCACGTGGTCCAGTGGTGCTTCGCCGCGTCTAGCACCATCGGCACCACCCTCGCGTCCATCGACATGATCGGGATCTTCGATGGCGACAAGTCCGCCCCCAAGCTCCACACGGAGATGCGCAAGGTCGCCGACCGATTCCTCGGCGACCTCGAGCGGCGCCTCCACGGCCGCGAATGGATCGCGTGCGCGGACTTCACGGTGGCAGACATCATGATGTCCTGCGTACTTCGCGGCATCCGCAACACCGACATGATGGAGCCGTACCCGAAGATGAAGGCGTACTATCAGCGCTGTCTGGCCCGACCGGCCTGGCAGCGTACCCTGGCCCTCTACGCGAAGCGGCTCGGCGCGAACGTCGACGACATTCGCTAGCGCACGCGTCCTCCGAAGTCACGCCGCGCGGGTATCGCTAGTACCAGAGCTTGAAGGTCCCGCTCACGTAAAGCAGCGCGTTCGTGTACAGCGCTCCGTCGTAGTAGCGGAAGTTGCCCGTGGGGATGGCCACGTTCCAGAGCTTCTGCACCCAGGCCTTGCCCGACGACGCCGGAAGGCCGAAGCCCAGGAGACCATTGCACGCGAGCATCGCCGTCGAGCCGTTGCTGTTGGAGGTGACCCACGTCGCGTACTCGCTGGCGTACGTCGCCTCGAACGGATCGGCGTTGAAGAAATTGTAGTCGCTCATGAAATTCGCGACGATGC
The DNA here is from genome assembly GCA_964571275.1 of uncultured Myxococcales bacterium. Classification (GTDB taxonomy): domain Bacteria; phylum Myxococcota_A; class Polyangia; order Fen-1088; family Fen-1088; genus DASRQZ01. The sequence continues at coordinate 7,290 of CAZNCQ010000139.1, forward strand.
GCAGCTTGTCGTCGCCGCTGGAGTTGGTCGTCGCGCCGGCAAACGACGACTGATCGCCGATGTTGCCGGTCGAGCCCGCCGCGGTCTGCAGCCAGGCGCGCGTCGCCGTCAGCACCTGGGTCCAGAAGGCGGCGTTGGCGGTGTCGAAGCAAGCCCACGTCTGATAGAACGCCGGCAGCATGTAAGAGGCGTCGGTCCCGTTCCCGTCCGTGCCCGTGAAGTAGCGGACCAGGTGATAGGTCGAGCTGAAGTCCGTCGTGCGGACCAGGTCGAGCGTCTTCTGCGCCTCGCTTCGGTAGTTGTACTTGCCGGACGTGTCGCCCCAGCGGTCGTGCGCGAAGACGAGCGCGGCCGCAAACCACTCGTCTCCGTCGGGCGCTCCGCCGGAGCCGGTCACGGCGCCGCTGGTGCTCGTCTGCCAGTGGATCGTGTTGCCGCTCGGCCACATGTAGTGCTTCACGAAGGTCCATAGCTCGTCGAACTCCATCTGGTGGTCGAGCTGGACGGCGGCCATCATGCCGTACGACTGGCCTTCGCTCCGGACGGCGTTGTCCGCGATGTCCTCGATGTACGCCTCGCCTGATTGCGGCCCGTTGTAAAAGATGGTGTTTGCGTTCGAGGGATTGAAGAGCTGATTCCAGACCCCGTTGAGCTTGGTCTCGGTCGCTGCCTGCGTCTGGCCCAGGAGGCTGATGAAGAGGTTCGCGTACTGCGCGGGCGGCGTGCAGCCGTTCCCGGGAATCGTCGTCGTCGAATCCGAGACACCGCCGTCGGGCAGCGGGCCGACCGCGCCCGACCCGCCGCTCGCGCTGCCGCCGGTGCCCGGCGAGGCCCCGCCGGTCCCCGTCGCGCCGCCCTTGGCGCCGCTTCCGGCGAAGCCACCGCCGTCCCCCGTTCCCGTCGCGCCACCCGTCGCGCCATTCCCGCCGGTGGCCGTTGCTCCGCCCGACCCTCCACTCGCCGTCGCCATCCCGCCGCTCCCGCCCGTGTCGCCCGTCGACACGCTGCCGCCGCAGGCCGCCAGCGCGACCGCTGCGAGACAAGAGGTGATCGCGTGGAAAGACCCGTAGGTAAAACGAAGAGTCAGCATCCCTGATGGGAGAATTCCCGGACAGACACCGACGGATCACATGATCCCGGTTTTACCGCCGCGTTGAATCACCACCTCGCCGAAGGGCGTGCCGCGACCGGTCTCGAAGGATGGGTACTCTCCCGTACGAGCGGCCCGTCCGGGCGCGGCGGGGGGGCGTTGCCGTCACCAACCGCGCTTCTTGGGGGGCACGCTGGCCGCCGGGCCCGCGCTCGCCATCGACTGCTCGAGAGCCGTCACCCGGACGGCGGCGAGAGCCCTGAGCCGCGGATCGGCCGCACGGCTCACCTCCTCGCGGTACATCGCGAGCTCGTCGACATGGCCCGCGCCGACGGTTTCTTTGAAGGACCTATCGAATTCGTACTCGGGGACCGCGGCCAGCCTCGCGACGGTCTCTTGTTGAGTGGCAGTCAACGTCGGGGGCTCGGCCGCAGGATCGATCTGCGCCAGCTCACGCAGTTGCCGCGCCAACTCGGTGTGCCTCTGAACCATCTTTTCACCCATCGCCCTCACCTCCGGCGTCGTACCACGCTGGCTCGCCATCCGACCGAGCCCGATCTCGGTCTCATTCACGCCGAGCGCACGCAGCAGAAAACGGCGATCTGCGGGCGCCGTCGTCGAGGCCTGCGTCGCCCGCGGAGGCACGCCGTCCGCCAGCGAGGGACCCGCCGAAAACAACAGCCCCGCAAGCATTCCTGCACTCATCCAACTCACATTGCGCATGATGTCTCCTTCGTTTTGTGCGCCGACAAATGGCCGACGCGGGATTTGATCAAAGGCGTGCGACGCTCGACTGCCGGGCATCTGCCTTCACTTATTCCAACGGTGGTGGCGCACGATCGGTTCCTTCGAACGTTGTCGCGTTCATGTACCGGACGGCACTCGCGACGCCTCCGTGGTGCGCGAGCGCCAGGGGACGAAGCGCACGGGCTCGATCGCCGCGGGCGTCGACCCCACGACGAGCCCCGCGCGCGGGTCGAGCCAGAGCTCGCGCCTGCAGGCGATGCTGCCGCGGGCCTGGAAGCGGAGCTCGAACGCACGCGCCTCGCCTCCGCCCACGACGAGAGGCTCGGCTGCGCGCCACGAATCCGCGCCGAGCGCGCTGCCGTCGGGCGTCACCAGGCGAAAGTCCCCGCGGCGCACCGTGAGGGCCGCGGCCGTCCGGTTGCTGACGTGGACCTCGACGACGGCCTCGGCGAGATCCTGGTCGAGCCAGTCCGGGTCGCTCGACTGTGTACAGGACTGGGCTGCGACGGCGAGCTCGATGCCCTCGCGGGAGACCGAGGGGCCGCTCGTGCGCGCGGGCGGCCCCAGCGACGCACAGGCTGGTGACAGGGCGAGCGCGAGTGTGAGCGCGAGCTTGGCCGCGGCGCGCGAGACGGCGAACATCGAAACGGGAGTGGTGGTCATGGGTGATCCTCTACGAGGCGGGTGAGAGAACATCTCCGGGTCGCGCGCCTCCATTCGCGACGCGGAGAACCAGCAGGGCGGCAAGAGCTCCGCCGGCGAGCCGGGGCCGCGCACACGGGCGAACGCCCGCGGGCGGTTCGAGTCGTGGCCGGTCTGGCAGACGCTGGATTGACTGAAGGCCTGCTGCGCTCGCCGTATGGCTGAGCGTCAGCCTTCGCTCGTACAAACGGCGGTGAGCGGCTTTTGGTTCCCTGAATTGAAGCTCGTTGCCGAAAGCGTCCGGTCAGGAGCTGCTGGCAATGCGCGAGCCGAGCCGGACGATCTCATCGGGATTCAGGTCCGACGCCAGGGCGTACCCCAGCTGGCCCTCGCGCCAAACCACGACCCGGAAGCCTCGCTCCTGGCGCACGGCCGCTGACGTGCCGCCGAGATCCTGATTCGTTGCCGGAAAGGCGAGCCCGTCGGCGCGAAAGACGAAGAGCGACGCCGTGTGCAGCCCTCGTTTGTAGACCAGAACGGCGGCCTTTCGATCGAGGTAGTAGCCGACCGATCCTCCCTGCAGCGTGAACTCGTCGTCACCGCCGAATACCGCGGGCAGCGCGAAATCCAGCCGCCCCGTGAACCAGGGTTTGACCTGGTGCGGGCCGCCGCTCTCGATGTCGATGGGGCGATCCCGATAGACCACGCGCAGGTGATCGGCGATGGCCTCGGCCACCAGCGGATCGGTCGACGGGTGCTCGCGACGCAAGCCGATGACCAGCGCGGCGCAGGCGGCGAGCCCGCCGGCGAGGGGGACGAGCCAGCGACCGCGCGGGCGCCGGGCGGGCGCCACAGCACGCGGTAGGCGCGCCTGCAGACGTCGTTTGAGCGCCAGCGACGCGGGATGTGGGGGCAATCGCTCCTCGAGCAGCCGGTCGAGCGAGCGCTCTTCGTCGGCGACTTCCCGGCACGCCGGGCACGCGGCCAGGTGCGCGTAGACGCTCTCCCGCGTCCGCTCGTCGAGCGCGCCCCGCGTCGCCTCGCGCAGCAGGGGTCGGACCTCCTCGCAGCTCATCGCTCGTTCTTCATTTGCCATGGTCGCGCAGCCTTTCCCGCAGCGCCGCGCGCGCCCGGAACAAACGTGATTTGACCGTTCCGGCCGCGCATCCGAGACACTCCGCGATCTCCGACTCGCTCCAGCCTTCGAGGTCGAGCAGCACCGCCATGCGCGCGTCGTCCGTGAGGGCCATCATCGCCTGCTCGATCTCGCGCCCCACGACTGCGCGCACCTGATCGGGCTCGGCGTTCCCTTCGACGACCGGGGCGCGCTCATCGACAACCGTGTCCAGCCCTCCATCCGTGCGAGCACGGTGCTCGCGCCGATAGAGGTCGATGAAAGTATTGCGCAAGATTCGATAGAGCCACGCCCGCAGATTGCTCCCCTCCGTGAACTGGGCAGCCGCGCCGAGCGCACGGGCGTAAGTCTCCTGCACGAGGTCCTCGGCTTGCGCCGCGTTCTGGCTGAGATGATAGGCGAGGTTGTGCAGGCTGTCCGCATAGGCCAGCGCTTCGCGCACCAGGCGCGCCGCGCGACCGTCCATGTCTCGTCGGGCCATACGGTGCTCATCCTACCCGCGTCCTTCCTCGCTCGCTCGGAACCAACGCCGGTGACCCGTCGTTGGTTCCCTTCGCAGCATGACCGGGAAGACCGCGCCTCAAGAGACTGGTCCGGACCTCACTTGTGTGCCAGGTGCGCCGTTCTGTCGGCTGTCTGGGCGTGCCAGAGCACCACTCTTTTTCCCGCCCGGGTCGGCATTGCGCACAGCTCGCGTCCGGCCGCGAGCTCGATGTGGCTGCCCATCTGGGTCACGATCGCGGACGCGCCTGCGGGGGCGGGCCACGCACAGTCGCGATCGTCGCCGCTCACGCGGTCGACCACGTAGAGCGCGATCGGGTCTTCGCTGTCGACGCTCGCGTGCACGGCCAGAGCAGGTCCGCTCAGCAGCAGGCGCGCGGCGCCGCCAAGGTTCGTCGAGCCACGAACGTCTCGTGTCGCCGCCTCCTCGCTCCCCCCGTGTGCGCATCCCGCCGGTATTGCCAGCGCCGCTGCCAACATCATCGCTCGCATCAAGTGCATGTCCTTACCTCCACCGCGGACAACGCCCAGCCCGGGTGGAAGGTTCCCTCTCGATCGACGGTCCTCGCTCGCACTGACACGAGATGAGCGGTGAACGGCAGAGGTCATCGGCACCGCCCTTGTGCCGACGGGGCGGGTCTGCAAGACTCGTCCGCCTTAGCTACGCTGACGCCGATTCACCGATGGCCCAGCCGATAAAAGATTTGTCTCTGATTCCTGATCCAATCTTCGCCGGAGGAGGCGAGATGTCGGCGCTCATGCGCGCCAAGGACTGGTCGAAGACGCCCCTGGGCCCTCCGGCGTCTTGGCCCCAGAGCTTGCGAACCGTGGTCCGAATTCTTCTCACCTCACGCTACGCGATGTGGATGGGTTGGGGGCCGGACCTGTGTTTTCTTTACAACGACGCGTACCAGCCGACGCTGGGAGGCAAGCACGAGTGGGCTCTGGGCGCGCCGGCTCGCGAGGTGTGGGCGGAGATCTGGGACGCCATAGGTCCGCGCATCGAGACCGTGCTCCGCAGCGGAGAATCGACCTGGGATGAGGGTCTGCTGCTCTTCCTCGAGCGCAACGGCTATCCCGAGGAGACCTACCATACCTTCTCGTACAGCCCGCTCGCGGACGACAGCGGGGCGATCCTCGGCAACCTGTGCGTGGTCACCGAGGAGACCGAACGGCGGATCGGCGAGCGCCGCATGGCTCTCCTGCGCGCGCTGGCGTCGCGCCTGTCGGCGAGCGCCGAGACCGACGTGCTGCGGGGCATCGAGGATTCGCTGGCGGGCGAGGCCCGGGACATTCCCTTCTCCCTGACTTACTTCTTCGAGGAAGAAGGCTCTCGTGCCCGGTTGATGTCGACGACCAACCTGGGTCCCGGCCATCCTCACGCGTCGCCCGTCGTCGAGGTCTCGCCCGGTGTTTGGCGACTCGACGCTGTCTGGGCCACGGGCGCACCGGTCACTCTCGCGTTGCCCGAGGACGCGACCTGGCCAACGGGGCCCTGGCGCACGGCCCCGACGCGGGCGTTGGTCCTGCCGATCGCGCAGCAGGGACAATCGCGACCGGCCGGGGCGTTCATCGCGGCGTTGAATCCGCACCGCCCTCTCGACGGGGATTATCGCGCTTTCCTCGAGCTGTTCGTGGGCCAGGTGGGGGCCGCGCTGGCCAACGCGCGGGCGTACGAGGAGGAGCGCCGGCGCGCCGAGGCGCTCGCCGAGATCGACCGCGTCAAGACGACCTTCTTCTCGAACGTGAGTCACGAGTTCCGCACTCCGCTGACGCTGATGCTCGGGCCCCTGGCGCAGCTCATCGCGGACGGCGATCTTCTCTCGACTCACCGGGAGCAACTGGCCCTGGTGCAGCGCAACGGCCTGCGCTTGCTGAAGCTGGTCAACACGCTGCTCGACTTCTCCCGGATCGAGGCCGGCCGGGCCCGCGCGCATTTCGAGTCTCTGGACCTGGCCGAGCACACCGCCGATCTCGCCAGCGTGTTCCGCGCTGCGACCGACAAGGCGGACCTGGCGCTGCGCGTGAATTGCGCTCCCCTCGGGCGGCCCGCGATCGTCGACCGCGACATGTGGGAAAAGATCGTGCTCAACCTGATCTCCAACGCCTTCAAGTTCACGCTGGCCGGAGAGATCGCCGTGACGTTGCGGCGCGACGGAGACGACGCGGTCCTCACCGTCAGCGACACGGGTTGTGGAATTCCCGCGACGGAGCTGCCCCACGTCTTCGAGCGGTTTCATCGCGTGGAAGGGACGCGGGGGCGGACCCACGAGGGAACCGGCATCGGGTTGGCGCTGGTCAAGGAGCTGGTGGGGCTTCAGGGCGGGAAGGTGTCGGTGAAGAGCGAGGTCGAGCGGGGGACGACCTTCACCGTGACCATTCCTCTTGGCGGACCTCCAGGATGGAGCGATCGCGACTTGACCGCCGGTTCCGCTGGCGAGGCTCGACATGCCGGCGCTTTCCTGGAAGAGGCCCTGCGCTGGCTGCCCGAGGGCGCGGCCTCTCGTTCCGCAGCCGATGGTCAGCCGCAACCGCTCGCCGAACGGGGTCGGATCTTGCTCGCCGACGACAATGCGGACATGCGCGACTACATTCGGCGCCTGCTCGGCGATCGCTGGCACGTCGAGACGGTCGGCGATGGGCGCGAGGCGCTGCGGGCGATCGAGCGTCAGCCGCCGGACGTCGTCATCACCGACGTCATGATGCCCGACGTCGATGGTTTCGCGCTGGTTCGAGCCTTGCGTTCCAATGAGGCGACCCGGGATCTTCCCGTGATCATGGTTTCGGCGCGAGCAGGCGAGGAGGCACGCGTCGAGGGACTGCAGGCCGGCGTCAGCGACTATCTCGTCAAGCCGTTCTCCGCCCGCGAGCTGATTGCGCGGGTCGATTCACTGTTGCTTCGTCACCGGATCCGATCGGCCGAAGAGGCGCAGGCGCGGCGCATGGCCAATGTGTTCGCCCAGGCGCCGGTCGGCGTGGCCATTCTCAGAGGACCGACCCTCGTGTTCGAGAGCGCCAACTCCTCCTATCTCGAGCTCGTGGCCAACCGAGCGGTGGTCGGAAAAGCGATTCGCCAGGCCTTGCCAGAGCTGGAGGGTCAAGGCGTGTACGAGCTGCTCGATCGCGTGTACGCGAGCGGGCAGGCGCACGTCGGGCGTTCCTGGCGCGTGGAGATCCACCGCTCCGATGCCAACCGCGTCGAGGAATGCTTCTTCGACTTCGTCTACCAGCCGATGTTCGACGGCAATGGCAGCGTGGACGGAATCGCGGTGGTGGCATTCGATGTCACCGAGCTGGCCAAAGCGCGGCGCGCCTCCGAGATCGCGAACCGGGCCAAAGACGAGTTCCTGGCCATGCTGGGTCACGAGCTGCGCAATCCCCTCGCGCCCATCCTCACCGCCCTTCAGCTGATGCGCTTGCGGGGCTCGGACGCCGTCGAGCGCGAACGCGAAGTGATCGATCGACAGGTCCGGCACATGGTGGGCCTGGTCGATGATCTCCTCGACGTGTCCCGCATCACTCAGGGCAAGGTGCAGCTGAAGAAGGAGCCGGTGGAGATGTCCGATCTGGTGGCCAGCGCCATCGAAATGTCGAGCCCCTTGCTCGAGGCCCAGCGCCACGAGCTGAAGCTCGATGTTCCCAAGCGAGGCCTGACGGTGGACGGCGACGCCGCCCGTCTTGCCCAGGTCATCTCGAACTTGCTGACCAACGCCGCCAAGTACACCCAACCGGGAGGCCAGATCACCGTTGAAGGCCGGATCCAGGGCGACGATGTGGTCTTGCTGGTGCGGGACAACGGAATTGGCATCGATCGCGACACGCTGCCGCACGTCTTCGACCCGTTCACCCAGGAGAAGCAGGCGCTCGACCGAGCGCACGGTGGTCTGGGGCTGGGGCTGGCGATCGTGCGGAGCTTGGTCTTGCTCCACGGCGGCTCCGTCGCTGCGCGCAGCGATGGGCGGGGACGGGGCAGCGAGTTCGAGATTCGTATTCCGCGACTGGTGAGGTCGGGTCACCGAGAGATCGGGAATGAATCGAGCGCGCCCGCTGCCCCCGTGTTTCGCGCCGATGCGCATCGGGTGCTGGTCGTCGACGACAACGAGGACGCGGCGGTGATGGTCGCCGAGATGCTGAGACTTTACGGCTTCGAGACACGCACGGCGCACGATGGGCCCTCGGCCTTGGCGCGCGCGCTCGACTTTCGTCCGCAGGTCGCCATTCTGGACATCGGGCTTCCGGTCATGGACGGGTTCGAGCTGGCGCGGCGTTTCGGCGAGCACGCCGAGTTGCGCGACACCCGGTTGGTGGCGCTGACGGGTTACGGACAGGACAGCGCGCGCGCACGCTCCGCCTCGGGCGCCTTTCGTGCCCATCTGGTCAAGCCCGTGGATCCCGAGCACCTGCGCAGCGTCCTCGACAACCTCGTACGCTGAACAGACACCTGCCGGTGTTCGGCCTCGTCATATGACTAGCAGGCGCTGGTCATATGTCGATCGAGTCGTCAAGGGATCGCCTAGTCAGGAATGCCCTATAGATCCGGCGTTTTGACGCGCGCGTGCCTGCGGCATGGCGGGTGCACAAGCGCCGGACTGTCCTCGGGAGTTGAATTCCAGTGGGAAACGCTAACAGGAGGAACGGGAAAACATGACGAACAAGCAGTCACCAGCGGTACGAGTCACCATCAAGGCGAACGCCGGCGTTCGTCGTTTCGGCCTCAACGTCAAGACGCCGGTCAAGGCGGGCGGGTTCGGCTTGAATCACAGCCGCTCGCTGAGCGCGCTCTAGCGCAACGATCGAGTTAGCCGCGGGTCGCGGGCTCCGGTTCGAAAGAACCGTCGCCCGCAGTCTCGCGTTCCGGGATCGAACGGGTACGGGGCGAGCGCGCCGCGCGCAGAAGACCGCTCGCCAACAGGATCTCCAGGACCTCGCTGACCTCCTCCCAGGTATAGCCGAGAGGATCGGGCGACCACGTCGTCGCGTCGCCCGCGCGGAACGAGGGGACCTCGGTCAGCCGCTCTATGAGCGGTAGCGCACCGAGGCCGACGCTCGCCTCTCCGTGCGGCGATGTGATGATCACGACGCGTATGCCGTCTGGTGCATTGTCATAGGTCCAGTGAAGGGCATGCGGCGCGACGAGCACGTCGTCCGGGCGCACCGAGTCGGTGACGCTGACCGGCGGGCCGGCCGCGGCGCCGTCCCCGTTTTCATCCGTCTCGACGCTGAGCAAGTCGCGGTAGCACAGCATGAGGAGGTCATCCGGCGTCAGGGTGTCGATCAACTCCTTGAGCTCGACGAGGCGATCGGCGCAGGCCTCCCGATATCGCTCGATCGACGCCTGCGCGTTGGCGTCCAGCACATCGACGAGGGGCGGCGTCTCGCGCCACACATTCTTCGTCATCAGCTTTCGTGCGAGCTGGTTGGTCAGAATCACCGCCAACGGCGCGTTGTCGAATTCCAGGGTTATGGCGAGAGAATGGTCGCCGGCGGTGGCGTCGTGCCAGGTGCCCGCGGGCAGGTGAAGAACGTCTCCCGGCTCCAGCGTGACATCGACCATCTCGGCGGCCTCGGGCCCGATCACCTCGGCCCACGGGTACGCTCGCCGGAAACCCTCGAAGCCCGAGAACATCGACTTGTGCGGCGGGTTCTGCATGCACGGCTTCTTGGAGTACCGCCAGTGCTTCGTCCCCTCGAGCTGAATGATGAAGTTGGGCGTTCGATCGAAGTGCATTCTCGCGCCCGCGTTCGCCGGCGAGAGGAATGAGTACACCTTCACATTCCCGACGTGGTTCAGCTCTTGCGCCAGCCGGCTCGCCACCAGGGCGAAGGGCGGATGGACGACCTGGAGGCCGTCGAACTGCAAGGTGAACCCCGCTCGATACGCAAAGTCGATCTGGTCTGCGAGGATCCGGTGACTGTGTTGCATCCCGCCGTCCGAGCGATGAACACAAAGGAAAGGATCACCGTCGTTGCTCGACCGGCGCGCCCAGTCCTTGTCGGGAATCCTCGTGGCGGCCTTGCGAAAGTCGGCCATGTCGAAACCAAACGCGTCGATCTTCTCGCGAGCGCGCGTCCCTCCTCGGATGTGCAAGGGTTGCTTGTTCCAGTAGCTCCGAATGAACTCGCCCGGGTCAATCGGTGCCAGCAACGTGTCGACGAGCCGATCGCTCATGGCTGCCAGCATAGAATGGACGGCTTCGACGGTGCAAGGTGTCGGTCGAGCCCACTCGCTGGGCGCCGTCGTCCGGCTTCGCCGCGCACCGCGACGCACGCGTCTTCGGAATGCGCTAGGGTGGTCCATGGGCATCTTGATCAATTCGGAGAGAATCGTAAGAGATGTCATGGTCGTGGGGGCGTCGGCGGGCGGGATCCGCGCCGTCATTCATGTCCTGTCTCGCCTTCC
>CAZNCQ010000140.1:0-17782 GCA_964571275.1 uncultured Myxococcales bacterium
TGTTCGTGCAGTCGTCGACGCAGCACCCGAGCGAGACGCAGGAGATCGTCGCGCGCGTGATGGGCGTGCGCCGGCACGAGGTCATCGTGCAGTGCCTGCGCATGGGCGGCGCCTTCGGCGGCAAGGAGGTCCAGGCGAACGTCTGGGCCGCGGTCGCCGCGCTCGGCGCGCGCAAGCTGCGGCGGCCCGTGCGCGTGCGCCTGACGCGCGCGCAGGACATGGCGATGACCGGCAAGCGCCACCCGTTCCTCGCGCGCTTCGACGTCGGCTTCGACGGCGACGGCAAGCTGCGCGGGCTGGCGCTGGCGCTCTTCAGCGACGGCGGCTGGAGCCTGGACCTGAGCGCGCCGGTCTTGTCGCGCGCGATGTTTCACGCCGACAACTGCTATTTCCTGCCCGACGTCGAGATCGTGGGCCGCGTGTGCCGCACCCATCACGTCTCGCACACGGCGTTCCGCGGCTTCGGCGGCCCGCAGGGCATGGTCGCGATCGAGGAGATCCTCGACCGCGTCGCGCGCACGCTCGCGCTGCCGCCGGACATCGTACGCGCGCGCAATTTCTACGCGCCAGGCGATACCACCCACTACGGGCAAGAGGTGCGGGACGCCGATCGCATCCGCCGCATCTGGGGCGAGCTGCGCGCCAGCGCCGATTTCGTCGGGCGCCGGCACGAGATCGACGAGCTCAACGCGCGCAGCTCGCACACCAAGCGCGGCCTGGCGATGACGCCGGTGAAGTTCGGCATCTCGTTCACCACGGCGTTCTACAATCAGGCCGGCGCGCTGGTGCTGATCTACAAGGACGGCAGCGTCCAGGTGAACCACGGCGGCACCGAGATGGGCCAGGGTCTGCACACCAAGATGCTGCAGATCGCGGCGGATGCGCTCGGCGTGCCGCAAGACTCGGTTCACGTCATGCCGACGCGTACCGACAAGGTGCCCAACACGTCGGCGACCGCGGCGTCGAGCGGCGCCGATCTCAACGGAGCCGCCGTGCGCGCCGCGTGCGACACCTTGCGCGAGCGTCTCGCCGAAGTCGCCGCGCGCCGCTTCGGCTGCACAGCGGCGGACGTCGTGTTCACCGGCGGACGCGTCTGCGCCGGCGGCGGCGCGCAGGCGGACGTCGCGTTCGCCGACATCGTGGGCGCCGCCTACCTCGAACGCGTTTCGCTGTCGGCGACCGGCTTCTACCGCACGCCCGACATCCACTACGATCGCGCGAGCGGCACAGGCAAACCGTTTCACTACTTCGCGTACGGCGCGGCCGTCAGCGAGGTGGAAGTCGACGGCTTCACCGGCCAGTACCGGCTGCTGCGCGTCGACATCTTGCACGACGTCGGCGATTCGCTGTCGCCGCTGGTCGATCGCGGGCAGATCGAGGGCGGCTTCATCCAGGGCGCCGGCTGGCTGACCACCGAGGAGCTGGTCTGGTCGCGCGACGGCGCGCTCGCCACCAACGGCGCCTCGACGTACAAGCTTCCTTCGCTGGGCGAATGCCCGCCGATCTTCGAGGTCGCGATGCTCGACAAGGCCGCCGAACCCGGCGTGGTCCACGGCAGCAAGGCGGTCGGCGAGCCGCCGCTCATGCTGGCGATCAGCGTGCGCGAGGCGCTGCGCGACGCGGTGGCGGCGTTCGGCAGCGGCGGCGTGGTCGAGCTGGCGCTGCCCGCGACGCCCGAAGCGGTCTACTGGGCGATCGAACGCGCCACCGGATCTACAAAGTAGGCCCTAGTCGCCGCAGCCCGAAGAGCTCGGTGCGCGGAAGAATTCCGCGCACGCCCGTTACCTCACATAGGGGCTCGACGCTGGGTCGGAAGACGCCTGGCGCGACCGGTGAGGTGAACCGGCAGCGCAAACGGCGGGCGAACAGTTGGGGCGCGAACATCGTTTGCTCGGTGAGCAGCAGGCTCAAACCGGCGCGAGGAGTGTATCCATGAACAGACAAGAGCGATTCGAGCGAACGTCCGCGATCTGGATGCTGTCCGCTGTGCTGGGAGTCGCGTCCTGCGGAGGAATCCAACCGGGCAGCGCCGGCGAGGAGCTGGAGCAGAACACCGCGGCGCTCACAGCCGCGAAGCCGCTGGCGCGCGGCCTGGTTCGCGACGGCGCCGGCGCGCCGATCGCACACGCGCGCGTCGACGTCCGCGCCGCGGGCTCGTCTCGCGTGCTCGCCTGCGCGACGACCGCCGCCGATGGGACGTTCGCGCTCGACGTACGCGCCGGAACGTATGATCTCACGCTGACGCCGAAGACTGGCTTCACGCCGCAAATCTTCCCCGGTCAGGTGATCGTCAAGGGCACGCAACTCGATCTGGTCATCATCGCGAGCGCCCCGGCGACCGTGAACCTCAGCGGCCACGTCACGGACCAGAACGGCCAACCGTTGAGCGTGGCGATCTGCGCGCCGACCTGCGTCAGCACCGACGACAGCGGCGCCTTCACGGTGAGCGCTCGCAGCGACCTGCAGCTGGAGATCTCGGGAGCGCTCAGCCCGGCGGGATTCTTCCAGGCGCGGCTCGCGTTCGATCCGACCCAGTCGGCGCCGCTGGAGATCGTCATTCCGATCTTCAACCTGACGGGGACTGTCCTCGACCCGACGGGCGCGCCGATGGCCACCGTCTCGGTAACGTCGCCGCCCTGTAGCAACATCATCTCCGACGAGCTGAGCGGTACGTTCTGCATCAACGGTACCCAGACCGACTCGAACGGTCACTTTCACTTCACGACGCTGCCGGGCGATGCCGTCCTCCAGATTTTCGGCGACCTCGGCCTCTACGTGACCGAATCGGTGACCGGTGACACCGACGTGGTGCTTCAGGTTCCGCCGTTGCAAAACCTGAGCGGCCGCATCACCGACCGCGACGGCAACGGCGTGCCGGGGCATCGGCTTTGTCTGGTTCACGATGGTTGTGTGTCGAAATTCTGTTCGCAGAGCTGCGCGACCAGCGACGGGAGCGGCGCGTACACGCTCGACGTCTCGGCGGGAACCTACGACGCTCAGTTGTTCTCCCCGTCGCCGTTTCAGTCGTCTCCGCTCGGGTTCTACGTCTTGACGAGCACGATCTCGCTGTCGCAGCCAACCGAGCTGGACCTCACCTTCCCGAACCGCATCGTCACGGGGACAGTCTTGAACGTCGACGGCACGCCGGCGCCGAACGTCCCCGTGTCCGACAACTGTCACGATGCGGACGTCGGCGGGTTCGTCGGACGCGTCTGCGCAAACAGCCAGACCAGCGATGCGAATGGGCGCTTCCAGATGATGCTGGCGGCGCCGGGGAGTGTGGTGCTCACGGCGCGCGGCGCCACCACCACGTCGGTCCCGTTGACCGTGACCGACGACACCGACGTTGTCGTTCAGTTGCAGGCGGCGCAGCCAGCGACCGGGCAGGTGCTGGCGGCGGACGGCAGCCCGATCGCTGCCGTCACCGTCTGTTACGAGCCGCCCTTGTTCACCAGCAGCGACAGCTGCACGACGACTGACGCCAGCGGCCAGTATCAATTGACCCTGCCGCCGGGCACATACTCCCTGTCGGTCTTTGGCAGCGGAACCGGTGTCAGCTTCTTCGAGCTCGATGAATCGGTCACGGTGCCGTCGGCGCCGACGACGGTCCGGCTGGCTGCGACCCGATCGACGCCGGTCAGAATGGTGAACGCGGACGGGAGCCCGCACGCGGGCGCGTCGATATCCGCGGACTGCGTCTCCGCGCCGGCGGGCGGCGCCACCGAAGAGATCTGCGGGCAGGGCCTGGTCAGCGATGCGGCGGGCACCGCGGCCGTGGTGAACGCGGTCGGCATGCCGCTGGAGCTGCAGATCGACTCGGCGAGCATCGGCAAGATTGCCGTGAGCGACAGCACCGAGGTGACCATCGCGATCCAGTCATCGACGTCACCCTGATTGACGTGCCCGAAACGGCCCCTGCGCCCTCAATTTACCGCGATTTCACCGCGCGGATATGAAGCGCCCACGGATGGCCGCCATAGTGATGGCACCACTCGCGGGGGAGCTCCATGACGCCGATGCAGAAGACGCTCGTTCAACAGTCGTTCAAGCAGGTCGTGCCGATCGCCGAGACGGCGGCGACGATTTTTTACGAGCGCCTGTTCGCGACCACGCCGGCGTTGCGTCCGCTCTTCAAGGGCGATCTGACCGAGCAGAAGAAGAAGCTGGTGCAGATGCTCGCCTACTGCGTGGCCAAGGTGGATGCGCCCGACGAGCTTCTGCCCGCGGTGCGCGCGCTTGGAAAGCGCCATGTCGGCTACGGCGTGACCGACGAGCACTATGAGCTCGTCGGCGCAGCGTTGCTCTGGACGCTCGAGAAGGGCCTTGGCGCCGCCTTCACGCCCGAGGTGCGCGACGCCTGGACCGCCGTCTACCAGGTGCTGGCGGCCACGATGATGGAGGGAGCGCGCTCCGCCGCCTGAGACTTTCCCGAGGGCCCGACGCCCGGTCACTTCCCCGCGGGCGGCTTCCCCTTCACGCCCTTCACGTAGAAGTTGATGCCGTGCAGGAACTTGTCGTCGGCGGTCTCGCCCGCCTTCAGCAACGTCTTGCCGCTCTGATCCACCACCGGGCCCTTCCAGATCACGAAAGACCCGTCCTTGAGGCCCTTCTTCACGCCGTCGAGCTTCTGCTTGATCGGATCGGGCACCGCCGCCGACAGCGACGCGAGATCGATCGCGCCCTCCTTCACGCCCCACCAGACCTGCTCGGTCTTCCAGGTGCCGTCGAGCACGTCCTTGACCGCCTTCTTGTAGTACGGCGACCAGTCGATCACCGCCGAGCCGAGATGCGCGTGCGGGCCGTACTTCTGCATATCGGAGTCCCAGCCGAAGCCGTACTTGCCCGCCTTCTCCGCGGTCTGCAGCACCGCCGACGAGTCCGTGTTCTGCATCAGCACGTCGGCGCCGTCGTTGATCAGCGCCTGCGCGCCCTCGGCCTCCTTGGGTGGATCGAACCACTTGTTGACCCAGACCACGCGCGTCTCGACCTTGGGGTCGACGCTCTGCGCGCCCAGCGTGAACGAGTCGATGTTGCGAATGACCTCGGGGATCGGAATCGACGCCACCACGCCGAGGACGTGGCTCTTGGTCATGCCACCGGCGACGACGCCGGCCATGTACGCGCCCTCGTAGGTGCGCGAGTCGTACGTGCGCAGGTTGTCGGCGGTCTTGTAGCCGGTGGCATGCTCGAACTTCACGTCCTTCGCGTCGGCGGCGACGTGCAACATCGGCTCCATGTAGCCGAACGTCGTGCCGAAGATCAGCTTGTTCCCCTGCGACACCATGTCGCGCAACACGCGCTCGGCGTCGGCGGCCTCGGGCACGTTCTCGACGAAGCTGGTCGCGATCTTGGCCCCGAACTCTGCCTCGATCGCCTTCCGCGCCTTGTCGTGAGCGAACGTCCAGCCCGCGTCACCGACGGGACCGACGTACGCGAACGCCACCTTGAGCGCCGGGGGCGCGGCCGGGGCGGGGGCGGGCGCCGCGGGCGCGGGCTCGGCCGGCGGCTCGGTCTTCTTGCAGCCCAGCCAGGCACACAACATCAGGACGCCGGCGGCGATGCGCACGAATTTCGATGAGCGAGTTTGCGGCATATGGATCTCCTCTCAATTGTCGGGACGGAACGCCTTGCCGAGCGAAGCCGGCATGTTGACGCGGACCCAGGCACGGTTCCGCGAGATCAGCACCAGGACCAGGATGGTCGCCACGTAGGGCGACATGCCCAGCAAGTGGCTCTCGATGTCGACGCCGCGCCCTTGCAGGTGGAACTGCAACATGGTCACGCCACCGAATAAATAGGCGCCCAGCAGCACGCGCGCCGGCCGCCAGGTCGCGAACGTCGTGAGCGCGAGCGCGATCCAACCCTTGCCTGCGGTCAGCCCCTCGACCCACAGATGCGCGTAGACGATCGACACGTAGGCACCGGCCAGCCCGCACAGCGCGCCGCCGAACACGATCGCGGCGAAGCGGACGCGCTGCACCGGCAACCCCAGCGCGTGCGCCGACGCCGGCGATTCGCCGGCGGCGCGCACGACCAGGCCGGCGCGCGACCGAAAGAGGAACCAGCCGAGCCCCGCCGCCAGCGCCGCCGTGACATAGACCAGCGGGTGATAGCCGAGCAGCGCGTGGCCGAAGAAGGGGACGTCGAGCAACCCCGGCAGCAGCGGGCGCGGGAGATCGGGGAGCTGCTTGTCGACGAGGCTCTCACCCGCAAATGCGGTGAAGCCCGCTCCAAACAACGTCAACGCCAGGCCGGTGGCATATTGATTGGTACCCAGGCCGACGACGAGCAGCGCGAAGAGCGCGGCGAGCAGCGCGCCTGCGCCCGCGCCGGCCGCGAACGCGACGCCGCTCGGATGGTGCAGCGCCGTCGCGTACGCGGCGAGGCCGCCCGTCAGCATCATGCCCTCGGCGCCGAGGTTCACGACACCGGCGCGTTCATTGACCAGCAACCCCAGCGCCGCCAGCGCCAGCACCGTCCCGGCGTTGACTGACGACGACAGCATGAGCGCGAACGCTTCCATCAGCGCTTGCGCCGCCTTTCGACCAGCGCGTCGCACGCGAGCAACGCGAACAGCAACAGCCCCTGAAACACGCCGGTCAGCGCCTTCGGTAACCCGAGCCGCGATTGCGACAGCTCGCCGCCGATGTAGAACATGCTCATCAGCACCGACGAGAACAGGATCCCGACCGGGTGCAGCCGGCCCACGAAGGCGACGATGATGGCGGCAAAGCCGTACCCGACGGGCAGATGGGGCGTGAGCTGGCCCAGCGGCCCCGCGACCTCGAGCGCGCCCGCGAGCCCGGCCAGCCCGCCCGAGATCATGAGCGCCGTCCAGAGCGCGCGGCGCGGAGAGAAACCGGCGTAGGCCGCGGCGCGCGGCGCGATACCACCGACCTCCAGCTGAAAACCAGCGTACGTGCGGTAGAGAAACAACCACGCGCCCGCCGTGGCCGCGAGCGCGCCGAGGCTGCCCCAGTTCGCGCGCTGCCCGCTGACCAGCCGCGGAATGGCGGTCGCGGCGGGGAATGTGATCGTCTGCGGGAAATTGAAGCCCTGGGGATCCTTCCACGGGCCGTAGACCAGGTAGCCGAGCAGGAGCTCGGCGACGTAGACCAGCATGAGACTGACCAGGATCTCGTTGGCCGAGAAGCGATCGCGCAGCCAGGCGACCAGCGCCGCCCAGGCCATGCCGCCGATCGCGCCGGCGACGACCAGCGCGACGACGACCCAGCGCCCCGCGCCCTCGCCCGCCGCCAACACCACGCCGGTGGCAGCGATCGCGCCGACGATGAACTGCCCCTCGGCGCCGATGTTCCAGACGTTGGCGCGGAACGCGATCGCCAGGCCGAGCGCGATCAACGCCAGCGGCGTCGCCTTGATCGCCACCTCGGAGAGCGCGCGGCCGTCGCGCAGTGGCTCGATGAAGAACATCTCGAGAGCGCGCGCGGGCGGCTTGTCGAGCGCCGCGAACAGCACCGCGCCGACCGCCACGGTGATCGCCAGCGCCGCCAGCGGTGACAGCAGCGCAGCCGCGCGGGCCGACAGCAAACCCCACGCTCCCGACGGTGACGACGACACCGCGGGCGCCGCCAGCGCCGAGGGCTCGAGCCTAGCCACGCGCGATCACCTCCGCGCCAACGCCGTCGATCCCTTCGACGCCGCTCGCGCCACCGGTTCCTGCCGCCGGCGCCGCGCGCGCTGGAAAATCGCCACTCATCCACTGGCCGATCTGCGCGATGCGCGCCTCGCGCACCGGGATGCGTGGCGACAGCCGCCCGCGCGCCATCACCACCAGGTCGGTCGCGATCTCGAACAGCTCGTCGAGGTCCTCGCTGACCACCAACACCGCCACGCCGCTCGCCGCCAGCGCCGTCAGCTCACCCCGGATCTGGGCGGCGGCGCCGACGTCGAGGCCCCAGGTCGGCTGCGCGACGACCAGAACCCTGGGCGCAGCGTCGATCTCGCGGCCGACGATGAACTTCTGCAGATTGCCGCCCGACAGGCTCGCCGCCACCGCCTCGGCACCTCGCGCGCGCACGCCGAAGCGCTCGATCAGACGCTCGGCCAGCCGGCGCGCCGTACCCCAGCGCAGGAAACCGGCGCGCGCGATCGGCTCGCGCCGCGTGAGCAGCGTATTGGCCGCCAGCGACAGCGCGGGCACGGCGCCGCGGCCCATGCGCTCCTCGGGCACGGTGCAGAGGCCCAGCGCCCGCCGCTCCCGCGCCGGCGCGCGCGAGAGGTCGCGGCCCAGCACCCAGACCGTGCCCGCGGGCGCACGCGGATCCTCGCCCGACAGCGCGCCCAGCAGCTCGCCCTGCCCGCTGCCCGAGATCCCGGCAACGCCGAGGATCTCGCCGGCGCGCACCTCCAGGTGCACGTCCTCGAGCGCGACGCCGAAGCGCTCGCGCCGTGCCAGCGACAGCCCGCGCACCTCCAGCGCCGGCGCGCTGTCCGCGCTCGTCGCGCCGGCCGAGCGCGCCACCGCCGCGGGCGCGGCGCCGAGCATCAGCTCCGACAGACTGTGAGCGCTCTCCGTCGCGGGCGCGACCACGCCGGTGACGCGCCCGCCGCGCAGCACGGTCGCGCGCGTGCACAGCGCGCGCACCTCGTCGAGCTTGTGGCTGATGTACAGGATCGAGCAGCCAGCCTCGGCCAGCCGGCGCAGCATCGCGAACAGCCGCTCCGCCGCCTGCGGCGTCAGCACCGACGTCGGCTCGTCGAGGATGAGCAGGCGCGGCTTGGTCAGCAGCGCGCGCAGGATCTCGACGCGCTGGCGCTCGCCCACCGAGAGGTCGAAGACCAGTCGGTCGCCCGCGATCTCGAGGCCGAACTCGGCGGCGACGGCCGCCACGCGCGCCTGCACCTCCGTGCGCGACAGCGCGGCGTCCAGCCCCAGCCAGACGTTCTCGGTGACCGTCAGCGCATCGAACAGCGCGAAGTGCTGGAAGACCATCGCGATGCCCAGCGCGCGCGCCTCTCGCGGGCTGGCGACGCGCACGGCGCGGCCGTCCCAGCGCACCTCGCCGGCGTCGGGGTGCACGGCGCCGTAAATGATCTTCATCAGCGTCGACTTGCCGGCGCCGTTCTCGCCGAGCACGCCGTGGATCTCGCCGGGCATCACCGTCAGGGCGACGCCGTCATTGGCCAGCAGCGTCCCGTAGCGCTTGCTGATTCCGTGCAACTCGAGCCTCGGCGGTGTGGCGTTCATCGGTGTGCCCCGCCTATATTCATGTGGTCATGATGCCGAGCGCGACACCACATGGGTTCGAGCTCACGCTGCCCGAATGGGCCGCCGCGGAGCTGGCGACCCGCGCGCAGCGCGAGCTCTCGTCCCTCGAAGATCGCATGCGCCTGGTGATCGAGCTCGCGCGTACCAACTTCCAGCGCGACACCGGCGGTCCGTTCGCCGCTGCCGTCTTCGACGAGACGAGCGCGCGGCTGGTCGCGATCGGCGTGAACCGCGTGGTGCCGATGCGCTGCTCGTCCGCGCACGCCGAGGTGATGGCGCTGTCGCTGGCGCAGCAGGCGGCCGGCACGCACGACCTGGGCGGGCCGGGGCAGCCGCCGCATCAGCTGGTCGTCAACTGGTGCCCGTGCGCGATGTGCTGTGGCGCCGTGATCTGGTCCGGTGTGCGGTCGCTGGTGATCGCGGGCAGCGGGCCCGAGCTGGAGCAGCTCACCGGCTTCGACGAAGGCCCCATTCACCCAAGCTGGGCCGCAGAGCTCACGCGGCGCGGGGTCACGGTCACGGATGGTGTCTTGCGCGACGAGACCTGCGCGATGTTCCGGCAGTTCGCTGCCAGCGGCCGCGCCGTCTACAACGCGCGCCAGGGTTAGCGGCCTGGTCCGCGATCGGCTCATCGAGGGCGAGACTATCTCCTGATCGAAGAACAGTGTGTTTCAGCGCGATTTCGGGTTTGTTGACGGCCGCCGTCTCGACGGCGCGCGGCACAACGAGCCGGCGGACAGCGGCGCGAGCTTGCATGCGCGCGCGGGAGCGCTAACTTCGATGGGCATGGCGACCGTCAACCGGACCACTCCGCTGCTGAGGCCGCTGCTGGCGACGGCGCTGGCTGTGGCCGTGGTGGCGCTGATCGCGCATGCAAGAGCGGCCGATGCACCCGCGCAAAACCCGCCCGCCAATCCGCCCGCCGCGGCCGGCAGCATCAACGCCACGACGGGAAGCCTGAACCCACCGGCCTCCTCGCCGGTTCAGGCCCCGCCTCCATCGGCGGGCGTCGGCGTCGGCGCGCCGGCATCCGCACCTGCGCCGGCCCCGACGGCGCCACCGCCATCGACGCCCGCGCCGGCCGCGGAAACCGCGCCGGCATCGACCCCGGCCCCCTCGACCACACCGGCGCCGCCGACCGCGCCGGAGCCGCTCGAGGCGCCCAAGTCACCGGCCGCCGAGACGCCGCAGGCAGAGACCCAGAATCCCCAGACGGGAGCGCCCTATCCGGACGAGGACGCCGCCGACCTGGTGCGTTCGACCTGGGACGACCAGGATCTGGTCAACGAGGACCTGATCGACGATCGAGGTCCGCTCGTGAAGTCGTCCTTCGACGACCAGGACCTGATCAACGAGCATCCCGTCCCCTGAGCGATCCGGCCCGTTACGCGCCGGATCGCCATCAGACCTGCGCCAGCCGTGAAGACTCGCGGTAACCTGTGCGCATGATCTCCGAGGGGACCGCCGCCCTTACCGACATCGACTCGGTGCTGAACCACCGCCCGGCCGACGGGGGCACCGCAGGCATCGCCGAGATGGCCGCGATGCTGAAGGCGTGCATCGAACGCTGGGCGCCGCTCGGCTCCTCGTACCGGCGCATGGCCGACGCGGTCGATCCTCTGGAGGCACACGGACAGACCGGCACCTTGCGTGCCGACGTGCGCCTGCGCGGCGTGCTGGTGACGATGGAGCGAGATTTCCGCGCCGGCATGAGCCGCACGCTGGACGAGCGCGTGCACGGGGCGATCCTCGAGGATCTGATCGGCCAGGCCGACCGTTTCCTCGACGCCGGCCATTGCTGGCCCGCCGCGATCGTCATGGGCGCGGCGCTGGAGCAGCACCTGCGGCAGCTGGCGGCGCGGCTCGACGTCACGTTCGAGATCCCCGATGCGCGCGGCGTGCTTCACGCGAAGCCGGCGCATCGACTGAACGACGACCTGCGCCTGACGCCCGCCTACCCGCACGCGGAATGGCAGAGAATTCAGCGCTGGCTCGACATGCGCGACCAGGCGGTGCGCGCCGAGCTCGCGACCGATCCGAAGACGCTCGAGCCCGAGCTCCGCCTCATGGCGTCCGGTGTGCGCGACTTCATCCGCCGCCACCCGGCGTGAAGGTTGTTCCCCGCTCGAACGAGACGGCCGACGATCCCGATCTTCTGGCTATGCCGGGCCTGCGCTCCGGTGCTCACATTCGGCCGATTGACGATTGAGCGTCATTACGGCCAGCGCCCGCCGCGCAGGTCCTTGCGGCGCGGCCGCTGTGGGTCGAGCGCCCCCGAGCGCGGGTCTTCGGCCTCGTCGAGCTGGCGCACCATCCAGCCGGGATAGGGATCGCCGGGGTCCGAGACCGCGTCGAGCTCGGCGATGTCCGCGCCGTCGAGCACGACGTCGGAGGCGCGGATGTTCTCGGCCAGGCGCTCGTTGGTGCGCGCCGCGATGATCACGCTCGATACCATCGGCTGCAACAACAACCACGCGAGCGCGATCTGCGCCGGCGTGGCGCCGCGACGCTCGGCGACACGGCGGACGACGTCGACGATGTCGTAGCCGCGCTCGACGTCGAACGGCACGAAGCGCCCGGCCTCGGCGAAACGCGTGCCGCCTTCGGGAGGATGGCTTCGATCGTACTTGCCGCTCAGGAAACCGCCCGCAAGCGGGCTCCACACCAGGATGCCCATTTGGTGGTATTCGGCAAAGGACAGGAACTCGTGCTCCAGCTCGCGGCCGACCAGGCTGTAGTACATCTGCGCGGTGATGTACTTGGTCAGGTGCTCGCGCGCTTGAATGCCCAGCGCCGTCGCCGCCTGCCAGGCGAGATGATTCGAAAGACCGATGTAGCGCACCTTCCCGGACCGCACGAGATCGTCGAGCGCGCGCAGCGTCTCCTCGAGCGGCGTCAGGCTGTCCCAGCCGTGAATCTGATAAAGGTCGATGTAGTCGGTCTGCAGTCGCCGCAGGCTGGCCTCGGCTTCGCGCAGGAGGTTCTTCCGGGTCGCGCCCGAGTGGTTGATGTCGTCGTCCCCCATCGGCAGGCGCGCCTTGGTCGCGAGCACCACGCGATCGCGCACGTCGCGCAGCGCGTGGCCGAGCAGCGTCTCGCTCTCGCCGAGGCTGTAGACGTCCGCGGTGTCGATGAGGTTGATGCCCTGATCGAGCGCGAAGCGCACCATCGAGCTGGTCTGCGCCTGATCGAGCGCTCCCATCTTCATCGCGCGGCCGAACTGCATGGTGCCGAGCGACAGCGAGCTCACGATGAGCCCGCTGTTTCCGAGCTTGCGATAGTGCATCGCGCGGCGGCGGCTACTGCCCGCCCGCGTCAGCTGGCGGCGCGGTCGCGTTGGACGTGCCGGTCAGATCGCCGTGTGCCAGGCCGACGGAGTCGATCACGGAGCGAATCTCTTCGGTCGTCGGGTTCGTTCCCAGCGTGAGCGTCGCCGTCGGAATCGCGGTCACCTCGAAGACGTAGGTGTGCGTAGCGCCGGAAGGGCACGGACCGCGGTAGTCGAAGCCCGCCATGAAGAACGCGGTCCGGTGCAATTGCATCGCGCCGGCCGGGTTGGTCAGCGTCGCGGTCCCCGGCAACGACGGGGGCAACGACAGGACCGCCGCAGGGATGTTCCAGATCACCCAGTGCGCCGCCCCTTCGAAAGTCTGGTCGGTCAGCGACACGGCGTAGCTCATCGTACCGGCCGGCCCGGCGCTCCAGACCAGGGGCGGCGACGTGTTCACGCCGGCGCAGGTGTTGGCATCCATGAAGACGCCATTGTTCGGCAGCGCCGAGCTGGTCAACGTCATGGTCATCTGGCTCAACGGGCCGTCGAGCATCCCATAATCGAAGCCCCCGTCGGTGACCTGCGTGTCGGTGCTCGACGGCGTGTCGCTGGCCGGCGTGTCCTTCGGGGCGTCGATCGTCGACGCGTCGGTCACCGTCGGCGCACCGCTGCTGGAGGAGCAGGCGCCGAGCGCGCCCGCTGCGAGAGTCAGGAATATGATCGACCAATCGGCATGACGAAACGAACGCATGGTAAGCCTCCCCGAGAGTGAGAAACGCGGGTTACAAGTAACACCGACCGTGGTCTTGTCCAGTACCAGCGCCGGCCCTGCGGTTTGCATCGGGGATGGCATCGATGTCTCGCGCGCCCCGACTTCATTTCTGGGCGCGCAAGCGCCCGGCGTCCAGGTGCCACGTCGGCGCGGCCGCTCCTTCGCTCGCGATGACGTAGGTCGCCTTCTTGTCGCAACCCACCGCTCG
Organism: uncultured Myxococcales bacterium; assembly: GCA_964571275.1. GTDB lineage: Bacteria > Myxococcota_A > Polyangia > Fen-1088 > Fen-1088 > DASRQZ01. The sequence goes on from CAZNCQ010000140.1 coordinate 13,484, forward strand.
CAAGGTCCGCACCCGTCCGTCGGAGCCTCGTTCGGCCGCGACGATCTCGAGATCTTCCTCGTCGCACGAGAGCACGAACGCCGCGCGCTTGCGAATCTGCGCGATCTGCGCCGTGTTCCACATCGCCGCCGAAAAACAGGAAGCCGAAAACAACGCGGCGGACGCGAGCAAGAGGGCGGACAACTTCATGGCGCCTTGGCGTGCCATCAACCGGGCACCTTCGTCAACACTATTCGGCGGCGCGCACGATCGCGACGCCCGTCGAGGTAGATTCCACGAATGAAACCCGTGCTGTTCGATCTTCCGCCACGCCCTCGCCTGCGCGGGCGCGGCGCCGAGCTCGCGACGCTGGCGGCCGTGCTCGGCGATCCAGCGCCGACGCGGCTGGCGCTGGTCGGCGGCGGCGGCAGCGGCAAGTCGATGCTGGCCGCGGCGGTGGCGCACCGGATCCGCGCGCGATTCCCCGGCGGCGCGGCGTGGCTTCGCGTCGGCGACTGGGATCATCGGACGCTGCTGCAGATGCTCGCGCTGCGCCTGGGCGCGCCGCGCGAGCCGCTGGTCGAGAGCGTTCGCGCGGCGCTCGCCGCCGGCGGCGCGAAGTTGCTGGTGCTCGACAACCACGAGAACGATCGCGCGATGGCCCGGCTGCTCGATGAGCTCGCGGGGACGCCGGTGACCTGGCTACTCACGGCGCGCCGCTGCCTGCTGTCCGGCGTCGCGGTCTTTCCGATCGTCGCGCCGCTGGTTCACGCGCGGCGCGCCGCTTTTCCGCGCGTGCGCGCGCTGACCGGGCTTCTGCGCTGGAACCCGCTGGCGCTCGACATCGCCGACGCGCTGGTCGCGGATCGCGCGGTCACCGTCGAGGCGTTGCGCGACTGGCTGATCGGCAGCGGCGTCTCGCGCGTGCGCGTGATGGCCCACGAGGACGACGTCGTCGAGGTCGGCCTGCTGTGCGAATGGGCCTGGACGCGCGTGCCGGTGGCCGCGCGGCGCATGCTGATCACGCTCGCGCACTGTCCCGGCGACCACATGGACGCGCGATCGCTGGCCATCGTGGCGCGCGCGGGCGCGCCGGCGCAGGCCTCCGCCGCGCTGGCGCATCTGCGACGCTGGCGACTGGTTCAAGAACCGACCGATGGGCGATTCGCGCTGCACGCCGTGGTCCGCTACGCGCTGGCCGGCAAGGGAAGCGTGCCGGCCGCGCGCTACTTCGACCATTACATCGGACTGCTCGAACGGCACCCCGAGCGCTTCACGATGGAGCTGTCGCACCTGTTCGCGGCGATGGACCACGCGCAGGCGGTGTCGTCGCTCGAGAAGATCCTGCGCGTCGAATCGTTGATCGCGTGAGCGCTCTACTTCTTCGCGTTCGCCTCGGCCATGCCCTGCGCCACCTTGCCGCCCAGGACCACGCCCAGCACCAGCGCCCACGATTGATCGATCTTGAGCTGATCCAGGCTCTGCGTGGACCATCCGGCCTTGACCGTCAGCATGACGAAGGTCCCTGCGACCAGCAGCATCACGACGCGCATGCTCGAGTAAGCCGGTCGCTTCTCCTCGGTCAGCGTCCCGTCCTGCAGCAGCGTGGGAAAGCGCATGGTCAAGCCCATGATCACCGTGAACAGCGCGGCGGCGACGGTGGCGCTGCTCCACTCTCGGTTCGCGGTCGCGCCGACCAGCATGGCGAGGACGCCCGCGGCCATCATGAACGTGCCGATGACGCGCAGGACTCCTTCCGACGCGCTCTCGGGTGCGATGAGCGGCGCGGACGCAGCCATCTCCAGCGCCGTGGGCTCGGCAGGCACCGAGGGTCCCGGCGGCACCGGTGCATCGAGCGAGATGGCGGACGTCGGCGTGGCCATGCGGTCTATTGCCTCCGTCATCTACAACGGGTGGTTTGGAAGATATTCCATGGCGCGACCAGCACGTCGGCCGGTGTCCGTCGCGGCGCGATGTCGCGACGGCAACGATTGCCGCGAGCGCGACGGCGAACGCGCGCGCAGCGTGATTCCCGCCGCGCGGACGGGTAACCTGCGCGGGTGTCCTCGCCGCTGAGCTTGCTCGGAATCGCGTTTGTCGGGACGTTCTTCTGGCCGGTCAATCCCGAAGCCGCAGGCATCCTGTGCGTGACGCGCTACGGCTGGCATCCGCTGATGGTTGGCGTGGTGGGCGCCAGCGGCCAGCTGATCGCGCAGGTGATCCTGATCCTGGCCGGTGATCAGATCCGCCGGCGCTGGGCATGGTTCGATCGGCGGTGCGAGCAGGCGCGGCGACGCTTCGGCAAGAGCCTCGCCCGCGGCGCGCCGGCGATCGGATTCACGAGCGGCCTGCTCAGCATTCCGCCGACGTCGGTCACCGCGACGCTGGCGCCGCCGCTGGGCTTGAGCATTCCGCTCCTGTTGCCGGTGATGTTCATCGCGCGCATCGCGCGCTTCGCCGCGATCGCGGCCATCGCGCAACGGATAATCTGAGCGCGAGCGCGAGCGCGCGCCCGCGTCACGGTTGCGTGCGCGGATCCCAGCCGGTCGCCAGCCCCTCCTCGCAGTCGTCGAGCGCCTTCATCGCCGCCGCGTCGAGCGCGAAGTCGAAGAGCGCGGCGTTCTCCTTGATGCGCGCCTCGCGCGTGGACTTGGGCAGCACCACCATGTCGTGCTGGATCGCCCAGCGCAAAAGCACCTGCGCCGGCGAGCGGCCCACGCGCTCCGCCACCGCCTTGACCACCGGGTCGCCCAGGCGCCGGCCATGCGTGAGCGGGCTATATGCCTCGACGACGATCCCGCGCTTCGCGCACAGCGCACGCGTCTCCCGGTGCTGCAGGAACGGGTGCACCTCGATCTGGTTCACCGCCGGCACGACCTGGGCGCGCGCGAGCAGCTCTTCGAGATGCGACGGCATGAAGTTGCTGACGCCGATCGCGCGCGCTCGCTTCTCGGCGTGGATCCGTTCCAGCGCGCGCCAGGACTCGAGCCGCTGGCGCGCGACCGGCCAGTGCAGCAAGTAGAGATCCACGTACTCGAGGCCCAGGCGCGACAGGCTGGCGTCGAACGCCCGCAACGCGCTGTCGAACCCCTGGTCGTCGTTCCACAGCTTGGTGGTGACGAAGATCTGCTCGCGCGCGACGCCGCTGTCGCGCACGCCGAGCCCGACGTCGCGCTCGTTGCCATAGATGCGCGCGGTGTCGACGTGCCGGTATCCGAGGCGCAACGCGGTCGCCACCACGTCGCGCGTGGCCTCGCCGCGCGGGGTCTGCCAGACGCCGAGCCCGACCTGCGGGATCGAAGCGCCGGTGTTGAGTTGAACCACAGCACGCGAAACGTCGGTCGAGCTCATGCTGCAATGATAGCCGGCCGACATCGCGTCGGCGATCACGGCGCGGTCGATGCCGCCGAAGGCGACCTCGACGTCGATCTCGACTGTTCAACGAACCTGGAAATCGAAGTAGCGGTCGGGGAATGGCTCAGCTGCCAGCGTGAAGTGCCACCATTCCTTTGCGTAGGGCGAGAACCCGCGGCGCACCATGGCTTGGCGCAACCGCTGGCGATGCTCGCGCGCCAGCGGCGTGATCGCCACGAAATCCGTGTGCGCGCGTTCATCGAAGCAATCGAAGGTCGTTCCCATCTCCAGGCTGTGGTCGGCGGCGACCGGCGTGCCGCTGTCGAGGCGGCAATCGTCGGGCTCGCGGAAAGAGCTGCCCGCCTCCGCGGCACGGAAGAGCGAGATCAGGGTCAGGTCCACCGTACTACCGCGTGTGTGTCCCGAGCGCAGCGCGATGTAGCCGCGGTGGAAAAGCTCGGACTTGGGCACCGCCGGGTAGTGGCGGCTGCGGACAGCGGGATCGCTGGACTCGGCGCGGTCCTGCGCCCACGCGACGAAGTCGTCGACCGCGCGCTGCGGGCGGTAGCAGTCGTAGACCATCAGGCCCAGGCCGCGGCCGGCCAGATCCTCCGCGACGTGCGCCAGGGCCTCGGCCGCTGGCCGGGACAGCAGGCAGCGCGCGGCCGCGTAGCCGCGCACGGGGCGCCCGAGGAAGTTCTGCGCGCCTGCGTAGCGCATCTGAATGACGATCGTCGGCGCGACCTCGGCCAGGTCGACGAAACCGGGGGGCGGAGGCGGAGGCGGGGGTGGCGGCTCGGCAAGGGCGCGGGGCGCGAGCAGGGTGAGCAGGGTGAGCAGCAGCAGGATCGGCAGCGCCGCGGGGCAGCGCTTGAACCGGGGGTGCGTGAGGGCGTCGGCCACGACAGCGATGGCGATTGCGATTGCGTTCACGACTACGACTACGTCTACGTCTACGTCTACGTC
>CAZNCQ010000141.1:0-17654 GCA_964571275.1 uncultured Myxococcales bacterium
GGCGGCGTCCGTAGTAACGTCCGCCGACATCCCCGCGTCCGGTTGCGCCGACGCGACCGCCGGTGCGCCGGCCAGCAGCCACAGCGCCGGCGTCAGGCCGCCGATGAACCTCCCGCGCCTCACTCGACGATCCTCATCAACTGGAAGAGCGTGGGCGGAAACTGCACATTCAGCGCCTTCATTTGCGTGCGGTTGAGCAGCATCTCCGCGCGCCCCGACACGAGGTCGAATCCCAGCACCAGGCCGCGCGACACGAAGCCTGCGACGGAGCCGGCGGTCAGAACGGCGGTGCCGCGCAACGCCTGCGCAATCTCCGGGATCGCGCCGCTCAGCCCCGGCGACAGGTAGACGACCGCGATCCGGCGCGCGCGACAGGTCGCCGCCAGCGTCGCGGCGTCGTGAAACGGCTCGAGCAGCTCGTGGTGCGGGCGACGCGCGATCTTCTTCATGTCGGCGAGCGCGCCCACCAGCTGGCGCGCGACCCGCTCGGAGCTGGCGTCGTCGTCCTTGGTCAGCACCAGGATCTGCACCGATCCGTCCGCCGCCAGGTTCATGTTGCTCTGAAACGAGGCCACGGCGACCAGCAGCTGGGCCTGCACGCGCGCGGGCACGGTGACGTCCTCTCCGGCGCGCGCGGTGGTCCCCGCCGCGACCGTCGCGACCGAGAGGAGCACCCACCCGAGCCTCCGATTCGTCACTGCTCCGCACCATCGGCAGCGACGCGGCGTTTCTCAAACTTGGGGGTGCAGGCGCGCAGGGACCGGCGTCGATGTACGCCGATGTGGACCGCGCGCCCCGCGGCGAGCGATAACCCCGGGCATGCGCCCGGCCCCGCTCCGCACCGACCGCAGCAACGCCTTCGCCCACTACAGCATGAGCGTGCGCGTCCCCAAGATCCTCGACGACGTGGTCTCACGCAACCCGACGCTGCCACCCGGCGCTCAGCGGGCGGTGGCGCGGCTGCGCGACGAGATCGCCGGCGACGCCCGGGTGCCTCTGCTGCAGCTCCCCGCGCCCGATGCGTCCGAATGGGAGCCCGCGATCGCGGCGCACGCCGGCGACACCTGGCTCGCCACCGACTGGTTCTTCGCCGAGTGCTACGTCTACCGGTGCCTGATGATCGCCGTTCGCTACTGGGAGAGCGGCCGCGATCCCTTCGCGGCCGCCAAGCGCGAGGAGCTGGCGGGCGAGGCGCTCTGGCGCGGGCTCGACGGCGCGCTCGCCGGCGCCGAAGAAGACGACGACGGCCTCGAGGAGCACCTGAGCGAGCTGCTCGTGCGCGCGCTGTGGGGCAACCGCGTCGACTTGAGCTACGCCGTCGGCGTGGCGTTCGGCGCCGCCGGCCACCAGGACGACTTGCTCTCCGACGATCGCGCGCGCGCCATCCCGGCGCTGCTGCGGCCCGACGGGGACGTTCACGTGATCGCCGACAACACCGGCAGCGAGCTGTCGACCGACCTGGCGCTGGCCGACACGCTGATCGCGCGCGCCGGCGCCCGCGTGAGCCTGCACGTCAAGGTTCACCCGACCTTCGTCAGCGACGCGAGCGCGGCCGACGTCTGGGCGCTGCTGGACGCGATGGATGCGCGCGGCGGCGCCGCGGCCGACCTCGCCGCGCGCCTGCGGCGCGCCTGGAATGACGACCGCCTGCGCATCCTGCCCGATCCGTTCTGGAACGGGCCGCGCTTCCTGTGGGAGCGCCCGGTGCGACTGGCGCGCGCGCTCGACGGTGCGACGGCGGTGGTGCTCAAGGGCGACGCCAACTACCGGCGCGCGGTCGGCGACGCGATCTATCCCGACGGCGTCAGCTTCGCCGCGGCCACCGACTACTTCCCGGCGCCCCTTGTCTGCCTGCGCACCATGAAGAGCGACGCGCTGGCCGGTCTGCCGCCGGGGCGAGCCGCCGAGCTCGATGCCGCCGACCGCGACTGGCGCATCAACGGGCGCAGGGGTGTGATCCAGCTCGGCGGCTCCGGACCTTCCGCCCCGTCCTCGTGACCGGGTGAATCGGACGACCGGCTGCCGGCGTGCTACGAAGGGATCCGTGAGCGCCCTCGGTGACCACGCCTACCCGCCCGATCTGGCCGCGTACGTCGAGGCTCACTGGCCTTCGGGGCGGACCCTGTCGCTGCCGCGCGACCTGCTCTCCGAGGCGCTGTCCGTCGCGTTCGAAGCGTCGCTGACCGCCGAGGAGGCGCGGCCGACGCGCTTTCGCCTGCTGCTCATGCGCGCGGATCAGCTGCCCGAGGCAGGCATTGCAAACCAGGGAGCGCTGCGCCTGATGTTCGATCGCACGCGCCCCCTGATCGCCGACGAGCTGCGCCGCCTGAGCCCGTCGGTGCCGTTCGAGTCCGCGCTCATCGGCGCGCAGCCCGAGAATGGCCAGCTCCGCATCTGGGGCATCGCGCATTCCGGACCGGCGTGGCTGGCACCGACCTGGGGCGGGCGCAGCGTCGTGCCGACCTGGACCGACGATCCGATCGTTCACGTGACCGGCCCCGGCCAGCTGGCGGTGCGCTGCGCCGGCAAGCTCGTCGGCGCCATCCGGCGCGGCGAGCTGGTCGACGCGATGATGGACGTCTTCGACTCGGACTGGCTGCCGGCGATGTTCGCGCGCGAGCGCGAGCAGGTGCGCGCCGAGCACGCCGCGCGGCAGGCGCGCACCTCGTCGCCGACGTTCGCCGATCACTCGCTGATCGGGCGCATCGGCCAGCACATGCTCCGGCGCGCGATCCAGCTGGTGCGCGGCGCCGGCAACGGCGGGATGATTCTGTTCGTCGACGCCGAGGCGGGCGCGGGCGGCACGCCATCCGGCCTGCGCCTCAAGTTTCGTTTCAACCAGGACGAACCGCCGCAACGGTACCGGACGTTGCTGTTCCAGATCCTCGAGCGCGTGGCCGCCGCGACGTCGAAGTCGTCGGTCGGGTGGTCGGACTTCGCGCTCGACGCCAGCCCCGGCCTGGAACGGCTCGAGCAGTCGGTGTTCGAGCTCAGCCGCCTGATCGCCAACCTGGCGGCGATCGACGGCGCGGTCGTCCTCGACAAGCGTTTCGCGCTGGTGGGATTCGGCGCCGAAGTCTCGTCGGAGCTGTCGTCCCCGCCGCGCGTATGGCGCGCTCTCGACACCGAGGGTGACGGGCGAGAGATCGACGACATCGAGAACGTCGGCACGCGCCACCGCGCCGCTTACCGCTTCGTGCACGACCACCCGAGCGGGCTCGCGATCGTGATCTCCCATGACGGCGGCGTTTCATTCGTCGCCAACCGCGGCGGCGAAGTCGTCTTCTGGGACCAGTCGGTCAGCCCCTAGCGCCGCCGGCGACGCAGCCGCTTGCGCGGAACGGCGGCCACACTTATTATCGTACGTATGATAAATAACCACCGGTGGCTGGGGCTGCTCGCGCTCGGCCTGGCGGCTGGCTGCGCCCGTCCGGGGACGCCGCACGACGAGCTGCAAGGCGTGGTCGAGATCCACCAGCGTGTCCTCGGCTTCGAGCTGCCGGGGCGGCTGGCGACGCTCGACGTGCGTCGCGGGCAGATCGTGCGAGCCGGCCAGGTCCTCGCGCGGCTCGACGACACGCTCGAGCGGCCGCAACGCGACGGTCAGGCGGCGCAGGTCGCGGCCGCGCAGGCGCAGCTGGACCTGATCCAGGCGGGCGCGCGCGGCCAGGAGATCCGCGCCGCCGAGGCCGAGATGCGCGCTGCGCAGGCGGCCGAGACCACCGCGCGCGACACCGCGCAACGCGCGCGCACGCTACGCGCCGCCGGCGCCTCGACACCGCAGCAGCTCGACGACGCCGAAGGGGCGCTGTCACGCACGACCGCCGAGCGCGAGGCGGCGGAGCAGCGGCTGGCGGTCACGCGCGCCGGCGCGCGCAGCCAGGAGATCCGCGGGGCGCAGGCGCGCCTCGACGCCGCCCGGGCCGCGCTGGCGCTCGCCGACGCGCGCCTCGGCGACCACGTGCTGCGCGCGCCGATGGACGGCGCGATCTTGGACACGCACGCCGAGCCGGGCGAGATCCTGGGCGCGGGCGGAGCGGTCGCCACGCTGGGTGCGATCGATCGGCCCTACGTCGATCTGTTCGTCCCCGAGAGCGACATCGGCGAGGCGCGCGTCGGCCAGCGCGCCGAGGTGCGCGTCGATTCGCTGCCCGACCGCGTGTTCAGCGGCGCCATCGAGGACGTCGGCCAGCGCACGGAGTTCACGCCACGCTACCTGTTCAGCCCCAAGGAGCGGCCGAATCTGGTCGTGCGCGTACGCGTCGACCTGCAGGATCCCGAGCACCGCCTGCGCGCCGGGCTGCCTGCGATGGGGCGGCTGCTGGCGAGCAACGCGGAGCCAACGCCGTGAGCGCCGACGCCGCGAGCGCGCACCGCGAGCCGATCATCATCACCGAGCACTTGCAGCGACGGTTCGGCGACCTGGTCGCGGTGCGCGACGTCTCGCTGGAGATCTTCCGCGGCGAGATCTTCGGCGTGCTCGGCCCCAACGGCGCCGGCAAGAGCACGACGATCCGCATGCTGTGCGGCATCCTCGACCCGTCGGGCGGGCACGGCACCGTCGTCGGCTTCGACGTCCACACGCAGGCCGAGCGCATCAAGGAGCGCATCGGCTACATGACCCAGCGGTTCTCGCTGTACGAGGACCTGACCGTCGAGGAGAACCTGCGCTTCTACGCGGGCCTGTACGGCGTGCCGTCGCACGCGCGGCGCGCGCGCCTGGCGCAGGTGCTGGAACGAACCGGCCTGGGCGCGCGGAGGCGGCAGCTCTCCGGCACGCTGTCGGGCGGCTGGAAGCAGCGGGTGGCGCTGGCGTGCGCGACGATTCACGAGCCGCCGCTGCTGTTCCTCGACGAGCCGACGGCCGGCGTCGACCCGGTGAGCCGGCGCGAGTTCTGGGAGCAGATCCACGAGCTGTCGAGCGAGGGCACGACCATCCTGGTCACGACCCACTACATGGACGAGGCCGAGCGCTGCCATCGCCTGGCATTCATCTTTCGCGGCAGCGTGCTCGACGTCGGCCGCCCCGACGAGGTCGTCGCGCGCCGCAACCTGCGCGTCGCCGAGATCGTGCTCCCCGACGCGCGCGCCGCCGCCGCGGCGCTGCGCGGCCGGCCCGAGGTCGACGAGGTGGCGTTCTACGGCCATGTGCTGCGCCTGGCCACGCTGGGCGGCGCCGACCCCGAGGCGCTGTGCGCGCGCGTCGCCGCCGAGCACGGCCTCACGATCGATAGCTCGCGTCCGGCGCGCGTCACCGTCGAGGACGCGTTCGTGTCGATGGTGCGCCACGACGCGCGCGCGGAGGCGGCGTGAGCCCCGCGAACCGCGGCGTGCGTGGCGCGCTCGGACGCCTGGGCGCGCTCAGCGTGAAGGAGTTGCTGCAGCTGCGACGAGATCGCCTGACGCTGGCGATGATGATCGCGCTGCCTGCCGTTCAGCTCCTGCTGTTCGGCTACGCCATCGACACCGACGTGCGCCACGTGCCCGCGGTCGTGCTCGACCAGGACCACAGCGCCGCCTCGCGCGACTTCGTGATGCGGCTGCAAGCGACCGGCTTTTACGACATGCGCGGCGAGGTGCGATCCTACGACGAGATCGGCCGCGCGCTGCGCGCCGGCCGCGCCAAGGCGGCGCTGGTCTTTCCCGCGCGCTGGGGCGCCGACGCGGGCGCGGGCCGCCACGCCTCGCTGCAGCTGGTGATCGACGGCACCGACCCGCAGACCGTCGCCAGCGCCGTCGACACCGCAACCGGTCTGGCCCAGTCGCGCGCGAGCGACCTGCTGGTCGAGCGCCTCGGCCGCGCCGGCGTCACGGTGCCGGCGGCGCCGATGTCCGTCGAGCCCATCACCTGGTACAACCCCGATTTGAAGACCTCGACGTTCGTCGTTCCCGGCCTGGTCGGCGTGATCTTGACCATGACCATGGTGATGCTCACGGCGATGGCGGTCGCGCGCGAGCGAGAGCGCGGCACGCTGGAGCAGCTGATCGTCTCGCCGCTCAAGCCGGCCGAGATGATCATCGGCAAGATCGTCCCCTACGTCGGCATCGGGTACGTGCAAATGACCATGGTCCTGCTGCTGGGCAGGCTCGCGTTCGGCGTGCCGTTCGTCGGCTCGATCGTGACGCTGTACCTGGTGGCGGCGCTTTTCATCGCCGCGAATCTCGCGCTGGGGCTGGTCTTCAGCACGATCGCCAAGACGCAGCAGCAGGCGATGCAGATGAGCTTTTTCTTTCTGCTGCCGAACATCCTGCTCTCCGGCTTCGCGTTCCCGTGGGAGGGCATGCCCAGGGCGGCGCAGGCCCTGAGCCAGGCGCTGCCGCTGACGCATTTCCTGCGCATCGTGCGCGGCGTGATCCTGAAAGGGAGCAGCCTGCCCGACTTCGCCGGCGAGCTCTTGTGGCTGGCGGGCCTGCTGGCGTTGCTGGTGCTGCTGGCGTCGCTGCGTTTCACCAAGAAGCTCGGCTGATGGCGCGACCACGCGGCGACATCTCGGAGCGGTTGGTGAAGGCGGCGCGCGAGGCGTTTCTCACCCAGGGCGTCGACGGCGCGTCGCTGCGTGCGATCGCCGCCGAGGCGGGCACGAGCCTCGGCATGATCTCTTACTACTTCCCGACGAAGGACGACCTCTTTCTCGCCGTGCTCGAGCGCGTCTATCCCAAGCTGCTCGCCGACCTGACCACCGCCATCGGCGGCGACGGCGATCTGCGCGACAAGATCCAGCGCCTGTACCAGCACCTGCACCGCGTGAGCGACGAGGAGTTCGCCGTGGTGCGCATCCTGATCCGCGAGGCGCTGGTATCGTCGGCGAGGCTGCAGAAGTTGTTCGCGCGCTTCACCGGCGCCGGCGGCCACGTGCCATTGATGATGACCCTGGTCGCGCAGGGGCAAGAGCAAGGCGCGCTGCGCACCGACCTGCCGCCCCTCGGGCTCCTGGTCGGCGCGATCGCGCTCGGCATGGCGCCGATGCTGGTGCGCCGGCGGCTCGGCGAGCTCGGCGCCGTCGTGCCGACGCCCGAGGTCGCGGCGTCCGTGATGTCGACAATCCTGTTCGAGGGGATCGGCGCCAGCCCGCGAGCCAAACCGCGCCACCCGCCGAGCCCGCGCCCGACTCGCCGGCGCACAGGGTCTGGCTGACGCCGCCGGAACCGCCCCCAGGCTTGCGACCCTGCCGCGGAGAGGGTACAAGGAGCACGGTTTCGGGGCCCATAGCTCAGCCGGTAGAGCTGCGGACTTTTAATCCGTAGGCCGCAGGTTCGAACCCTGCTGGGCCCACTTTTCGGGCGGTTACTCGCCGCCATCGAGTGGCGGAAACTGCCGGTCGATTTCAGCCATCGACTCGACCAGCGACAACCCGCGCTTGCGCAAGCGCCAGAGCTCGTCGAGCCGCTGGTCATTCCGCACGCGCTGCTCGAGCGAGCGCAGCCGGCGCAGGTGCTCGTCGGCCGCCTTGACCTGATCGCTGACGAAGAGATCCGTCTCCGCGCGCTTCAAGCGTTCGCCTTCCCGCTTGCGCACCGCCGCCCGCTCCGCCGCCACCTGCGCCTGCTTCTCCGTCCAACGACGTTCCGCCTCTGCGCGATCCTGCTCCGATGGCCCAAACCCGGCATCACACCGAGCGCACGCGCAGTCGCGCCGGTGAGTGATCCCGTCCTCCTCGAAGGAGGGAAGCCTCGCCAAGAGTGAAAGTGCCCGGCCCATGATTACCTGATTATGTGTTCAGGTATGGCGACGGTCAAGCAACAGGTGGTTTCGAACGAGTCACGTTTCCGCGCCGGCCGCCGATACAGCCTGCGAGCGCCGATCCGCGCCCCCGCCAACCCCGCTCCAACCCCACAACTTGTGCCCTTGCGCTCTAGCCCCGCTTTCTTTATAGATGACCGCTCCCGCCGGACCCCATCGTCTAGCCCGGCCCAGGACAGTGGCCCTTCAAGCCACGAACGCGGGTTCGAATCCCGCTGGGGTCGCTACTCAATTTGAGACTGTCGAGCCGGGCGGTCCCGGAGATCGCCCAGACCCGTCGCGAGGCGTTGGTGGCGGGGCGGAAGGTCAGGGCCCTCGGGGAAGAGGGATTGGAACACTTCACGCATGGCCGGTAGGTCGGCGGTCAGGGCGGTCCGGAGGTCGGCGAGCTTGGCCCGGGCGGCGGTCTCGGCGTGGGCCAGGACGTCGGCCACCATGGCGGGCGAGCGGCGGGCCGCGGCCAGGTCGGCTTCCAGGCGGCGGATGCGGTCGTTGCGGAGGCGCAGCTCTCGGTACCGGCAGCGGCGACCTACTATCAGCCCGCCAAGCCGTTCCTGCCCCCCGAAGCGCAGGCGCCTGCGCTCACGGCACAACAGGCGCACGATGACCTGCTGGACATGGAGGACGTCAGCGGGAAGCGGATCATCAATACGCGAGTGGGCGGCAACCCAAGCGCGCGCGGAGGCGATCGGCCACTACGTCGACGCCTATCGCCGCTACTGCTGGGAGGTCACGTCTCTGTCCGACCTTAAGCTCGCACCCTTCCACGTGCTGGCAACGGAAGGCCGTGTGCACATCGACAAGGACCACGCGTGGCACATGGGACTCATCGCGGATCTCTGCGCCGCGGACGAAGGGCTGCTGCGGGCAACGCCCTGGCGAACAGTCGACCTCGCCGATCCGACCAGCGAGTCGGCGGCGGTCGCCTGGTGGACCGAGCTGACCGCTCGCGGTGGCGAGGGCATGGTCGTCAAGCCGCTCACCTTCATCGCCCGCGGCCGGCGCGGCCTCGTGCAACCCGCCCTGAAGTGCCGCGGCGCCGAGTACCTGCGCATCATCTACGGTCCCGAATACATCGCCCAGGAAAACCTGGAGCGGCTTCGGGTCCGCGGTCTCTCCGCCAAGCGGAGCCTTTCTCTGCGCGAGTTTGCCTTGGGCATCGAAGCCCTCGAGCGATTCGCACGCCGCGAACCGCTTCGGCGCTTGCACGAGTGCGCTTCGGCGTCCTAGCGCTCGAGAGCGAGCCCGTTGATCCGAGATTGTGAACACATGGAAAAGCAAAACACGATACCTACTTCCTCACCGCCAGCCGATCCGGTCCTCGTGCATCGAGATCCCACCATCATGCTCAGGTCAAAGATTGCCATCTGGAGCGGTCGAAAACTGAAGCACGAGGAAGTCGTCTACATCTTGAAAACGATCGGCCGTGAGATCCTGCCGGCCGCCGGACTCGAGGAGGCATGTCCTACGATCAGCTGGTTCACCAACTGGTGTCTTCATCACCGGCTCGACCGCGTCCGAGCCGGCGGTGACGCGATGATTGCAGTCGCTGAGGCCATCCCACTGTATGACGATCGCGATCCTGCTCATAACAACGATTGGATCACGGGTGTCGCCAACGACAGTATCTCCTTCAATCAGCGACGGTCTCGGCGCGCAGTGGGCTCGGCTGACATGGGAGACATGATGTTTATTCCCTCGCGACCGCGGAAATAGATTGAACCCAACTGCGCGGTGGAGGTCTTCAGCACTCGGGGTCGCCGAACCCTGGCGGATGCGCAACATTCGTCCGTTGGATCACAATCCTGGTGCCTCAGCCATCGCGTTCTCGATCGCGCTGGCTCTCGACCGGACCCACTCGAGCACATCACGCAAAAATTCCATTTCCAACTTCGACAACATCCCGGGCCGACGTGTAAGGAGGCCGGCCCGACTAGATTCTCGTGCTGTTTCGCGCGGATGAACATTGTAGCCGTACGGCCCCTCCGGTCTCCGGGACCCAATGGTGGGCTTCTCGGCCTTCTCGGGTAAGGCGAACTGGCGGCCGCGCTGGGAAGAAAAAGAACCTTCGTCGTTGAGATGGGGTTCAATGGCCAACGTCTTCCTTTCGTACTCGCTTTCCAAGAGCGCCCACCGGCCTGCTGCGGAAAAACTGGTACGGATACTGAGCGAGACACTTGGGGCCGCCAAGCTGACCGTCGTAGATCCCATGGCATCCCCCGGGTTTGATGGAATACGCGACAAGGTCGAGACCGCGCTTCGGTCGGCCGACGCGTGCTTTGCGGATTGCTCTGCCGGCGCCCCCAACGTGATGTTCGAGGTGGGATATTGCCGTTCGCGCGGCTGTCCCGTCATCATCCTCGTCGACGAGGACGCGGATGATGTGCCCGAACTGCGCGAGCACCTGCGCTTCATCGGAATCAGTAGTGAGCGACCATTGCCGGGCGACATCGGCGACGTCGAATACCTTCCATATCCCTCGGATCCGAAAGATCCAGAGGGCTGGACGGACTTCAATGGCCGGCTGGTAGCGGTGCTGGCGCGGCTCAAGATGTCACTGTCGGTAGAATCGGTCCTGCTCAAGCGGCAAACTGATCGCATCGTCGTCGAGACCCTGAAGTACATCGAGCGCCAAGGGGGCCACCATCCCCTCCTCCGCTTCCTGGCCGGGTGGCACAGTCGGCTGGCGGACGCATTCAGCACCACCGGCGACCGCGAGTTTCAGGTACCGGCATCGGCGTACCCATCCTGCCTGCGTGCCTTCGACGAGAGTGATCGGCTAACCATGCGGGCCGTCGCCGATCTTTCGGACGAGGCCGAGTCCTTCTGGGAGAAGGATTGGAACGTGAAGGACTCCGCGGTCCAAGAGCGCATCTTCTTGGTCGACTGGCGCGATTTCTTCGACGAATCTAGGCTCAGGCGCCTCTTTGACATAGGACACGATCACAGTCAGCTCTATGCCGTGCGCTTCGGGCACATCGATCCCAGTTGGCGGGACATGCACCCGCTGGCGTCGAAGGCCGTTGGTCACCACATGTTCCTAATGCCTCCCGACATCGTGGGGGGATACTTCGACGCTGGGCATCGAGGCTGGCAGCTCCACGTCGAAAGGGGCGGTAACCGCTATCAGCGCGGCTGTCGCCTCTACGAGGCCATTGTTCCCCGTACCGTCGCCTTCAAGAGGGAATGGACGAATCCGTCGGAAATGAAACGGGCATGGATGCAACAGCACAGCATTGGCATCTGGAAGCCCGACTGGAACCTCGGCAGGACCGAAAGCTATTGTCGCAACTACGACTTACACATCCGGTGCTGGATTCCGCGCTACGGGTCGTTGATCAAGGCGTGCGGAAACCTGGCCATAGCCAAGCTGTCCTCGATGGCGGCCGCAGGCAAGCGCGGAATCCGCCTTCTCGAGATTGGCTACGGAACAGCGGCGGTGAGCGAGTCAGTGATCAAGTGGATGACCAAGGCAAACGCCCTGCTGGACAACCCGGACCACACCGGGGTGTTCGCCAGCTACGTCGGTATCGATCGCGAAGAGCGGATGCAGAAGATCGCCTGCGCCCGAACGCAGGAGTTACCGTTCGTGCGGTTCGATGTGGCCAGCTTTCCGGGCGGATTTTATCCGGCCAAAGCGCGCTTCGATGCGATTCTCGCCTCGCTGGTGGTGCACGATCTTCTCGCCCCCGCACAGGGGCCGCGCCCCGAGGACGCGATGGCCAAACTGGCGGAGCGTTTGCGTCCCGAGGGCTCCCTGGTCCTGGCAGATTGCTTTCCCGCCGAGGAGCCGAAGGACCGGGCAGAACAGATCGCGTACTGGCGGGCTGACGTTGGCCGGACCGGCTTGCTCGAGAGCGAAATCGACGCCTTCCTCGATGCGAATGACGAGATGCTGGCGATGCCATCCGTGGAGGCGGTTCGGACTATGGCCGAGACGGCCGGCCTCAAAATGATCGACTGCCTAGAAGTGGACGGCCGGCTGTCGCCCTTCCGCGTCCTCCACTTCGCGAAAATGGACTGACCTCTTGAGCGCGGCGCCATAACGACATTCGCCTGAGACCATCTGCTCCAGAACAGCGATTCACGACCGCAAGATCCAAGATGAATAGGACCGGTCGCGAGACTCGGCGAACCACCGCCGTCGATGTCGGATGACACATCACTGGCTATCGCGGGTCTGTCGTTACAGCTCCTTCGCTTCGATGCGGCGGTTCTTCTGGCGGCCCTCGTCGGTGTCGTTGGGGGCGATGGGGCGCTCGTCGCCGAAGCCGATGGCATCCAGCCGTTTCTTGTCGATGCCCTTCGACACGATGTAGTTGCGGCAGGCTTGCGCGCGATTTTCCGACAGCGTCTTGTTGGTCTTGGCGTGTCCCACGTTGTCGGTATGGCCGGAGATCTCGACGCGGGCGCTCTTCTTGTGGACCATGAACTCGACCACCGCATCGAGATGGGAGAACGACTCGGGCCGAATCGTCGCCCTGGCGGTGTCGAAGTTGACCCCGGCCAGGATGAAAGGCTGCTGGGCGAGCTCACGCTTGTAGCGCAGCGTCAGCTTGACGGATTGATTCGGCTCGTCCTCGACGGGAACCGTGGCCGCTATCTCCCGCCGGCCGAGACTCAGGAAGGTGACGTCGTATCTCTGGCCCACCGGCACCAGCACCTCCGCGTACCCCTCGCTGTCCGTCGCGTCGGCGTAGTATTTCGTCTTGTCCGGCCCGGTCAGAAAGATGACGACCCCCTTGACCGGCCCCTTGTCCTTGTCGACAACGAACAGCTTCATCGCCGCCTCGGTCCTAGTCGGCGCGATCTTCGATGCCCTGGCACCGTGCGCCGCCTTCGCCGTGTGCGTGTCCTGAAGCTGGAATTCGCGCTTTTCGTCAGAAGCAGGGGGGACCGGCGACGCTGCGTACGCGGCGGTCTTAGCGGCCAGGACCATCGCGGCGATCGTCGTGTTCGAACGGTGACGCATGAGGGAGCCTCCGTCGTCAGAACTCTGCACAGTAGACGGTAACACGAAGGTACGGGGGCGTCGCGGTCTGGCCCGCCCGAGATCCTACCCAGCTCGACTGCTGTGATGGCGGCCCCAACGGGTTGCCATCCCGTCTGGGTCGCCCGCGGGCTCCGGGCCCACTACGGGCCGATTTCAACCGCCTTTCGATGTCCCCAAGCGATCCCAACGGCCCCCAGCGGAACTCTCAACCTCTCGACGCGGTTCTGCAAATCGGCGAAACGGTTCGGTCTATATTCGATTTCGAATCCCGCTGGGGTCGCCAGAATTCCCATTTTGTTGGTTCTTGTGCTTACGCGAGCTCGTACGCGGGCGCGGGCCCTCGAGCGAGCGCGTCACGTGGACCATAGAGGGCAGTCCAGCAGCCTGGGCTCGCGCGCGCCGGCGTTCAGTCCTGTTCGCAGTAGCCGAGGTTGCACGCCGGTTGCGCGGCGGGACAATCGGCGGGGCCGCCGCACTTCTGGCACTGGTTGCCGTTGCTGACCTTGAAGTCGTAATAGCAGTCGCAGGCGAACGTCGGCTTGAAGGTCTTGAGAGGACCCATCTCCTGGTCGCGGCTGACGTGCATGGCGCAGACTGGGACCGTGCCGCCGGCGATCGTGGCGTCGATGAGCGCCTGATTGGGGATGGTGAACGGAACGATGAACGCCGCGGCCTCGGCGGTAACCTGGCCCGCCGAGAGCTGGGTGTAGAGGTGAATGGGCCCCCAAGGCGAGTAGTGACCGTCGCGGACGTTGTTCTTGTCAAAGGAGTTCGAGGTCGAGTCGGGCAGGAAGCCCGCGAGCTGACCCTTGGCCTGGAACGAGAGGATGTGAAGGCTGTCCCTGAGCTTGTCGGCATAGTCGATCGACAACGTCCCGATCGTTGCTTCGGCGTCGGAGGCGCTGGTGGACAGGATGGCCGTCTGCATCGCGGCGGCTGTCTGGGTATCAACGCCCCACCACTTGTCGTTGGGGACATCGATGGCGCGGGAAAGAATGTTGTTGGTGCCGGTGGTAGGGCCGCGCATCAGCATGCGGCTCGGATCGACCCAAGGCTTGGAGACGCCCTGAGCGCCGCCCATTCCAAAGACCATGCGCGCCGCCTCGGCGCTGATGACCCGCTGGCTCGATTGCGGCGGAACGACGAACACCATTGCCTGGATCGGACCGAGGTAGTGGCCCACCTGCGGATACGCCGCAGAGCCCGGGACCCACTCGGACTGGCCCGATGGGAGCGGACAGTCTTCGGCGAAGACGTCCGACTCGCCGATGTCGGTGACCTCGGACGCACCGTCTGGCGAGCTCGGGCTGTTGCCCAGCAGGCACGGCGTCGCGACACCGCTGTCATCGAAGAACGCCGCGTAGCTCTGGGTCGTCGACGTCGGGTTGACCATCCAGGTCTTACCAGCGCGCGTGTCGAAACCGCCGGCGCCCGCGCCAAGGCACGAGCTGGTCGATTGCCACACCATCGCGTACCCGTTCTTGGCGACCAGCGAGGCCATCGCCTGGATGAAGGGCGTGAAGTTCGTCGAGCCCTGTATGAAGATCAGCTTGTTGCGCGAGGTGGCGTCATAGCAGCCGACCGCGGGCGGCGTGAGCGTTCCGCCGCTTGGCGGCGTTCCCGGGCCCGCCCCCACCGGATCTACCAGCGGCGGGATCTCGCCGCGACACAGACCGAGCCGCGCGCAGTTGTCGAACGGCGCGTACTGGGAGCTCGTGCAGCGGTTGAAAAAATCGGTGTCGGCCGATGGCGTTGTCACCGTGCAGCCCGGAGGGCCGAGCCCGCCGGTGCCGCCCGTGCCCGAATTGACCATAACTCCCGGCGCCAGCCGATGGTCGTCGATGCCGAGGATCGCGTCGCATCCAGTAGAAGCGGGAACGCTGGCTGCGAAGATGAGGCCGCACATGAGCCGCGCGCGCCGCGGGCTCACCAGCGCCCCCGGACGGCGATCGTCCCCGCGCCGAGCGCGACCTGCGCCTCCCCCTCCACCGCCTCTGAGCTCGGACGGCCCGTCAACCAGAGGATGACGCCGCCCGCGACGCCGGCACCGCCGATGGCGAACGCGATGGTCGACAGAGTGGCGGCGCGCTTCGCGTCGTGCCACATGTCGACGCCGCCCTGGTCGGGGCAGACGTCGGGGCAGATCTTGCGCGCGTCGTTGCGCTTCGAGATCGCTTGCAGGCCGAAGGCCGCTCCGACGCCCAGCCCCGCGGCGCCCATGCTCGCCGACACGATCGCCAGAACGTTTGACGACGACGACGCCTTCCGTACGGCGAGGCCCACCGGCGGTGCGCCGCTCGGCGAGCGATCAACGGGCGGAGCGGACAGTGCGCTGCGGCCCGGCTCGGAGGGGCTCGTCAGCCGGATCGTCTCGAGGCGTCGCTTCTCGCCTTCGCGGATCACGAGCCGCCGGCGCACCTGCGACCGCCCCGCGGCTTCGAAAGTGAACAGATGCGATCCCGGATCGACGGGCAGCGCGATCCCTTCGAGGCGGTCGCTCAGACTCTCGCCGTCCATGCTCACCTTGACGGCGCTGAGATCGTTACCTGCCTCGTCCTTGGCCTCGAAGATGATGGTCGGGATCGCGGCATTGACGTCGTCGACGCGTCGGACACATTCCTGCCTTATCTCCGGGGGACAGCCCGCGGAAGCGCACGAGAGCAACTCGGTGAGCTCCGCGCGCAGCCGGTGCTGAGTGTCGAGCGTGAGAGAGGCCGCGCTCGACGCCAGGCAGTCGGCCGCGAGTGGATCCGCGGCGAGCGCAGGTCGCGCCCACGACCACAGGAGCCCGCCCGCGACGAGCGAGAGGACGATGCCCGGATAGGTGAACGTCGGACGGCGAGACGTCGCGCCCGAGGTCACGGCTGCGAATTCAGGAAGCACTCCGACTTGAAGTGCTTCCGGCCTTGGTCGTCGAGATCATAGCTGGGATCGCAGCTGGGCTCGTTGCTTGCGCGCGCGACATTACCCGCGCCGGGACGGCGCCAGCAGCTGGGCTTGAAGTGCTTTCGGCCTTGCCCATCGAACTCGAAAGGCGGATCGCAGCCCGGGCCGGTGGGCGCCGCCAGCGACGACGTCGTCTCCACCCCCGCCTTCGAATCTCGATTTGACGCCAGCGCCTGACGAGCCGGACTGCCCTTGCGGGCGTCGGCCTTGGGCCCATGTCCCGGGTGGGCCGAGGCCGAGGCGTCATTGCGATGAGGGCCGGTGCGCGAGGCAGCGTCGCGTCTCGCGGACGGGGCGACGGCGGCGGCCGTCCCCGACGCGGCGAGCGTCGAGCCCCATCGCATTCCGTCGAGGGCCAGGACCGGACTTTGCGGCGGGATCGGCACAACCGCGATCGGGTTGGGAATCGAGGTCGACTGGCGCTGCCCCATCCCCGCGCTGGATGTCGTGCCCAGCGCTCGGTCGCCGCGCAGGTGGGAGCCGACCGTTGCCACGAGGCCCAGCGTCGCGGCCAGCAAGAGCGCGGCAGGGATGAACCGGCGCGCCCGTCGCCCAAGCTTCCGCCCCTCGCCGTCGGGCGCCACGACCACGGTGGGCCGCGAGACCGGCGTCGCCGAGAGCAGCGGCAGCGGAAGGGGCGTCGGCCTATCCCCTGAGTCCTCCGCGTTCTCGATGATGCGGTTCACGGAGATGCGCGCGCGACGCGATCCGAACGGCAGCAAGGCGGTGGCGAGATCGATGACGTGGCGGTAGCGCTGATCTCGATCCTTCTCCAGGCAGGTATCGATCACGGCGGCGAGGCCTCCCGGAATCTGCGGCCTCAGCTCTCGAATGGGCAACGGGGGGCGCACCGCGATGCGCACGGAGACCTGGGGCAGGGTGCTGCCTTCGAACGGCGCCTTCCCGGTCAAGAGCTCGTAGAGGATGACGCCCAGCGCCCAGACGTCGGTTCGCGAGTCGACAGTGTGCGGCGCCTCGAGCTGCTCTGGCGACATGTAGCTCGGCGTGCCCATGACCGCGGCCTCGATGGTCAGCGGCTCGGCCACGCGCGCCCACATCGGCCCGATGACCTTCGAGATGCCGAAATCGAGCACTTTGATGGCGCGTCGTCCATCGGGTCGCCGGACGCAGAAGAGATTCCCCGGCTTGAGATCGCGGTGGACGATCCCCAGGGCGTGTGCCTCGGCGACCGCCTCGCACGCCTGCGCGACGAAGTCGACGGCGTCCTCGACGCCGAGCGGGCCCTGCTCGTCGATCACCTTGCGCAGGTCGGCGCCGTCGAGCAGCTCCATAACGATGTACGGCGCGCCCGTCGGCAGCGTGCCAACGTCGAAGATACGAGCCACGTGCTCGCTTTTCATTTGAATCGCGGCGCGCGCCTCTCGTCCGAATCGCACCGTCGCCTCCGGGTTCGATAGCATGCCCGGCAACAGGATCTTGATCGCGACGTTCGCGTCGAGCTGCAGATGACGGGCGGCGACGACCACGCCCATCCCACCCACGCCGACGACCCGCTCGACACGGTACTTGTCGACCAGCACCTGCCCCTCCACCACGCCGGTCACCTGCTGAAGATCGTCGTCGGTCATTTGCATCACCTGCCCGCTACTCTCTGCTTCGCGGCCCCCCTAACCCGGAACTACCCACTCCTCCCTGGTTGCCGCCTGGCTTGTATCGCTTTTTGCGATCAAGCCGGCAAGGAATTTCGCAGGGCTCCAGCGTTCTCTTGCGGCGAAACCCCGCAGTTTCCAGAGTGTTGCCTGAAGTTTTCCGGTCGTGACGTAAGACGATGGATGAAGGTGATCTGCGCCGTGTAGAGCGGATTTCCATTCCGTCCTGCTATGTCCGATTGGCTGGCGACGAAGGCAAATCCGGGATCCACGTCGTCGCCGAGGGCGAAGTCAGGCAAGTACTCGTGCTCTTGCATTCCTCGTGAGGTCTCGGACATTTTCGAATCCCGCTGGGGTCGCTACT
>CAZNCQ010000142.1:0-17621 GCA_964571275.1 uncultured Myxococcales bacterium
TCTCGTCGATGAAGATGATGCAGGGCGCGTTCTTCTTGCCCTGCTCGAACAGGTCGCGCACGCGGCTGGCGCCGACGCCGACGAACATCTCCACGAAGTCCGAACCGGAGATCGAGAAAAACGGAACGCCAGCTTCGCCCGCGATGGCGCGCGCCAGCAACGTCTTGCCGGTGCCGGGCGGGCCCATCATCAGGACGCCCTTGGGGATGCGGCCACCCAGGCGGGTGAACTTCTTCGGGTCCTTCAAGAAGGAGATGATCTCCTCGACCTCGTCCTTCGCTTCCTCGATGCCGGCGACGTCGACGAAGGTGATCTTGCGCTGGTTCTCCGACAGCAACTTCGCCTTGGACTTGCCAAAGCTCATCGCCTTGCCGCCCCCCACCTGCAGCTGGCGCATGAAGACCAGGAACAGCACCACCAGGACCAGCATCGGCAGCCAGGTCACGAAGATCTGCTGCCAGAAGCCGTTCTCACTCTCCTTGACGACCTCGTAGTTCAGCTTGGCCTTGTCGAGACGATCGAACAGCTTGTCGCTGACGACGCCCGTGGTGACGAAGTTCTCTCCGTTCGCCCACTGACCGCGGAACTCGGCGCTCTCGTTGTTCTTCTTGATCGTGATCGCCGAACCCGCCTTGAACTTCTCGGGGTGCTGATCGACGTCCTGGATGAACGTCGAGAACAGCAGCGGGTGGTCCGTCGGGCGCTGGCTGTTCAGGAACTGCCACACCACGACGAAGGCGAAGATGAGCATGATCCAGACGAGGAACGTCTTATGTCCTTGGCGCACTCGAAATCCTTTCGGCGTGGGAAGCCATCATGGTCTCGATCTCTCTTTCGACGAGAGAAAGGGATCGCTTGAGCAGCCTCCACACACGACCCAAAGTATTGCGCCCAAAGATGTGAGCGTCAAACACTGGTTTCGGGACCGCGGCGATTGATCTCGGCGCGCGACGGCGGGCAGAAAACACTGAGCCAGCGTCGGGTCGCCGCGCGCGGGCGCGCGAGCTCGGCGGGTCTGAGGCCGGGCACGAACAAGATCTCGTCGTCGACGGTGGTCAGGACGGGCAAGAGCCGCCGCAAGGGACGCGCGACCTTTGCATCAATTAACAAATCGGACAGCTTGCGGCTGCCGCGACCGCCGCGCGGCCGCATCCGGTCGCCGGGTCGAGGCGGCCGCAGCCGCAGCGGGCGCGACAGCAGCTCGGCGTCGAAGCTCGCGGCGCCCTCGACCGGCGCGCCCTCGCGGATGGCGACGCAGCCGCCGCCCGCCCATCCGTAGTCGCCCGGCGTGAGGATCGTGACCACCTCGGGTACGGGCTCGGCCGCAGCGGCGTCGCGCGCCGGCAGCCAGCTGACCTGACCGTACGAGATCTCGGCCTGGCCGCCGGCGATGTCGACGCGGCGGGTCCCGCCCCGGGCGCGGCGCAACCGTTCGACCACCGCGGCCGCGCGCCGGTTGAGCGGCGGCCCCTCGCTTGCGAGCGGGGCGAGCCCGGCCGGCGCGGCGCGGGTCACGCGGGCGGCGTCGGCCCCCAGCGCGCGCAGCGCCTCGACGAGCCGCGGGTTCTCGGCGCGCAATGCGGGCAAGATCTGGTGACGCAGGCGCGCGCGCGCGAAACGAACGTCCTGGTTGGAGGGGTCCTCGGCGAACGGGATGCTCCGCCGCCGCAGATAGGTGAGGATCTGCGCGCGCTCCACGTCCAGCAACGGCCGCACGAACAGCGCGCGCCGATACGGGATCCCCGCCAGCCCGCGCACGCCGGTGCCGCGCAGGATGCGGAACAGGATCGTCTCCGCCTGGTCGTCGGCCTGATGACCGAGCGCGATCTTGTGCGCGCCGAGCGCGCGCGCATGCGCCTCCAGGGCCGCGAGCCGCAAGCGGCGCGCGACGTCCTGCCAGGACCGGGACCAAGACCCCGACGACGATGACGGGGAGGACGCGCGCGCCGCACGCACGTCGACGGCCAGCAGCCGCCAGTCGATTCCGAGAGAGAGAGCGCGCGCCGCGACCAGCTCGGCCTCGGCGCGCGCCTCCGGCCGCAGCCCGTGGTCGACGGTCGCGACCGCCAGCTCCAGCGCCAGCCGATCGCGCAGCTCCCACAGCGCGTGCAGCAGCGCCATCGAATCGGGGCCGCCCGAGACGGCGCACAGCACCCGATCGCCGCGGTCGAAGAGACCGTGCTCGCCAATCGTGCGCTCCACGCGGGACAGCATCTCTTGCGCAGTCTAGCGCGTGGCGAGCGCGTGAGGCGAAGGCGAGCATGATGCCGGCGCGGCTCCCCGAGCTGTCGTATAAAAGGCACGATGCCCGCTCCGAAAGACCCCACGCCCGACAACGTCATCGCCCTCTCGCGTTACCGCGCACAGCTCGGCCGCGGCAAGCGGCTGCGCCGCTCCGAGGCGATCATGGCCACGCCCAACCCCGAGGCCGCGATCCGCGCGCTGCCCGGCGACGAGCTCTACTACATCGTGCATGAAGCCGGGCCGCGCGACGCGCTGGACATCCTGGTTCACGCGACGCCGGCGCAGCTCCAGGTGGTCCTGGACTTCGGGCTCTGGGAGCGCGACGAGATCTCGCCCGCGCGGCTGTCCGAGTGGCTGGAGGTGCTGGCCGAAGCGCCGCCCGACAAGATCGGCGAGTGGATCGCGGGGCTCGACGTCGAGCTCGTGGGCCTGCTGCTGCTCAAGACCTCGCGCGTTTACGACCTCAGCGAGGGCGAGCCGCCCGACGAGCCCGAAGGGATCTTCTACCCGACGCCCGACCGGCTGTTCGTGATCGACGCGCACGGCCTGCCCGATGGCGAGGGCGCGGATGCCGAAAGCCAGGCCGACGGCACCGGCGACGAGCGCGACGAGAGCGCCGAGACGCCCGAGTCGGCGCGCTCGATCATTCGGATCCTCGATTCGCTCTACCGCAGCGATCGCGTGCTCGCGCGCCGGTTGCTGGTGGGCGTGCGCGCCGAGCTGCCGTCGGGGCTGC
Organism: uncultured Myxococcales bacterium; assembly: GCA_964571275.1. Classification (GTDB taxonomy): domain Bacteria; phylum Myxococcota_A; class Polyangia; order Fen-1088; family Fen-1088; genus DASRQZ01. The sequence goes on from CAZNCQ010000142.1 coordinate 2,981, forward strand.
AGGAGATGGCGTATCGCTGGCGCAACGGCCGCATGGCCGACCTCGGCTTCGCCGATCACTGGGAAGCGCTCGAGGTCTACCGCGAGCTGGATCCGGCGAGCGTCCGCATCGGCGAGGCGACCGGCGCCGCGTCGCGCGTGCGCCCGTTGCACGGCGACGGGCGGCCCAGCGATTCGCTGCGCGCGCCCACGGCGCTGGCTGAACGCCTGAGCGGCGGCACCTCGCCGTTCTCGCGCGCGGTGGCCGGGCTGACCACGCCCGACGACGTGGCCGAGCTGCACTTCGCGCTGGTCGCGCTCTCCAACCGCGTGCTCGCGGCGGATCGGGTCACTCCCGGCGACGACGATGCGGTGAGCGCGGTGCTCGGGCGCATGCTGTCGACGCTCGACATCGCCGTCGAATTCCTCGCCCACGGCGACGACGAGCGCGCCATCGAGGCGGTGCGCTCGATACCGGTGGTGCGGCTCTTTCGCCTGGGCGTGAGCCTGGTCGGCAAGGTCAAGCAGCTGGCACGCGCGCTCGAGCGCAAGGGCCCGTTCGCGGCGCTCGGGCCCGGCCTGTTCGAGGACATCGACGCGGCCGTGATCGAAGCGGTGACACGGCCGCGACCGGCGTTCCCCGCGCTGCTCGACGATCCGCCCAAGGCCAGCGAGCGGCCGTTCGCGTCGATGGCCGACGTGGCGCGCGCGACCGCGGCGTTGAAGGAAGCGGCGGCGGCGCAGGCGCTGCTGTACGGCCTGGGGGTCCGCCCCGAGCACATCCACACGGACGCGGTCGCCGCGACGCCCGCCGGGATGCAGAGCACCGACGGCGGGGCCATCGACGCGGGCGTCCTGGCACGCACCGCGCTGGTCGGACGCCTGCTCGCGCCCGACTCCAGCTCGAAGCGCGACCCGCCGATGTCCTTTCAGCCTCTGACGACCGACGAACTGCGTGAATTCGAGGCGCTCACCCGCGTCCAAGGTAGCAAGGACCACACGATGAAGTTGACCGAGAAGCTGACCCGGAAGGCCAAGGGGATCCTGGACGCGGCCGCGCCCGAGGCGCTGGCCGAGGCGGCGCGCAAGGTCGCCGAGCGCTGGATCGCGGGGCTCGCGCCGCTCGAGCCGGTGTTGGTCCGCCGTCCGGCGACCAAAGCGCCGCGCCGCGGACGTTAGAGCTCGTCCACGTCCACGTTCGGGAGATTTGTCGGACAACCGCTCCGTCTCCCGGCAAACTGGCGCACATGCGCCTCCACCTGATCGACGGGACCTACGAGCTCTTTCGCGCCCACTTCGCGCCCCGCCCCGAGCACCGCGCGCCCGGGGGCTGGGACGCCAAGGCGACGGTCGGCGTGGTCGCGTCCCTGCTGGCGCTGCTGCATGACGCGACCGAGGATGTGACCCACATCGCGGTCGCGTTCGACAACCCCATCCGCTCGTTCCGGAACGATCTCTTCCCCGCCTACAAGAGCGACGAGGGCGTGCCGCCCGAGCTGCGCGCACAGTTCGACACCGTCGAGGAAGGCGTGGCCGCGATCGGCGTTGCGGTCTGGTCGATGCGCGACTACGAGGCCGATGACGGGCTGGCGAGCGGCGCGCGCCGCTTCGCGGCCGAGGTCGATCAGGTGCGCATCATGACGCCCGACAAGGATCTCGGGCAATGCATCGTCGGCGACCGCGTGGTCCAGATCGACCGCCGCCAGAACAAGGTCACCAACGAGACCGCGTTCCGGGCGTGGCGCGGCTTCGGCCCGCGCAGCATGCCGGACTACCTGGCGCTGACCGGCGACACCGCCGACGGCATTCCCGGCCTCGCCGGCTTCGGCGAAAAGAGCGCGTCGCTGGTCATCGGCGCCTACGAGCACCTGGAGAACATCCCGGTCAGCGCGTCGGCCTGGACCGTGCGCCCGCGCGGCGCTCCGCAGCTGGCGGCGACGCTGGCGGCCGAGCGCGAGGACGCAATGCTCTACCGCAAGCTGGCGACGCTGGTCGATACCGCGCCCTGCGCCGAGACGCTGGACGAGGTGCGCTTTCGCGGCGTGCCACGCGATCGCTTCGAAGCCTGGTGCGACCGGCTGGGCGCCCGGACCCTTCGGACAGCGCCGCGACGCTGGACCGTCACTTGACAGCGTTCGGCGCCCTGTCGTAGGTACCCGGAGGAAAAAACACCGGGCTTGCCCCGCATCGGGAATAGAAACCGATCGAGGGTTGGTTGGCAGACGCGAACCGCCCCCGAGCGGGAATCCCAACCAGCTCAGCCAACCGCATCAAAACGATCTTTCGCGATCGCTCCGCGATCAACGATCAAAGGCGAGGAACGCATGTCGGACGTGATGATCCAGGTCGAGAACCTCACCAAGGACTACGGTGTGTCGCGCGCGGTCGACAAAGTGACGTTCAACGTGCGCAAGGGCGAGGTGCTCGGCTTCCTGGGGCCGAACGGCGCGGGCAAGTCGACGACCATGAAGATGTTGACCTGCTTCCTGTCGCCGACCGCCGGCACCGCCAAGGTCGCCGGGTACGACGTGTTCGACGATTCGCTCGAGGTGCGGCGCCGCATCGGGTACCTGCCCGAGGACACGCCGATCTACCGCGACATGACGGTGCTCGAGTACCTGCACTTCGCGGCCGAGGTGCGCGGCATGGACGCGCAGAAGGGGCCGGCACGCATCAAGGAAATCGGCGGCCGCTGCGGCCTGGGCGATGTGGCGGGCAAGCTGGTGGGCGAGCTCTCGAAGGGTTACCGCCAGCGCCTCGGCCTGGCGCAGGCGATGCTCCACGACCCCGACATCCTGATCCTCGACGAGCCGACGAGCGGCCTCGACCCGAACCAGATCGTCGAGATCCGCGAGCTCATCAAGGAGATCGGCAAGGAACGCACGATCATCCTGTCGACGCACATCCTGAGCGAGGTGCAGGCCACGTGCAGCCGCATCCTGATCATCAACGGCGGCAAGCTGGTGGCCGACGGCACGCCCGAGTCGCTGCGCTCGCAAGGCAAGCGCGGCCGCTACCGGCTGGTGCTGCACGCCGGCGGCCCGGCGTTCCGCGCGCCCGAGTCTGCGCAGGAAGCGATCCGCACCAGCCTGTCGCGGCTCGGCGGCGTCGGCGCCTGCCAGAGCATCACCGGCGAGGACGGCGCCCACACCTTTGGCATCGACGCCGCGACGTCCGACGACCTGCGCCCGCTGCTCTTCAAGGCGGCGGTCGACAACAAGTGGACGCTGCTCGAGCTCGTGCGCGAGTCGGTCAGCCTGGAGGACGTGTTCCGCAACCTGACCACCGGCGACGAAGCCAAGCCCGATACGACGTCAGGGACCCATTCCGCCAACGGCTCAACGGAGGCCCGCTCATGAACCCCGCGCTCGTCATCTCCAAACGGGAGATCCGTGCCTACTTCAACTCGCCGGTCGCGTACATCGTCGTCACGGTGTTCACGATCCTGACCGGCTACCTCTTCTTCACGCAGCTCTTCCTCGAAAAGCAGGCCGACATGCGGCCGTTCTTCGGCGTGATGCCGCTGCTGTTCATGTTCGTGATCCCCGCGATCACCATGCGGCTCGTCGCCGAGGAGAAAGGCAGCGGCACGCTGGAGCTGCTCATCACCATGCCGGTGCGCGACTGGGAGGTGATCCTCGGCAAGTTCCTGGCGGCGCTGTTCCTGCTGTGCACGGCGCTGTTCCTGACGCTGGCGTTCGCGATCACCGTCAAGTCGCTGGGCCCGCTCGACCGCGGGCCGGCGATCGGCGGCTACATCGGCCTCGTGCTGATGGGCGGCGCGTACATCGCGATCGGCGTGATGGCGTCGTCGCTGACGCGCAACCAGATCATCGCGTTCATCGTCGCCTTCGCCATCAGCTTCGCGCTGTTCCTGTTCGGCAAGCTGACGCAGTTCGTGCCCGAGTCACTGCAGCCGATCATCTCGTTCCTGTCGATCGACGGCCACTTTGACAACATCAGCCGCGGCGTGATCGACAGCCGCGACGTCATCTATTACCTGTCGGTGATCGCCGTCTGCTTGCTGGTGGCGACGACCTCTCTCGAATCGAGGAAGTGGAAGTAGCCATGGCGATGAACAAGAAGAAGCGAGCCTCGGCGTCGAACGCCGCGCTCTACACGCTGTTCGCGGTCGGCGCCATCGTCGTCGTGAACCTGATCGCGACGCGCGTCTTCGGGCGCCTCGATCTCACCGAGGCCAAGGTGTACACGCTGTCGCCCGCCTCGAAGTCCATCGTCGGCTCGTTACCCGACTACCTGACGGTCAAGGCCTACATCTCGAAGGATCTGCCGCCCGAGCTGGCCAACGGCAGCCGCTACGTCCGCGACCTCCTCGACGAGTACCGCACGTACTCCAAGGGCAAGCTGCGCTTCGAGGCGATCGACCCCGGCAGCGACAAGAAGCTCGAGGAAGAGGCCAACGCCTGCAAGGTCAACAAGCTCCAGGTCCAGGTGATGCGCTCGCAGAAGTTCGAGGTCGGGAGCTACTACCTCGGCCTGTGCTTCAAGTACCAGGGCCAGGACGAGGCGATCCCCGAGATCGGACAGCCGGAGGGGCTCGAGTACCAGATCTCGTCGCTGGTGAAGCGCATGACGCAGAAGAAGCGCAAGATCGCCTTCACCAACGGCCACGGCGAGCATGACCTGTCCGAGGGGTTCCAGGCGCTCAAGCACGTGCTGTCGCAGGAGTTCGACACCACGACCGTGAACCCGTCGTCGGCCGAAATCGGCGAGGACGTCGACGCGCTGGTGATCGGCGGCCCGCGCCAGGCGTTCGACGACAAGGCGCGCAAGGCGATCGACCGCTTCCTGATGAAGGGCAAGGGAGCGATCTTTCTCGTCGACGGCATGGTCATGAGCTCGCCGCGCAACAACATGGGCCAGCCCGAGATGCCGGGCATGCCCAAGATCGGCCAGGCCAACGACTCGGGGCTCGGCGAGCTGCTGGGAGCCTACGGCTTCAAGATCAACCAGGACTTCGTGCTCGATCAGCAGAACGTCCCCGGTCCCGTCGAGTACGGCGGGCGCCGCATGCTGGCCAACTACCCGGTCTTCGTCGGCGTCGAGGTGGATGACCAGGGCGACAAGGACTTCTCGGTGCTCGCGGGCGTCAAGGCGCTGGTCTTCCCGTACGCGAGCTCGGTCGAGCTGACCGGACCGTTGCAGAGTGGGACGCCGGCGCAGGGCAAGCTGTGGACGCTGGCGAAGACGTCGGACACGGCGTGGACCAAGACCGGCTTCTTCGTCGTGTCGCCGGGACAGAAGCTCGAGCCCGATCCCAAGGATCACCGCGGCGTCGTCGGCCTCGGCTACGCGTTCCAGGGTCCGCTCAAGTCCGCGTACCCGACGGCCAACCCCAACGCCGGCATGTCGGTCCCCGACACGGCGGCCGGACCGCTCAACGAATCGAAGAAGCCGGTGCGCCTGGTGGTGTTCGGCGACTCCGACTTCGCGTCCGACGAGTATCTGCAGATGTCTCGCTTCCTGCCGATCTACCAGGGCGGCGCGCAGCTGCTGTTCAACGCGATCAGCTGGACGCTCGAGGACGAGGCGCTGACACCGGTTCGTACCAAGACGGTCGCGGCGCGGCCCATCCAGATCGAATCGGATCGCAAGGTCACCGCGCTGAAGTCGATCAACATCGCCGGCGTGCCGCTGGCGTTCTGCGCCTTTGGTCTCGTGCGCTGGCGGCTGCGCCGCGCGCGACGCCAAGGTCAGAAACTCTAGACCCCAAACTCCAAATCCCCCGCCCCCCCGACAAGCCATGAATCGAAAAACTGCCCTCGCATTTTCTGTGTTCCTCCTGCTGTCGGTCGTTGCGTTCATCGCGCTGCGCGCGCCTGAAAAGGGCGAGCGCCGCGGGGAGAGCCCGCGCCCGATGGCCAAGATCAAGCCCACCGACTGGGACACGCTCGAAGTCACGCGGAGCAAGCTCACGACGGTGATCCATCGGGACGCCGGCAAGTTCCAGGTGACCTCGCCGGTGACCTATCCGGCCGACGAGACCGCGGCGCGCGCCGCGTTCGAGGCGATCGAGAAGCTGGACTTCGGCGACGTCGTCACCGATCAGAAAGCGAAGCAGGCCGAGTTCGAGGTCGGCGACGACGGGTTGCGCGTGGTGGCCAAAAAAGGTGCAGCGGCGGTCGGCGAGTTGCTGATTGGCAAGGCGGTCGGCGCCGGCACGATGGTGCGCGTCCCCGGCAAGGACGACATCTGGCAGGCCAACGGATCGATCCGCTTCACCTTCGACAAGAGTGAGACCGACTGGCGCGACAAGAGCATCACGACGTTCACGGTCGCCGACGCCGAGAAGCTGGACATCACGAGCAAGACCGGCGGCACGATCTCGCTCAAGAAGGCTGACAAGAAGGCTGAGACGAAGGCCGGTGCGGCAGGCGCGAACGACGAGTGGACCGTGGTGACCTCGTCTGTGCCGATCCCCAAGCTCGACAGCACCGTTGCGGGCGGCATGGTCTCGGCGCTGGCGAGCTGGAAGACCAACGACTTCGGCGACAACATCAAGCCCGACGTCTCGGCGCTCAACGACCCGGCGCTGACCATCGCCGTGTCGCTCAAGGGCGGCAAGAAGGTGACCGCGCTCATCGGCAACAAGAAGACCGAGGACGAGTTCTACGTGAAGAGCGACACCTCGCCGCAGGTCTTCATCGTGAAGAAGTGGGCGGTCGAGCACATCAACAAGCGCCCCATCGACTTCCGCGACAAGTCCATCTGCGACATCGACGCCGCCGAGCTGACCGAGGTCGCGGTGACCCACGGCGCCGAGTCGTACACCATCGTCAAGAACGGCAAGGACTGGAAGGCGACCAAGCCGGCGAAGACCGAAGTCGACTCGAGCAAGGTGACGCCGATCGCCGGCGCGTTCAAGGCCTGGAAGGCGACCGGCTTCGCCGACGATCCGTCGTCGCTGAAAGCGGCGGGCCTGGTCAAGCCGCAGGCGACGATCGTCGCCAAGTCGAAGGCGGCGACCTGCTCGCTGAAGATCGGCGACGAGAGCAAAGACAAGCAGAGCTACTACGTGCAGGCCGGCAACGCGCCCGACGTCTTCACCGTCGCGAAGTGGTCCGCCGACCGCGTCCTGGTCAAGGTCGCCGACATCAAGAAGACGACGGTCGCGGGCAAGTAGCCGCCCCGGCTGGCCAGGTCCGCCGCGATCAGTACACCGCCGGCATCTCGTGGGTCGTGCGGGTGCGGCCGGGGCGGCGGGCCTCGGCGACGATCAGGCTGGTCTGGCGGCGCAGCTCGGCGGCGGCGTCGGTGCGCCCGGTGCGCTCCTCGAAGTCGGCGTAGGCCGCCAGCGCGCGCCCGAGCTCCAGCTCGGCGCCGGCATCGCCGAGGATCTGAACCGCGCGGTCGAACATCTCGCGCGCGCCGCCCAGGTCCGGGTCGCCGGGCGCGCCCCGGCCCACGGACGTCGCCGCCACGCGCAGCGCCGCGCCCGCGAGCGGCGGTGAGCCGATGCGCTCCGCTATCTCGTACGCCGACCGCGCCTGGTTGCGCGCGTCGACCGAGCGGCCCAACGACAGCTCGGCCTCGGCGATGGCGCGCATCGCTTCGCTGACCAGGTGCTTCGCGCCGAACGCGCGCGCGATGTCGCGCGCCACGGTCAGCTCGGCCAGCGCCTCGGGCGCCCCGCCGCGCGTCAGGTGACAGTCGCCGATCTCGATGCCCAGGCTGGCCTCCATCAGCCGGTCGCCGATCTCGCGCGCGATGGCGCGGCCCTCGTCGAGCAGCGCGAGCGCGCGATCGATGCGGCCCAGATCGCGCTCGAGCCCGCCGAGGTCCAGCAGCGAGCAGACCTCGCCCTGCCGGTCACCGATCTTGCGGCGCAGCTCCAGCGCCTCGCGAAAGTGCGCCCCGGCCGGCGCCAGCGCGCCCGCCTCGTGTTCGAGCTGGCCGAGCCGCGCCAGAGTCAGCGCGCGGCCGCGGTCGTCGCCCAGGCGCTCGCGCGCCGCCAGCGCGGCGCGGTGGTGCTCGCGCGAATGATCGGGCGCGCCCGCGAGGAAGTGGATCCGCCCGATGTCGTCGAGCGTCGACGCGATGCCGGGCAGGTCGCCCGCCAGCTCGAACAGCTCCCGGGCCAGCGTCAGGTGCCCCAGCGCCGCCTGGTGCTCTCCCAGCAGCCCGTAGAGCCGTCCGAGACGGTCGTGGGCCGCCCCACCCTTCGCCGGGAGGTCGAGCCACCAGGCGAGGCGCAGGAGCTGCTGGAAGTGGCCGATCGCCTCGCGTGTACGGCCGAGCCGCGCCGCCAGGTCGCCGGCGGCGTGCGAAGCGTCGATCTTGGCGACGGCGTCGTCGTCGCCGAGCAAGCCGATCGCACGCCGGTACAAACCGTACGCGTCCTCGAGCGGCAAGCGCCCCCGCGCCAGCCCGGCGGCGCTGAGGAAGCAATACGCGGCGCGCCGCCGATCGTCGGCCGCCTCGTAGAGCTCGCCGAGCTGCGCGAAGCGCTGCTCGCGCATGCGTGCGCCGTCGCACGAGCCTGCGTCGTCGCCGGTGCTGCCCGCCAGATGACTCTCGAGCCACTGCGCGGCGAACGCCTTGCGCCGCCGCTTCAGCGCCGGATCGAGCTGACCACGCACGAGGTCGAATTCGGCGGGATCCTGAAAGCGCCACTCGATCTCGCCCGCGATCGACGAGTCGGGCGGCCCGTGCAGATAGCCGCGGTCACGTAGACCGCCCAGCGTCCGTTGAATCGCCAGGATCGCCGGATCGGGCGCAAACACACGAACACTATCGGTCGGATCGACCCCGAGCCGCCCCAGCGCCACGACCGCGCCCGTCCAGAAGACCGGACCCAGCGTCGCGCCGCGCGACAGGAGCTCGCGCTCCGCGCCGGAGAGTGCGGCGATCCGCTTCTGCGCGGCTTCCTCGGGCGTCAGCGCCATGGTCTCGCGCTCCACGCGGTCGAGGTCGATCATCCAGCCCGGCGCGCGCGGCGCGGCCTCGAGCGTCAGGATCCCGTGCTGGCGGTACACGCGTAGGAGCTGGTCGAGCAGCGACGGATTGCCGGCCGCCTCCGCGACCGCGCGCTCGACGAACGCCGGCACCAGGTCGTCGTCGCCCAGCATCGCGCGCATCAGCGCCTCCAGCTCGGGGCGCGCCAGCGGCCCGACGTCGAGACGCGCGTGGTTCCCCTCGGTGCCCCAGCTCGGGCGGCGCGCATAAAGCTCGTAGCGCGCTGTCGCCACGATCAGCAGCGCGCCCTCGTCCAGCTCGGCGGCCAGCGCCTGCAGTCGCGCGAGCGAGCGGTCGTCGGCGCGATCCAGGTCCTCGAGCAGGATCACGAGCGGTCCCGCCGCCGCGTCGCGCTCGAGGAAGCGCGCCAGGACCAGGATCGGCAGATCATCCGCCGGGTCCTCGTTGCGCGGCGCGCGGCGCGCCAGCACGTCCGCGAGTGGGCTCTCGGCGCTCACGAGGCCGATGACGCGGCCAAGCAGCGCCGCCATCTCGACGACGCGCCGGTCGCCGAAGACCTCCCGGAGCTGGCCGCGCAGTCGAGTCGCCGCAGCATCTGCATCGCCGCCGGATTCGGGCAGGCCCAGTCGTTGCCGTAACAGCGCGGCGACCGCGTCGTACCCGCCCGCTCCGCCCGCGCGGTCCGGTCCCGGCACCGTGATCACGCGGACGCCAGCGGCCGGCGCCCGGCCGGCAGCCCGGCGGATACCATCGCACCAGGTGCGGCAAAGACGGCTCTTGCCGATGCCGGCGGGACCACACACCGTGACCCGTTGGGGCACGCAGAAGCGCACGGCGCGCTCGAGCGCCGCATCGAGCTGCGCGAGCTCGCCCGCCCGCCCCACGACGTCGACTTGATCCAGCCCACGGAGCGAGAACGCAGCTCTGTCGGTCATGGCCTGATTTAAACAGGCCCACCCGTCCCGTCCAGAAAGACCACCGGGCGCCGGGACGCGGTGTCCGACTCAGAGACCTGAGAAGTCTATGATCACGACGCCCCGGTCGGAGCCCTCGTCGTCTTTCTCCTTCTTGCGGTCCTCATCTTCGCCCGCCGGGTGCTTCCAGCGGTCGTCACGAGCCGGAATCTCAAGCTGCGGTCGCTCGTTGCGCCTCCGCTCCTCTTCCTCGCGGCGTCGGATCTGTTCGATGATCCAGGGCTCGAGCATCGGAAGAACCTCTCATTAAATGCGTGCAATATCCCTGCCCAATAGTCAAGTTCGACGGTTTGCTCGCTTCACCTTAGGGGCTGGAGATCTGAAACAATCCCGAGAGCTTGGAACCAACGTCGCTGCGCGCTGCAAAAATCGACGTGCGACCGTGCAAAGTTGCCGTCGACGACCCGGCGGTGACGGTCTCGCGGGACCCTAGTTCACATCTTCGACTTTCCAGATGCCTTCCTCGCGGACCAACCGCGCCTCGGAGCTCTCGCCATATGGCATGCGCGCTTCGTCACCGGTTTCCACGATCGGCGCGCCGATGTTGGCCCGCAACTCCGCCAGCCGTTTGCGGTTCTCGGCTTTGCGCTCGCCTTCCCAGTAGTCGCGCAGCTTCGGCACGGTGACCGCCACGCGGTAGCGATTGGGGGTCAGGCGCAAGAGGGCGTCGTAGCGCCCCGCCTCCACGGCGCGCACGAACGTCCGCAGCGCGGCGCGGGGCGTGCTCTGGTCGTAGAGATCGAACGGGTGCGCGGCCACCCGCCATTGCCCACCCTCGAGCACGAGTGTCAGCTGCTGCCCGAGATCGACGTCCACGTCGATCTGGAGCGGCGTCCGGGCCGACGCCTCCTCGAGCCGGTGCGCCACCGCCGGCACGTCGGCGCCGCCCGCGTCGAGATCGCGGCGGAAGTCCTCGAAGGGCACGCGCTTGCGGTAGTCGGCGGTCATCATCGCGTAGGCGCCCGCATAGTCCTTGTGATCCACGGCCGCACCGAAGTCCGCGATGGCGTCGGCGGGCCCCCGCTGCGGGTGCGCGCACGCCAGCGCGGCGCCGGCCACCAGCAACAGCCCCGCGCGCGCGCGCAGGACGATCATTTTCCGACCGTGATCGTGTACCGGTCGCGGAAGTTGGCCGCCTTGCCGCTCGCCTCGCGGATCTGCAGCAAGCAACAGGGCTCGCCGCCGACCGCCAGCCGGTTGGTGGCCGGCGAATCGCCGCTGATCTTGAAGCGGCCGAGCTCGCGCGCCGCCAGCGTCTGGGCGCGCACCTCCAGCGTCATCCCGGCGATGCCGGTGACGGTGATCGCGACCTCGCCCGCCGCGTCGGGCGTTGCCGGCGCTTGCCAGACGTCGACATCCCCCTTGGGATAAAGCAGCCCATTTCCGGCCGTGCCCGCCGCCAGCGGCGTCGCGTTCGCGCTGCTGTTGTTGGGCTCGCGCTCCGCGCCACTCCCTGGTTGTTTGCTGGCGACGGTCAGGCGATAGGGCTCGTCGGGGTTGCCGTCGCCGCGCGGTGCCGACAACCGGATCAAGATCGAGCCCGCCGGCACGAACAGGTTGGGCAGGCGCTCGGGCTCCTGGCGCTTGCCGTCGTCGGCGCGCACCAGCAGCGCGTTGTCGGTCCCGCGGATGATCTCCATGCGCAGGTCAACGCGCTCGGGCGGCGCCGCCTCGATGTCCAGCTCGAGCGGCTCGGCCGCGGTGTAGCGATAGACGTCGACGTCGCCGCGCCCCAGATATCCCTGCACCGTGCCGTCGGTCAGCGCGCTCGCGTGCTGGGCGTCGTCGTTGGGCTCGAGGTCACCGCCGGCCGCGCCCGGCTTGCCGACCTCGGTGCGCAGGCGAAGGTTGTAACGCACGTCGAGGTCGCGGCCGGAGTCGGCGCGCGCGAGCAGGAAGATGTGGGGCTCCCCGGGAGCCACGCGAATGTTGCGCACGGCGACCCGTTCTTCCTTGCGGCCGCGCACCTCGGTCAGCTTGCGCTCGACGGAATCGAGCACCACCAGCGACGCGGTCACGCCGGGCACCGCCTCGAGATCGGCGCTGAGCACGCTCCCCTCGGCCAGACCGTCGAGCGGCACGCGGTACCAGTCCTGGTCGTGGCGCCAGCCGAAGTAGCCGACAGCCTCGGCGTTGGGCGCGATCTCGGTCGCCATCGTCGCCTTGCCGTTGGGCTCGAGCTCCTCGCCCGCTTCCAGCGGCTGCAGGCGCAGCGTCACGTGGTAGCTCCCCTCGGCGGCGGCCTGCGCGGCGCGGACGCGCAGGAAGTAGGTCCCGGGCGTGACGACCATGCTCGGGATCCCCTCGGGCTCGCCAGGTTGGCTGCCGGGCGCAGCGATCAACACCTGGCCGGCGTCGTCGAGCGCGTCGACGGTCACCGGCAGCGCCAGGTCGGGGTGCACCAGCATCGACAACCGCCGCCGCGTCGTTGGGCGCGCAGCATCGGCGCCGGCGACGGCGGGCACCCCGGCGGCGTCGCCGACCGGCGGGCTGGCGGCGGGAGACGGCGCCTCCTCGGGAATGATCAAGCGGTAGAGATCGACGTCCTTGCCCTTGGCGCTCGGGTCCGCCCCCGCGGTGATGCTGCCGCTCACGACCAGCGCGTGCGCCAGCCCGAGATCGATCCTTTGCGCGTTCGCGAGCGTACCGTTGGGCTCGACCTCGGCGGTCGTGGGCAAGCCGGTCTCGTTGCCGGCGTCGGGCGTGGTGACCACGACGACCGCGGCGCCGTCGGCGCGCGGAAGCATCTTGTTGCGGTGGCAGCCACCCGAAGCGGTGACGGCAACAACGGCGGCCACCGCGCTCGCGATCGCCGGACCAGCCCACCACGACGCGCGCGCGCGGTGGCCGGCGCGCATCAGCTTTGCGCCTGCGCGGGCGCGGGCGGAGCGGGCACGGCCGGCTTGGGCTGGATGCTCGCCATGAACTCGGCCTCGGCGACCACGTTGTCGCCGACCTTGGCAAGGCCGCGCATCTTCCAGATCGCGCCGCCCTTGCGCAGCGGCACGACCTCGAGCCGGAGCGTATCGCCAGGCACCACCGGCTTGCGGAACTTGGCCTTGTCGATCGCCATGAAGTAGATGACCTGCTTGCCGGGATCGAACTTCACCAGGCGCGCGGCGTACAGCGCGCCCGCCTGCGCGAGCGCCTCGATGATCAGCACGCCCGGCATCACCGGGTGGCCGGGGAAGTGCCCCTCGAAGTGGGGCTCGTTGCGCGTCACCAGCTTGCGCGCAACGATGTGATCGTCGTCGATCTCGTCGACGCGATCGACCAGCAGGAACGGATACCGGTGCGGCAGGATCCGTTCGATGTCACGAATGTCGAGCACTGGCGCCGTCCCGGTTCTCGGTCGGTTCGAAGCTGAGCGCTACTTCTTGCCCGGCGGAGCCGACGCCGTGGGCGACGGTTTGCCGCCTGTGGTATCGGCGCCCTCGCCGCTGTTGTAGCGGCGGATGAGCTCGTTGGTCAGATCCAGGTGCGGCTTGGCGTAGAGCACCGCGGACTGCGTCTTGTCGAGGATCATCGTGAAGTTCTCGGCCTGGGCGATCTTGTAGATGATCTTGTTCATCCGCTCGAAGATCTTGCCGGTCGCCTGCTGCTCCTTGGCCGACAGGTCTTGCTGGTGGCGCAAGTACGTCTGCTGCACCTTCTGCATGCGGCCCTGAAGCTCGGCCTCTTTCTCACGAACCTTGTCGGGCGGCATCAGCGTCCGCTTCTTGTCGAGATCCTCGACGGCCTTCTTCAGATCTTCCTGCTGCTCGTCGAGCTCTTTCTGCTTCTGGTCGAACTCCTTCTTCAGGGTCGCCTTCGCTTTGCGCCCATCCTCGGTCTCGTTGAGCGCGCGCTGCAGATCGACGTAGCCGAGCTTCACCTCCTCGGCGAACGACGCCACCGGTGAGGAGGCTACCAGGAAGACGCCGAGCATGACCAAACGCAACATGTGATCTCCTTATTGGACGCGGCCTTGCTTAGCAGATCTGCGAGAAAAGACTAGTGATTTAGGATCGCGTGAGCGAGGGCCGGCTCTGCCGGTCCGAGCTCATCGCGGGGGGCCTGGAACCCTTTGAGGGTCCCGGATCAAAAGAAATTGCCAATTGTGAACTCGAACACGATGGGCTGTTCGCCGGGCAGCGTGCGGAACGGAATGCCCCACTCGAAGCGCAACGGGCCGATCGGCGAGAACCATCGAAAGCCGAAGCCCCAGCTCTCTCGATACGCACTCAGGTTGAAGGGTCCGTTGCAGGGATCCTTGCTGGCGTCGACGTTGGACGGGCGCAGCTTGCAATACTGATCTTCCAGGTTGAACGCGTTGCCCATGTCGGCGAACACCACGCCGCGGATGCCGACCTTGTCGAAGATCGGGAACTCGATCTCGGCGTTGCCGAGCACCTGCATGTTGCCGCCGATGAGGAAGCTCTGCAGCGCCGCGTCCTGCGTCTGCTGCGACAGCGACTGGATCACCGGCCCCAGCGACCGCGGCGCGAAGCCGCGGATGTCGTAGATGCCGCCCACGAAGTAGCGCTCGAAGATCGGCACACCGTGCGGATCGCGGCTCGAGATGAGGCCTCCCTCGACCTTCATGCGGAAGACGAACGGGCCCCAGATGGGATAGAAGAAGCGCGCGGCGCCCTCGTAGCGCGTGAACACGTTCTCCGACGCCAGGAAGTGGTCGGCGACCTCGGCCGACAACGTGTTGTACCAGCCGCGCGTCGGGAACATGCGGTCGTTGCGCGAGTCGTACGAGATGAG
>CAZNCQ010000143.1:0-17583 GCA_964571275.1 uncultured Myxococcales bacterium
CCGAGCTGCTTGAGCGCGTGCACGTTCGCGCGGTAGTTGATCTCCGACGGCGACAACCGGTGCCCGCGCCCGTGGCGGGGCACGAAGACGAGCTCGACCTCGCCAACCCTACCGCTGATGAGCGGCGCCGACGGCGCGCCGAACGGGGTGGACACCGTCTGCTCGCGCATACCGGACAGACCTTCGAGATCATAGAGGCCGCTGCCGCCCAGGATCCCAACAACAGGCCCGACGATCATCGCGTCTCTGGGCCCACAATCGCCGTCATTGCGTCGTACTATCACGGATCGGCGCCACGAGGGAACGACGTGACCGAGGGCCAAGACATCATCGAATACCTCGTGGCGCACGGCGCCTACGTCGAGGCTGCGCGCCTGTCTGTCGAGCGCGGCGAGCTCCGGCGCGCGATCCAGCTCTACGAGCGGGTCTGGCGCTTCGCCGACGCCGTGCCACTGGCGCTGGCGCTCGGTGACCGGCCGCTGGCTCTGCGCCTGAGCCTGGATGCGGGCGACGCCGCGCGCGCGACCGAGATCGCGGCCGGCATCCCCGACGATGCGCGCGACGAGCTGGCCGCGGCGGCCAGCGCCTTCGCCGGGCGCGGGCGGCCGTTCGAGGCGGGGCGCGCCGCCGAGCGCGCGCTCGACTTCGCGCGCGCGGCCGTGCACTACCGGCGCGCCAACGCCACGCTTGACGAGGGACGGACGCTCGAGCTCGCCGGCGACCTGCACGAGGCCGGCCTGCTCTACGAGCGCCTCGCGGCTCACGGCGGCGAGGCCGAGGCGGCGGCGGCGCGGCTGGCGCTCGGACGCTTGCTGGGCCGGCTCGGCCGCCACCACGAGGCGGCCCGCATGCTCCAGCAAGCGAGCCGGTTCGCCTCCACCCGAACCGACGCGCAGCGGGCGCTGGTGATCGAGCTCTACGCGCTCGGCCTGCGCACCGCGGCCGCCGAGGTGCTGGGGCGCTTGCGCCGCGACACGCCGACGCTGCCGGCGTCGCCCGAAGCCTTCGCCGCCGCCGAGGCGTCCGGCGGTGGCGGCAGCCCGCGCGCGCCGCACGAGGCGAGCCTGCTGCGCCGCCGGTTCAGCGTGCTCAAGTTGCTGGGCGCCGGCGCCATGGGCCGCGTCTACCTGGCGCACGACACCCTGCTCGGCCAGAACGTCGCGGTCAAGCTGCTGGCCGTCGGCGCGGGTGCGACCGGTCCCGAACGCCAGGCGTATTTCCGCTTCGCGCGCGAGGCCGAGGCCGCGGGCCGCCTGCGCCACCCCAACATCGTCTCGCTGCACGACATGGACGAGGGCCTGGGCCTGTTCGTGTTCGAGCTGATGGGCGGCGGCACGCTGCTCGAGCGGCTGGCGACGCACGGGCCGCTGTCACCGGCGGCGGGACGGCGCATGGCGCTCGAGCTGCTGGCGGCGCTGGATGCCGCGCACGAGCGTGGCATCGTCCATCGCGACATCAAGCCGGCCAACGTCTTCTTCGACGCCGCCGGCAACGCCAAGCTCGGCGACTTCGGCGCCGCGCACCTGGTCGACTTCGGGCAAACGCAGACCGGCGGGCTCGTCGGCACGATCGCGTACATGGCGCCTGAACAAATAACCGGCGCGGCCATCGGTGCCGCCGCCGATCTCTACGCCCTCGGTGTGACATTGTTCGAAGCGCTCACCGGCCGCCCGCCGTTTCTCGGCCCCGACATCGTCGCGCAGCATCTCGGCGAAGCGCCGGCGGCGCCGAGCGCGATGCGCGCCGGCCTGTCACCGGCGCACGACGAGACGATCGCGCGCACGCTCGCCAAGGCGCCCAGCGAGCGCTTCGCGTCGGCGCAAGAGATGGCGACCGTGGTGCGGGCCTGGCCCACCGAGGCGCTGCCAGCCTCCGCGGTCCGCGACGCGGCAGCGCTCGGGCCGGCCGTGCGCGCGGAGACCGGTGACACCGACAGCGCCGAGGTCGAGCTCGGCCGCAGCGCCGACGGCCGTCTGATCCGGCGGCGCGACCCGCGCGTCGGGCGCTGGATCCTCGTCGAGGAACGGGACGCGCCGCTCGACGACGCTTCGCTGGCGCAGCTGCGCGCGGTCGCGGCGGCGGGCGGACCGCACCTGCAGCGGGTGCTCGGCATCTCCGACGATCGGCGCGCGGTGGTCTACGAAGCGATCGCCGAAGCGGACGCGCCCGCGGACGTCGTGCGCGTCGACTCGCTCCCCGCTTCGGACCGCGCGGCGCTGGCCGCTGCGCTCGCCGGCGTGCATGCGCCGGGCGCCGGCGCGCTGGCGCTGGCACCGGGCGCGCGCGCCGCACGCACCGCGGGCGGCTGGGTGGTGCTCGTCGCGCCCGCGGCTCTCGCCGATTGAAGCGATCGGCAGGGAGCTACATCGCCGGTCGTGGCGGGGACGCGGCGTGCGGCGGAATGTCAGCCGCGCCGCCGTCACCGGCCGCCTGCGCTTCGAGCAACGCCAGGGGCCATGAGAATTCGAAGCGCGCCCCGCGACCGGGCTCGCTCCAGACGTCGTAGCGGCCGCCGGTGTCGAGGCAGGCGGCGCGCACGACCGCCATGCCCACGCCCCGCCCCGAGATGTCGCTCGCGGTCTGGCGCGTGGTGACGCCGTCGGAGAACATGGCCTCGATCAGCTCCGCTCGCGTCTCGCACGGCAGCCCAGCGGCGCGCGCACGCTCCGCCAGCCGCTCCCAGCAGATGCCGCGCCCGTCGTCCTCGATCTCGATCAGCAGCCGATCGTCGCGGTGCGACGCGCGCAAGGACAGCGTTCCCGGTCCGCCCTTGCCGCTGCGCACGCGCTCCGGCAGCGACTCGATTCCGTGGTCGACGGCGTTGCGGATCACGTGGATCACCGACGACCAGAACGGCGCAAGCGCGCCCTTGGGCAGACGGATCGCGTCGCTCTGGATCTGGACGTTCAGATTGCCCCGTTCCAGGCGGCGCGCCAGCGCCCGCGCCAGCTCGCCGTAGCGGTGCAGCCGCTGCTTCATCGGCTCGTGGACCCAGGCGCGCGCGATGCTGTCGAGCGACGCATGGGGCACGCGGCGGTCGATGGCCGCGATCATGGCCTGATATTCGACGACGGCGATCTCGATCCGGTTCTCGTTCTCTTCGCCGAGCTGGCGCAACCGCCGCTCGACCGCCTTCCAGGCGTCAGCCAGGCGAATCTGCTCGTCGTCGGTCAGCGTGGCGCAGCCGCCGTCCTCCAGCCGCTCCTCGAGCGTCTCGCACAGCGACGTGACCGTGGTGAGGTGAAAGATCGAGGCATTTCCCTTCAGCGTGTGAAGGTCTCGCTTGACGGCGACCGGGTCCGGCTCGCTGTCGGCAAGCAGAGCTTGAACCAGACGCGCGCCGTCGTCGAGGAACTGGAACAGCGTCGGACGGTCGTTCAGCAGCCACTGGAACAGGCTCATGCATTCGCGCTGCTCGATCTCGGTGCGCTCCTGCTCGACGATCGCCGTGATGTCGGAGATCACCAGCAGGAACTGGGCGACGTCCTCCCCGTTGCCGACCGGCTTGCACTCGATCTCGAAGGTCTTGCCCTTGACCTCGGCGCGTCGCGGGAGCTGCGCCAGCGCCACGAACAACGGCAGCGCATCCGATTCGATGTTGGTCCAGAGCAGCTCGAACGAGCGTTCGAGCTTGCCTGACACGCCGCCGAAGTACTTCCAGAACGACACGCCGGGCCGCCACGGACCGAACCACTGCTCGAGGATCGCCGAGTGCTCGGGCAAGAGCTCGCCATTGCGACGCACCGACATGAAGCCCTGGCCGACGGTATCCATGATCAGCTTGAGGTCGCGGTTGCGGCGCACGATCACGTCGGCGAGGAGCAGCACCACCACCACCGACATGAGGATCGCGATGCCAGCGATCAACACCGTGCGCGTGACCAGCCGCTGCGCGATGGCGCGAATGTTCGACGTCTTGAGACCAACGACGACCGTGCCCATCTCCTTGAGCGGGTAGAGCGCCGCCATCACGTCCGTGGCCAGCACCAGCCGCGCGCCGCGCACGAGGCTGATCTGGCGGCCCAGACCGTCGCGGGCTTCGTGCGATCCCAGGAACGCGATCGTCCGGCCGTCGGGGGCCAGGACTTCGGCGAACGAAAAGTCGGCGTCCTGGGCCAGGAAGCCGATGCCGTCGCGCACGCCCGGGCGATCGTCGACGGCGACGCTCGGCCCGACGACGTTCACCATGAGCTCGCCCAGCGAGCGCGCCTTGATCTCGAGGCCGCTCGTCAGCGCCTTTTTCTGTGCGCTGACGGTGTACATCGCCTGACAGAGTGCGCCGACGACGAGCGGCATCAGGCAGCCCACCAGAAGCTTGGTCTTCAACCAGCGGCCGTCGCCGCGTGACCGACTCACCCGCGAGGCGGCCTCCGCCGCCGAGCCTTTCGCCGTTCGCAAATCAGAGTCGCGGCCCCCTGGTCCTCTATCGGAGCCACCAACACGCGACTTGAGGCGAACGACGCCACGATTTCGTGACCTCGCGAGAGCGTCCGGCCGCGTCACATCATGAGCTGGGTGACGAACAAAGGGCTCGTACCGGCCAGCTCGGGGCCCGCCGCGACGCCGATGCCTATGAAACGCGCGCGCCGGTCGAGGATGTTGCCGCGGTGTCCGGGGCTGGCCATGAAGCCGCTCTCGGCGTCCTCCGCCGAGTAGGCGCGGCCCACGTTCTCGAGCAGCAGGTCAGGCGTGAGCCCGAGGCGCGCCACGCGCTCGACGGCCGAGCCGGTCGTGGGCGAGATGTGGGCCACGAAGTCGTGGTCGGCCATATCGCGGCTATGCGCGCGCGCCGCCTCCGCGAGCCGCGCGTCGACGGACAGCGGCGGGAGACCCGCGGCGGCGCGATCGCGGTTGACCAGCGCCAGCAAGCGCGCCTCGGCCTCCTTCGCGGTCGTCGGCGCCAGCAGCACGCCCGCCGGGACGGGCGCGTCGCGCGGCGGGGTCACGCCGCAATAGAGCGGGAAGTTGGCGAGCACGCCCGGGCCGCCCGCGCCGTCCGCGGTGACCTCGACCTGGTAGCGGCCTGGGCCGGCGTCGCAAGCGATTGTCCCCTCGAAGCGCTCGCGCGCACCGGCGGCGCGGACCGCCAGCTCGCGCACGTGGCCGTCGGGTGCGGTGATCACCAGCG
Source organism: uncultured Myxococcales bacterium (assembly GCA_964571275.1). Taxonomy (GTDB): domain Bacteria; phylum Myxococcota_A; class Polyangia; order Fen-1088; family Fen-1088; genus DASRQZ01. The sequence continues at coordinate 5,129 of CAZNCQ010000143.1, forward strand.
CCGGATCGTGGAACGACGCTCGCAGCCGCGCCGCGATGACCACCGGCTTCCGCGGCGCGATCTGCCGCGGCACCGGCTCGAGATCGATGTCCCGTCCCTGGACCGCGATCACCACCCGCAGCTCGCCGGAGACACGGGCGATCCCGATGCCCAGCCGCGCCGCCTGTGTCGCCTTCAACGCCTCGAGCACCGGCGGGGCGGTCCGCTCCGCGACCTCGGCATCCGAGCCCAGCGTCGCCCGCTCGATCAGCCAGTGCGGCGGGGGATCGGGGAGGCCGTAGTGCGCGAGCAGGAAGTCGACCGCCTCCGGCGCCGGCATGTCGTCGGGGCCCAGCGCGCGCGCGAAGTCGTTCATCGCGACATCCAGGCGCCCGTCGACCTCGGGCACCGGCACGCCGGCGCGGCGCGCGCTCTCGCGCACGGCGGCGCGGATGGCGCCGCGCAGCGGGTCGGCGGGCGCCTTGGCGCTGTCGGACGGCGCCGTCGACGCGTACACCGCCGCGCCTGGACCCGACGGAACCAGGCGCTCCGGTGGCCGCGGCGCGGGCGGGGACTGCGGTGGCTGCGCTCGGGCCGCGGTCGTCGCCGCGGCGGACGGCGTTCCGATCGCGGCCGCTGCCGCACCGGCGGCATGGCCGGGGGCCGCGCCCGATTGCGCGCAGGCCGCCAGCCCCAGCACCATCGCGAGCATCGCCCCTCGCATCACCCTCCCAGCCGCGCGGCCCAACCGCCGATGGCCCTCACTCCGCGCGGCGCACTGCTGCACGAAGCTTACTTCTTGTCGTGCGGTTCCTTCTCGGCCGACTTGGTTTCGGTCTTGGCGCCCGTCTTCTTCTCGTCGCCGGCCGGCTTGCCGCGCAGCGCCGCCGGCTGCTTCATATCGTGATCGCCGAGGGTCGTGATCTGCACCGGGTGCCCTGCGACCGGCGCCGCGGCGGCGCGCGGCGGGACGTTCCCCTTCTCGTCGCCGAACACCAGGTCGCCGAACTTGTCGAGCGCGTGGAAGTCGCCCACGAGCGGCGGCGACCAGCCCGACGCCTGCTGCGGCTTATTGGCCGGCACGTCCATGCGGAACATGTTGATGCGCCACACGTCGCCCGCCGTCGGCGGCAACTTGGCGGCGTCCTTGTCCATGCCGCGCACGTCCTCGAGCGGAATCGCCATCTCGACGGTCCAGCCCTTGTCCTGGTCGTCGCGCTTGTTGAGCGTGCCGTCGACGTGAACCTTGACGTTCATCTTCGAGTTCCACGAGTACGGCTTTTTCTTCGGATCGATCGAGTCCTCGTACTTGCGGTACGTGGGCAAGTACGTATCGAAGATGTTCCCGTTGGGCGCCACCTGCAGCTCGACGTAGGTCTTGCCGTTGCCGTCGGCGTCGATCATCAGCTCGTCGGCTTCCTGCGTCCACAGCTTGTCGTCGCGCTTGGTCAGGGTCGACCAGATGTCGCTGTCGGTGTTGTTGAACGCGACGTACAGGAACTTGTTGTCCCAGAGCAGCTTGGCCTCGGTCTTCTGATCGACCGGCGCGCCGGTCATGGTGTTGACGAAGGCGCCCGTCGACGGCGCGGCGGCCCACGCCGCCTCGTCGAGCTTGCCGTCGACCTTGATCGGCTTGCCAACCATGCGCGCGACGTAGCGCTTGCGCGGCGGCGGAACCGGCTTGACGGCGCCCTGCACCGTCAGCGTGGCGGCCAGCACGCGTCCCTCGTTGTCATGCGCACCGGACTTGATCGGCATGCGCCCCACGCCCGGCTTCCACATGCCGGTGTAGACCATCACCTGCTGGTGCTGCCAGTTCGGGGGCAGGCGGACGTTCTGCTCGTCGCGGATGATCTCTCCTGCCTTCCACTGGCTGACCGGGTACTTCCCCTTCACCGGCGGGTGGTCGACGTTGATGAACGGCTGGTTGTTGGGCCCGTCGAGGTGCGTGAAGATGCGCCACCCGTCGGCGGCCGGCGCCACGACCTTCCAGTAGTGCGTGAGCTTGACGTCCTTGCCCGGCTCGACCACCGCGGGCTCGGCGTCCATGCCGAGGTAGATGATCTTCCCATCGAGGTCGGCGTTGACCGGGAACTTCGGCGTCGGCGCGGTCGTCAGGATGTTCTGCTTCGCGACCTTCATGTCGTCTTCCGACGGCTTGTCCTCGTCCTGCTCGACGCAAGCGCCCGCGAACAGCGCCGCCAGCGACAGCGATGCGACCACCCAGCGCACGGCGAGCGTGCTGGTGGACAAACCTGGGAGAATTCGCCTGATCCGCGTGTGTTCGCGCATGGAGCCGGGTTTTATCGGAGGCGCGGATCATTTGCAATTGCCGACCTCGCCCGGGCGGCGGCTCTGTTACGATCAGACCGACTGTGCGGCACCTGGTCGTCGTCCCCGCCTTGTTCGGAACCGAGCTCCACGACGAAGATCTGGGTGCCATCTGGGGGACGTTCGGCTGCCTCTACCGGGGACCACGCCTGGCGTCGCGCGCCGGGCTGCCCGGGAAGCCGGGCAAGGTCATGAGCGCCATCCCGCTCTTCGCCGGGCTGCGCTACGACATCCTGGGCGCGCTCCAGCAGGCGCTGGGACGCGCCGGCTACGTGCCGGGCAAGAATCTGCACATGTTCGCCTACGACTGGCGGCTGCGCGCGGTCGACGTCGCGGCCGACCTGGTCGGCGAGATCCGTCGCCTGGCCGAGGTCAGTCAGGACGACGTCGACCTCCTCGGGCTGTCGAACGGCGGCCTGCTCGTGCGCGCGGCGTACGCGATCGATCCCGCGGTCCCGGTCGAGCGCGTCGTCACGTCGGGCGCCCCCCTCGCCGGCTCGCTCGAGAGCCTGGCCTGCCTGAACGTCGGCTTCCAGTTCGCTCCGCTCGGCCGCACGGTCACGCCCGGCGAGTTCGTCGCCTGCCCCGGCAGCCTCGACTGCCTGCCGCCCCCCGAGCAGTCGGTTTTTCTCGAGCCCGGCTACGACCTCTACGACCCCGTGACCTGGCGCGCGTTGCGCCTGTCGGTGTTCGGCGACTGCCCGGGCGGCGGCAACGAAGAGGAAGACTGGATGCGCATCGTCGCCGATCGCTTGAGCGCGACGCGCAAGAGCTGGGAGATGCTCGAGCGCGCCGCGGCGCCGCGGCGGTTGACCTGCGTGTGCGGTGGGGGCCTGCCGACGCAGGTCAAGATCGTCATCGACAAGGGCCGCGCGCGGCTGCCGGGCGAGGGCCCTCGCGTGGCGCGCCTGCCGGCCGAGGCATTGGCCGAGGGCGACGGCGGCGTGAGCCTGGAGAGCGCGACCGCCTGGGCAGGCGCCCACCCCGAAGTCATCCGCATCCCGGTGGGCCGCCACCGGGACGTCGTGCGGACGCCCGCGGCGTTCAAGGCGATCCTCGACAGCCTCAGCTAGCCGCCTCATCCGCGTCGCGAAAGCGGCTATTCTGCGCGCGCGGACGGGGAATGTACGGACGGCCGGTCGATGACGACGAGATGCGCTACCTGCGCGGGATGTGGCGCGAGCTTCGACTCGCGAACCGCATCTTCACCTTCGGATTTGGCTTCGGCTGTCTGGGTGGAGCGGTCATCGCCATCGGCTCGGTGTTCCTGGCGCAGAAGAACCACGACGCAGGCGGCGTCTTCAGCGCGGCGATCGTCGGGCTTCTGGGTCTCGGGCTGGTCGGCCTCTTCGGCTTTCTCTCGCGAATGAGCCTGCGAGCGGCCCGCGAGTCTTTTCCCGCGCAGCCGACGGTCCAAGACATCGAGGGTCCGTTCCGCATCCAGTCGACGCGCGCGCGCCCGTTCTCCTGGCTGGGCGACAATCTGGTGATCATCCCGGCCCACTGGAGACGGCCGATCGAGCGTGCCGGCGCACAGCGCATCTTTCAGGCCGAGGTCGTCGACGGTCCAGGAGCCGAGATGATCGTCCTGACGATCGGCGACAAGCTGTCGGTCTCGCGCGACGTCGAGCGCGGTCTGCTCGCGCTGACCTCGTCGCTGGTCCTGGTGCTGGCGATGTTCGCGGTGGCCGCGCTGATCTTGAGCGCGGTGCCCATGCTCGTCTTGCGCGACACGGAGCTGACGTTGCCCCGCTACCTCACCGCTGGACACACGGTGGCGCGCTTCGCGTCGATCGCCGAATTCCGGAGGGCGCCGCCGGCGCCCTACGCGCGCGTCGAGCTGCGCAACGTGACCCTGACCCGCAGCCCGAAAAACGAAGTCATGGCCGTCGACGACGTCCCCGACGCGCTGCTGGCCGAGGGCGCCAAGCTGCGCGCCGAGCTGGCCCCGCTGCTGCCGGCGCAGCAGGAGTTCGAGCGCGATCTCTCCAACCCGCGCGTGAAGGCCGACCTCGCTGCCGTCAAGGGCGACCCACGGATCCCGGAGCTCGCGGCGCTGGTCGCGGCGCGCAAGCGGCTGATGAAGCATCCCGAGCTCACGGAGGAGGCGCGCGCGACCTGGGGCGCGCCTCGCTTGCTGTTCGCCAACATGCTGGCGGCGCGCGCGAAGCCGGTCTTCGTCAAGGCCAAAGAATGGGTCGGGCGCCTCGAAAGCGACGCCGTCCACCGCGGCGTGCCGATCACCGGCGCCCGCGACGAGGCAAAGATGGCGCGGGACGCGCTGGACGCCGCCTCCTCCTACGCGAATCGCGACACCACGATCGAGGACATGGACGAGCTCGAACGGCTGCTCGGCGGCTTCGACGCGGCGGTGACGGAGCTACCGTCGGCCTTTCGATCGAAGCCGATCCTGACGGGCGTGGTCTATCCGCGCCGTGGTGGCGGCGTGGCCGTCGCCATCGACGAGAGCTATTCGCCGTGGGTGCTGGCCGTGGAGGCGCTCTTCGGGTTTCTGGCCGTCTCGGCCGGGATCTTGGTCCTCGCCTCGGTGATCGCCCTCGCGCGCCGCGGCCCGATCGGCCGCCGCCTCCGGGCGGCGCTGCCCGACGTGGCGTGACCGCAACCCCGAACGAAGCTCGCGTATGTCGCCGCCGGCGGCGCTTGCGGCATTCTCCGAGCGGAAGGAAGGAGATCGCGGCATGAGACCACACGCGTGCGCGGTGCGCCGTCGAGCGCTGGCGATAGTCGGCACGATGACGGGGACGATGATGGCTGTCCTGATCGCCGGCGTAGGCGCGCTCTCGACCGGATGCGCCAGCTCGAGCGGCAGCCCCAACATCATGATCGGCGCGGGCGGCACCGACGGCGGCGCGGGCGATGCGCCGGCCACCGACGCAGGCGGCGGCGACGACGCGGCGACCGACGCGGGCAACCTGGCGCCGGCCACGCTCTACCTCGTGGGCGACTCGACGGTGGCGGCCTTCAACGACCCCTACTACTACCCGCGCTACGGCTACGGCACGCAGATCGGGAAGTACCTGTCTCCGGCCGTCACGGTGAACAACCTCGCGCTCTCGGGGCGCAGCTCGAAGAGCTACATCGATCCGGCCGACAACGGCAACTACGCGATGCTGATGAGCATGCTCAAGGCAGGCGACTACGTGATGATCGGCTTTGGCCACAACGACGAGAAGGCCGATCCGACGCTGTACACGAACCCCAACACCGACGTCACCGATCCGACGTCGTTCGAGTATTACCTCTACACGTACTACATCAAGCCGGCGCTGGCCGTGGGCGCGACGCCCATCCTGACGACGCCGGTGGTGCGGCGTGATTCGTCGGGCGTCTACTCGGGCGCGAAGGTCCACGTGACCACGGACGTCGTCTCCGCGGGCGTGACCTATCCCGGCGGCGACTATCCGAAAGCGATCCGCGACCTGGGCGCGGCGATGAGCGTGTCGGTCATCGACAACACGATGTCCACGCTGGCGCTCGGCCAGCAGATCTTCGCGGCCTCGGGCGCGACCGGCACCGCCAACTTGCAAGCGTGGGTCAGCGCCGCGATCACCAGCGTCGACGACACGCACACCAACGTCTACGGCGGCGCGTACTACGCCTATCTGATCGCCACCGATCTCGCCGCGTCGAGCGTGCCGCTCAAAGACTACGTGCTGCCGGGGATCGCGCCGCCCGACATGTCGATCCTGGTCGTCAATCCCAACTGGAAGCCGATCGTCTACGCACCGCCGGCCCCGAGCACGGTGTGGATCACCACGCCGCCCTGGCAAGGGTCGGTGTTCGGCGACATCGGCGGCACGTCCAAGGTCGGCGACGGCTCGTTCTCGATCAGCGAGACCTCGACCGCGCCGCTGGTGGTGTCGATGCGCTCGGGGACCGCGACGGCGTCGGCGGGCAAGATCGCCGCCGCCACCGACGGGATCTCGTTCTATTTCCAGAAGGTCCCGATCGACAAGGACTTCACGCTCAAGGCCACGGCGACGGTCACGTCGATCAGCTACAACAACAGCCAGGTGGGCTTCGGCGTCATGGTGCGCGACGCGGCCTGGACCGACGTCTCGGACGCATCGCTGCTGAGCTCGTACGTGGCCGCGGGGACGCTGCGCGGAAACAACCCGGCGACCGCGTGGTCGTCATTCGAGCGCGACACCAGCGCGCCGACGCAATTGACCGGCACCGTGGTCAGCTCGCCGGCGGCCGTGCCCGCGGCCGGTTCGGTCATCGACCTGACCATCGTCAAATCCGGCTCGACGTACACCTGCACCTACGGCAGCGAGGCGCCCGCGGTTTACACCGTCGACCTCAACGCGATCGACGGCGACTTCGTCTATGCCGGCTTGTTCACCGCGCGCATGTGCCAGGTCGAGTTCTCGAACATCTCGCTCACCCTGGCGAACTGACGGCCGCGCCCGCGCGGCTAGTGCGGGCCCGCCTGCGCCATCACCGTCGCGGCGAGCGTGGCCGTCGCATCCGGCGTGTACGGGTACGGCGGCGTGAAGCCGACGCCGGTGGAGGTGGTGGTGCCGCTGGTCGTCTGAAACAGATTGCCGCGCGCGAGCATGTCGCCGTTGGCGTCGGGCGACAGGGGGTTATGCACGTTCGAGTAGACGTTGTTCTCGACGAGCACGTGCGTCTGGATGCCCGAGTTGGTGCAGTAACTGTCGCCCGCCGACGTGTAGAGGTTGTTGAACACGTGGATCTGGCCGAAGCGCGTGCGCGGCATGCGCTCGTTCACGTTGTCGGCCCACCAGTCGTGGTGCCAGGTGACGTTCAGGTGGCCGATATCGGTGGTCACGTTGTCGCCCGAGCCGATCAGGTTCGAGAAGCGGTGGCCGCTGGCGCCGGTCGAGTCGCTGCCGCCGACGTCGGTGCGCGGCGTGTAGTGGAACTTGGTCCACGAGATGGTGACGAAGTCCGAGCCGCTGGTGGTGTCGAGGTTGCCGTCGGTGCCGTCGGAGATGTCGCAGTGGTCGACCCAGATGTGGTGCGAGTTGTTCTGGATCGTCATCGCGTCGTCGCCCGACGAGCAGCCGACGGTCGCGTCGAAGCTCGGATCGAGGGCGCAGTTGCCCACGCCGTAACCGACGATCTTGAGGTTGCGGATGATGACGTTGCTGACGTTGCTCACGTCGACGTGGCCGTGCACCTCGGCGCCGCACAGACCCACGACGGTCTTGTTCGAGCCGATGACGATGCGTCCTGGTGGCAACACCCCCTGCACGTAGATGACCGCGGGCGTGCTGCCCGCCGCCGCCGCGTTGAGCGCCGCCACCGTGGTCACCGTACGCGGCGTGGCGCTTCCGCCGCCGTTGAGCGTGGGAACGCGCGTGTCGCCGACCGACGCCCACCCGACGAGCGGCGGCGGATCGGGTGGCGTCGTGCAGCTGCCGGTGCTGCCGCCGGTCCCCGGCGCGCCGCCTGTGCTCGTCGCGCCGCCTGTGCCCGACGCGCCGCCGAGCCCCGTTGCGCCGCCCGTGCCCGGACGCCCGGCGCTGCCGCCCGCGCCGCTTCCACCGGTTCCGTTCGTGCCGCCGCTGCCGCTGCCCCCTGCCCCGCTACCTCCCGAGCCCACGACCGCGCCGCCCGTCCCCGTCGAAATCTTGCCGCCCGCGCCCGTCGAACCGCCCGTGCCGCCGTCACCCTCGCTGGTGCCGCACCCGTGCATCACCGCGACCGCCGCGACCGCGGCGAGCGGCAACAAGATCGTCGGGGAAACGAGACTGAGTCGGGCTGCGATGTTCGTGAGCTTCGTCCTGCGCATGCACCTGCAGTGTCTGGCAGCAAGAAAGGCAGCTCACACCGGGGCGCCGTCGCGCAGAAGCACGCGCGTGACGTGCATTTTTCGTGATCGATTGCCCGGTGCCCGTGCATTGAAGCATGGGTCGAGATCTATCCAAGTCGATCGCGGCCCGAGGAGCGACGCGGACGCGTTCCGGAGCAGACGCTAGATCAGTCCGCGCAGGCTCACCGGAGCCAGCGCGGATTTGGCTCTTTGCTGCGGCGTCGCCATCACGCGCAGGTTGACCTTCTCGGCGATCTCGGTGATCAAGATCGGCGCGCCCGCGGGCAACGTGTCGGCGTCGAAGGCGTCCGACGCGGCCTGCAGCGCCTCGTCGACGGAGGTGAAGACGCCGAGGAGCTTCTTCCCGCACACCGCCGCGAACTGGCCGGGCGACGAACGAAGCAGCTCGGACTTGAGCGACTCGAAGGTACGGGCCTCTTCGCTGGATGCCAGCATGGCCCACAGAGTCACCTGGTCTACTGACCCGGTCAAAAAATCTACATGTCGGGGTTTGCAAGGTTTGCAAGCCCGGCTGGGGCGGGTTTCAATGACTGTGGGGATTCATGCGCCGCACGCTGGGACAGATCCGGATCTTTCTCGCCGAGAATCCACTCACGGCGCTGGCGACCGCGCGCCTGTCCCCCCGGGCACGGGCCGCGGTGTACCTCTACCGTCTGGCCCTCCGTATCCTCGCGCAATGGGCGCGCGACAAGTGCCCGCAGCAGGCCGCTGCGCTCGCCTTCCAGACCGCGCTGTCGCTGGTGCCGGTCACGGCGATCGCCTTCACGATCCTGCGCGCGGTGGGGTCGCTCGACGCGCAGTCGCAGCTGACCGCATTCATCTCGGAGCGAATCTTCCCGCACATGGCGGACGTGACGGCGAAGATGGAGGAGTTCTCGCGCAAGATCAGCATCGGCGCGCTCGGCGGCGGCGGACTCATCTTCACGCTCGTCACTTGCTACTCGCTCTACGCCTACATCGAGAAGATCTACAACGACATCTGGCGCGTCGGGCAGCGGCGAACGATCATCGGCAAGTTCCTGACCTTTTATGCGATGGTCACGCTGCTGCCCACGCTGGCGGGCTTCTCGCTCTACTGGTCGGGGCGCCTCGTGACCGCGGGCGCGGCGTCGCGCTTCTTCGCGCCGCTGCTCGTGCAGTTCGTGGCGCTGGTGCTGATGAACAAGCTGCTGCCGCGCACCAACGTCAACTGGGGCGCCGCGATCCTGGGCGCGATGGTCACCGGCTTTCTGCTCGAGGGCGTCAAGCTGCTGTTCGTCACCTACGCGCAGAAGATCATGTTCGACAGCTACAGCGGCGTGTACGGCCCGATCGGCCTGATCCCGCTGGTGCTGGTCTGGATCTACACGTCGTGGCTGCTGGTGCTCCTGGGTGCGGAGATCGCGCACTCGCTGCAGAATCTGCAACTGCTCGAAGCGGAAGATCGCCGGCAGCGCGGCGAGGAGCCGATCAACGGCCTGCTCGCCGCGCAGCTGCTGGCGGCGGTGGCGGGCGCGCACGAGACCGGGGGTGTCGGGCTTCCCAAGGAGAAGCTGGCCACCGCCTTCGGCCTGACGCCCGACATCATCGAACGCATCGTCCTGCGCCTGAAAGCGCGCGGCCTGATCGCCGAGGTACACGGCGACATCAACGGTTACATCCCGGGGCGCGCCGCCGATTCGATAACGCTCGAAGACGTGCTCGCGGTCTTCCGCTCGACCGACATCGAGATCGCGCAAGGCGCCACCGCGCCGACATTGCGCGCGCTGGTCGCAGATCTCGACGAGAGTCGCCGCAGCCGCATCAAGGGGATCACCATTGCCGACATCTACCCGCGAGGTGGTGACGACGACGCCGTGCCATCCGCGATCCCATCCAAGAGTGCAGTTCCCGACGCACCGGGCAGACGAAAGGAGCCGGAGGACCGCTAAACTAGAGCGCGATGCGCCGGCGGTTGTTGTGGCTCCTTTGTATCTTCGCCGGCTGCGGCGCCACCTCTCACGACAGCGGCGACGGAGGTGGCGGCACCCCGCGTAACGATTCCGGCGCGGGCGGTGCTCTCGCGGGCAGCGGCGGCGCGGGCGGTGCCGCCGGTGCTCTCGCGGGCGGCGGCGGGGCCGGTGGGCGCAATGACGCCGGCCCGCCCAGCGGCGCGGCGATCCAGATCGACGCCGGCGCGCGCGGCGCCGCGATTCACCCGGAGATCTACGGGCTGGCCTTCGCCGACGCGGCGACGCTGACCGCGCTCAACGTGCCGCTCAACCGCTGGGGCGGCAACTCGGTCACCCTGTACAACTGGCAACTCGACACGCACAACCTCGGCAGCGACTACTTCTTCGAGAACGTCGCCAACAATCCGAACGACGCGACTTACGGCACTGCCAGCTACGTGTCCAGCGCCGACAGCTTCGTCGCCGCCAACAACGGCGCGCGCGTCGCGACGCTGATGACCGTGCCGACGATCGGCTGGGCGCCGAAGGATCGCGTGCCCAATCATCCGTTCACCTGCGGCTTTCCCGTGTCGCGCTACGGCGCCGAACAGAGCGTCGACCCCTACGACAAGAACTGCGGCAACGGCATGACCTCGTCGGGCGCGGCGCTCATGCCCGACCCGACCAACGTGGCGATCGCGGCGCCGCCCAGCTTCGAGGCCGGCTGGCTCACGCACCTGACGGGCAAGTTCGGGACCACGTCAGGAACGACGTCCGGCAACGGCGTGCGCTTCTACCAGCTCGACAACGAGATGATGCTCTGGGACTCGACCCACCGCGAGGTGCGCGCGAACCCGGTCAGCTACGCCGACGTCTGGAATGCGACGCTCTCGTACGCGCCGGTGATCCGGCAGGCGGATGCCTCTGCGACGATCCTCGGCTACACCAGCTGGGGGGTGCTCGATCTCTTCAACTCGGGGCTCGACAGCGCCAACAACAACCTCGACGACCAGAAAGCGCACGGCGGCGTGCCCCTGGCCAAGTGGTACCTGCAGCAACTGGCTTCCTACGAACAGTCATCGGGGCAGCACCTGGTCGACTGCCTGGACCTGCACTACTACCCGCAGGGAGGCGACCCGCTGCAGAATACAGCCTCGCTGTGGGACCCGACCTATCACGACCCGTCCTGGATCGACGGTTGGCTCGGCGAACCGGTGCGGCTGTTCCCGCGCCTGGGTGAATGGATCGCCGCCGCGCGACCGGGCACCGCGATCTGCGTCAGTGAATACAATTTCAACCTGAACGACGAGACCGATCCGCTGGCGGCGCTGGTCGAAGCCGACGTGCTGGGCATCTTCGGCAGGTCCGGCGTGCGCCTGGCGGCCTACTGGACCACGCCGGTCGACGGACAGGGCAAGCTGCTGCCGCCCGCGCAGGCGTTCCGCATGTACCGCAACTATGACGGCGCGGGCGCGACGTTCGGCACCGTCTCGGTGGGCGCGGCGAGCACGGTCGCCGGCGTCGCCGCCTTCGCCGCCGTCGACGACGCCGGGGGCAAGCTGACGATCGTGCTCATCAACAAGAACACCGCGGCCACGAGCACGTCGCTGTCCATCGCCAACTTCGCCTCCAGTGCGACCAGCACGACGCCCAGCACGACGACGATGTCGGCCCAGACCTACCGCTACGTCGCCCAGACCGGAGCGCAGCTCGCGAAGGGCGCCGACCTGGCGCTGGCCGCCACCGGGCCGACCGCGATCAATCTGCCGGCGCACTCGATGACCCTGCTCGTCGCCGGCAAACCGTAGCGACAGGATACGAATCCGAACCCTAGTCGGAATCCGAGCCTCCCACCCGCTGGTGTTTGCGGGTCGGCCGCACTAAAATCGTCGGCGACAGATCCGTTACAAGCTCTGCGACGGTCCCAGCGGGGAGGGCCACCGGCGCCGGTGCTCGTTGGGTTTGGGTTTTGGTTCGGGTTCCTTGGGAGGGGAGATGCCGTCGAACGACGTGTTGGTCGACCGGGAGCTGAAGGCAGCGCGCGAACGCGAGAGCGACTATCGAATCCGTCTCGCGCGTCACCGCAGCCTGTCGCTGCGGCTGCGGGCGCACGCCGGGTTGCTGCGGGACGCGCTGCGCGAATCGCTCGACGGCTGGAACATGATGTCGCGCCTCCTGGCCGACGTCGCGCGGCTGTCGAGCCAGGCGCTCGAGGTCCCGCGGACCAGCATCTGGCTGTTCGACGAGGCCCGCGCCAACCTGGTGTGCCGCTTCCAGCTGCCGGCGGGGCTGTCGACGGAGGGGATGGTCCTGCCGGTCGCCAGCTGCCCCGCCTACATCCGCGCGCTCGGCACCACCGAGCTGGGCGCGGTCGCCGTCGACGACGCCTGGTCCGACGCGCGCACCGCCGA
>CAZNCQ010000144.1:0-17556 GCA_964571275.1 uncultured Myxococcales bacterium
GAGTCGCGCCGCGACGCCGAGGAGCGCCTGAAGACGTTCAAGGGCTACACCGACGGCGAGAAGGCCCAGGGCGTCGGCAAGAAGACCAAGGACAAAACGCACTGAGGGCGCGACGGCCGGCGGTCCGGACAGCGACCGCGCCCCGTCCTTGTCGCCGTCCTCGTCCCCCGGGGTGTGACCATGGGACGCGTCCCATGTGACAGCCGGCGCGCGGGCGCACTCTCTCGCCGCGATCGGGGCGGATCTGCTCGCTCCGGCGAGGCGCAATCTCTGGTCCGCGAGTTGCGTAGACAGCGAGGTCTCAACCAAGGAGATCTCGATGCTGTCAACGCCTCTGCCTTCGACCACGCTCCGCCGACGGTCATCACTCAATCTCGTCACGCTCGCGCTCGCCGGCGTCGGGCTCGCCGGCTGCGGCGCGCCTCCGTCCAACGACGCGCGGGCTGACTCCGCTCTCGGTGCCTGGCAAAGCGAGCTGATGGTCGCCGCCGGGGTGGTGTCGACCACCGCCGTCGCGACCTCGCGGCCCATCGGCACGGGACCCATCTCGTCGCCCCCGCCGCCGCCGCCCCCCACCATCGTCGGGACGCTGCCGGCACCGCCGCCGCCGGACTACACCTTCACCACCCTGCCGTTCCTGCCCGGAGGCATCAACGACAACGGCGTGATCGGCGGTGCCTGGAACGGCAACATCGTCACCTGGAGCAACGGCGCCCTCACGGCGATCCTTCCGCTGCCCGCCGATCTGTCGTCGGCGGTGGCGGCCGGCGGCGCGCTCAACAACGCGGGCTCGGTCATCGGCCAGGCGAACGATCGCGCGTTCGTCTGGATCCGCCCGCTGCCAGCCGACTGCACCACGACCGATTGCATGCTGCCAACAGAGATCCGCGCGCCCAACCACGCGCACGCACGGCCGAACGCGATCAACAACGCCAACGTGGTGGTCGGCAGCTTCCTGGCGCCGCCGGTGGTCCCGTTCTGGGACTCGGCGCTCCATGCGTTTCGGTGGTCGCCCACCGAGGGATTGGTAGACATCACTCCGCAGAACTGGTTCAGCGCCGTCGCGATGGACATCAACGATTTCGGCGAGATCGTCGGTTATGGGCTGCAGGGACCCGACAGCGCCGAGGTCGCGCTGCGCTGGAGCCCGATCGTGGGGCGGCCGCCCGTGGCACGGCTCGGCCCGGGCGAGGCCGACGCCATCGCGATCACCGGCGTGGCCGCCGGCGTCGGCAGCGGCTCCGCGCCCACGTTCTGGTCGGTGCCGACCACGGCCGCGCCGAATGCTCACGCCTCGCCGATGGGTGGCCCGGTTCCCTCGGACGTGGACGCGATGGCCGACACCGGACGCGTCGTGGGAATCGGGTTCCTCGGCACCGACCATCCGAACAAGCCCTGGACGATTCACGGGGGCGTGCTGGAGTGGCTGCCCGTTCCGGCCGACAACGCCAACACCATCAGCGACGTCTTCAGCAACGTGCGGGTCAACACGTGCGGCTCGATCGTCGCCAGCCAGGCGCTGGAGTTCAAGGCCGCCAACGCCACGGTGTTCGACAGCAACGGTTTCCTTTGGACCAAGCCAGCCTGCGATCCCCCGCCGCCGGCGTTCTACTACTTCCCGCCGGGATCGGTAGCGGTGACGACGGCCACTGGGATCCAGTGAGCCGCGTCGCCCGCGTCCGCCGCCCGATGCGTCAGCGGCGGATGCGGCTCAACGTCGCGATGAGCGCATCGAGCCGCGCCAGCGTCGCGTCGTCGGGCGGCACCTCCGCCATCTGGAGGATCGACAGCGCCGGCGGCTGCGCTTGCAGGTACTCGATGTGCAGCGCGCGCACGAAGTGGCAGGTGGCCTCGGAGAGCGACCACTTGGGACCGTCGCTGAGCACGCGGTAGTCGGCGGCGAACGTGGGGTCGTCGGCCGCGGGTGCGACGCCGCCCGAGAACGTCGAGCTCGCGACCCGGCCGCGCCGCCAGAACAGCGTGCCCCGCAGCGGCGACACGATCTTCGCGGTCACCAGCACGCCCAGGTAGCCGTAGATCACGGGCACCACGGCGATCGTGCAAGGGGCTTCCCCCAGCCGCCCGACGTAGGTCTCGTCGCCGGCCCTCCGAAAACCACGATCCATGGCCGGCTTCCAGAGATCGATCATCACGCTCCCCCTGAGGGGAGATTGCCCAAAATGCGGCCGATTGGAAACCGCTTCCGTGCGCGAACCGACCGCCGTGCGGGTCCCGGATACGGGCTACCAGAAATCGACCAAAAGGAAACGGACTAGAAACGAATCCCGAAGAACGCGCGCAACATCTGCGCGGCGCTGGGGCTCTGCGCGTCGCCGAGCCAAATGTCCTCCGGGCGGTCGAGCGCGGCGAAGGGCCAGTACACCGCCCAGACGATGCCGGCGTAGAACCCATCGCCGCTGTTGCGGTAGTTCACGCCCAGGTTCATCTCGATGCCGTAGGACAGCGCGTTCCCGGGCGTCGACACCGGCACCTGGGCCATGCTGTAGATCACCGCGCCGGTCAGCCCCAGCTGGCGGGTCTGCTGCAGATCGAACCAGTACGCGATCTGCGGCTTGAAATAGATCGCGTTCGTCACCGTGCCCAGGATGTGGCGGAAGAAGATCTCATCGACGTGGTACTCGGGCGAGAACTTGAAGTCGTTGATGGCGTGATCGCCCGGCGGTTGCTGAACGAACCGGTACCGGTAGTTGAGGTACTGCGTCCGATCCTCTGCCTGATCGCCGGTGGCGCCGCCGGTCTCGAAGCCGACGAAGAACGAATCGCGGTAAAGACGCAGATCCGACGCGACCACCCAGCCGAGCTGCCGCAACGTCAGCGAGCTGTTCGGCGTCGCCGACAGCGGCCCGGGGTTGTCGATCTTGCCGAACACGCCGGTGCCCTCGAACTCGATGGTCAGCGCGCGGAAGTACAGCTTGAACCAGAGGTCCGGCATCACCAGGTGCGCCCCGACCGGCGCCAGCATCGGCGCAACCTGCTCGCGCGTCGGCGCCGTCGGTGCGTTGGCGGAGGCAGCATTCGCGGTCTGGGTCGGCGTC
The DNA here is from genome assembly GCA_964571275.1 of uncultured Myxococcales bacterium. Classification (GTDB taxonomy): domain Bacteria; phylum Myxococcota_A; class Polyangia; order Fen-1088; family Fen-1088; genus DASRQZ01. The sequence continues at coordinate 3,057 of CAZNCQ010000144.1, forward strand.
GGTTGCGCCACAGTGTCCTGCTGGCTGCGGTAGACCAGCTGCAGCCCGTAGTTCACCACCATGTCGCCGCGGTCGATGCGCTCGCGCAGCACCACCGGCGAGTCGATGCGCGTGACCGCCGCCATGAACTGCACGACGTCGTCGTCCTGGGACAGATCGATCGGGTAGCCGCCCGGATCGTTGAATCCGATGTTCAGCTGCTGCGACGTCAGCCCCTGCGCGCCGAAGTCCCACGCCAGCGCGAACTGGTGGCCGTAGAGCTGGGTCAGCGCCATCAGCCGATCCACCGTCGTACCGAGATCGCAGTCGGGGCAGCTCCCATCGTTGTAGGCGATGCCGCGGCCAAAGTGCCAGGGCATGCGGCCGAAGCGCAGGGAGCCGAATTCACTGTCGATCTCGCCCCACGCGCGCTTGGCGCGGATGCTGGACGTGTAGCCGTTCTGGCCAATCTCGGGCGGATCCTGCGTCTGGTACAGCAGCGCCGCCGGCGCCGCGCCCGGCAGGCTGTCCTGCGGCTTGCGGTTGTTGCCGATCAGCGAGTCGGGCGTCGAGCCCATGATCGTGTTGTCGAGGACGTCGAACTGCGCGTGCACGCGCACCTGGTCGGTCACGTTCAGCGTCGGCTCCAGGCGCAGGCGCAGGTTCGCGCTGCCCAGGCCCTTGGTGCCGCACGGAGGCGGTTTGGTGCCGACCGAGGTGGGCGCGGGGCAGTTGAGCGGTACGGGAAACGGAGGCAAACCGTTGGCGGGGTTCGGGTTGGCGCCGGCTGTCGTGATGAACGACGGAACCGGCTGCTGCATCGTCGTGTAGCCCTGGCCGAGATTGAAGTTGTAAAGGTAGTCGCTGCGCATGCGCAGGTAGCCGTCGATCTCGAAGATCTGCATCTTCTTCTTGCTCTGCTCGGCGTAGCCGCCCAGCGGCTCGAGATCGCTCGGGCGCCCTTCGTCTTCGGGCGCGGCCTCGGCGGGGCCTTCTTCTTTCGGCTCCTGGCCCGCCGGCGCCTGAGGCATTCCGCCTCCCGGCTGCCCGGGCATGCCACCGTACTGGGCGAAGGCGATGCGCGCCGGCGCCAGCGCGCTCGCGAGCGCGACGGCGACGACCTGACCCAACCAGATCTTTGAACGTGAGGTCATGAGGAATGTCCAGCGGCGCACAGCTCGAACAGCACGCCGCCGGTCGCGGCCGGATGCAGGAACGCCACGCGGTGGCCGCGGGCGCCGGCGCGCGGCACCTCGTCGATCAGCGGCACCCCGGCGGCCTTCAGGCTGGCCAGCGCCCCTTCGAGATCCTCGACCTCGAAGCAGACGTGGTGCAGCCCGGGCCCGCGCTTGTCTAGGAACCGTTGCAGGCCGGCGTTGGACGCCTGGCCCGGCGTCGCGGCCGCCGGCGCGACCAGCTCGATCGAGGTCGCGGCCGCCGCGCCCGCGCCCGGCGCGCAGCCGAGGAACAGCACGTCGGCGCGCTGATCGGCGACGTGCTCGCGCGACTCCTCGACCAGATCGAACAGACTTTGCAGGCGCGCGCCAGCGGCGTCGCGGTCGCCGACGGCAATGGCGACATGGTCGATACGCTTGATCTTGATCATGGAGACGAGAGTCGGTCGGGCGATGGGCCGTCGGCTAAAAGGGTTCGCAACTTATATCAGCCCCGAGCGGTTTGAAAGTCGGTTTTGCGCCGGGTTGTCGGGCTCGATTTGCGGTCGTTCGACCAGCGATCCGCGGCTGGGGTTGCCCGTCGTCGTTGCCCGTCGTCGTTGCCCGTCGCCCGTCCTCCCGATCGCACACGTGCGATTCCTCCGGCCGATCCGGGCGCGTCGGTCCGGCGGGGGCCGACCCGTCAGGGCCCGACCCGATTCGCGCTGGATCGCCGCGCGGCCGGTTCTATGATGGTGCGATGACGTCACCGTCACTGGCGCGCGCGTGTGGGCAGCTCATCTCGGCCGGCTTCGACGGCACCGAAGCACCCGACTATCTGCTGCGCTGGATCGCCGACGGCGAGGTCGGCAGCGTGATGCTGTTTCGTCCCAACATCGCCAGCCCCGCGCAGGTGGCGGCTCTGGTCGGAGCGCTTCGGCGCGCGGCGCCGCCCGACGCGCCGCTGATCGTCGCCGTCGATCAAGAGGGCGGGCTCGTTCAGCGGTTGCGCACGCCGCTGACCGAGTGGCCCGACATGCTCTCGGTCGGCAGCACCGGCGATCCCGCGCTGACGGAGCGCGTGGGCCGCGCCCTCGGCGGCGAGCTCGCGGCGCTGGGGATCGGCTGGGACTTCGCGCCGGTGCTGGACGTGCACACCAACCCCGCGAATCCGGTGATCGGCAACCGTGCGTTCGGCACGACGCCCGACGCGGCGGCGACGCACGCGCTCGCGTTCTGGCGGGGGCTGACGTCGGCAGGGCTCGTGGGATCCGGCAAGCACTTCCCCGGGCACGGTGACACGCACGCCGATTCGCACTTCACGTTGCCGGTGGTCGCGCACGACGAGGAGCGCCTGCGCGCCGTCGAGCTCGCGCCGTTCGCGGCCGCGGCGCGCGCCGGTATCGATTCGATCATGACCGCGCACGTGATTTACCCCGCGCTCGATCGCAACTGGCCGGCCACGCTGTCGCGCCGGATCTTGACCGACCTGTTACGCGGCGAGCTCGGCTTCGCCGGCGTGATCGTGTCCGACGATCTCGGCATGAAGGCGGTCGCCGATCGCTATCCAATCGACGAGATCGCGGTGAATTCGATCGCCGCCGGCGCCGACCACTTGCTGATCCGCGAGCCGCGCGAGCGCCAGCGCGCGGCGTTCGAAGCGCTGGTGCACGCGGCGGAATCGCGCGTCGAGCTCCGCGCGCGCGTCGAGGAGAGCGCGGCGCGCGTACTGCGGATGAAATCGAAGGCGCGCGTTGGTTTGCCAGCTCCCGAGGCGATGTTGCCGTCGTTGCTGGGCACGGAATCCAGCAAGGCGCTCGCCGCGTCGATCAAGCGGGGATCTCAGTCGGCCGGCTCGCCGGTCGAGCGCTCGCCGGTCACCGACGTCTGAGTCTGGGGCGCGCTCGCTCGTTCACCTACACCGTCGCCGCGCGGTGCGTGCACGATTGAGTGATGGTGAGCCGTTGTTTGTGGCCACAGACACCTTCAGCAAGGCACCGGAATCGTCTGTCCCGTCCTCGTCCTCGAATCCGAGGAAAGAAGCGAGGACGAATACGAGGCCGCGACGGGTGCTAAACAAACAACTGGGGGTTCGATGTCGTCCGAGGTCTCTCGCTCGTCATCACCAAGATGGATCGCCGGGGCCGTGGCGCTCGCGCTCGCCACGGTCGTGGTCAGCTGCGTCGGTCCTGATGCTTTCAACCGCGACGGCTTTCAAACCGGCGCGGGGGGCAACGACGGTCTCGCGGGACAAACCGGAAATGGTGGTTCCGGTTTGGGCGGCGCGGCGATGGGTGGGCAGACGGGCGCGGGCGGCAGCGGCGTCGGCGGCAAGACAGGCGCGGGCGGCAGCGGGACGGGCGGGGCGCTCGGCGCGGGCGGGAGCGCTGCAGGCGGCCGCACCGGTACCGGCGGGAGCGGGACGGGAGGCGCGCCAGGCGTCGGGGGGAAGGGGATGGGCGGCACGATCGCCGGCATGGGCGGCGCGATCGCCGACGGTGGCAATGACGCCGACGGCGCGGGCGCCGACAGCAATGGCGCGGGCGGCATGACCGGCGTGGGCGGCGCGAGCGGATGCCCCCCGGGCATCTACTGTGACAACTTCGAATCTTACACGGTTGGCGCGCAACCTCCGACCTGGACGCGTCTCGGCGGAAGCAGCGGCGATTGGGCGATCGTGACCGACGGGACGCAAGCGCTGGCGCAGAATCACGCGCTCAGCTCCACATTCCGCGCGAACTACTCCAGCGGCGCGGCCGGCGCGCCGTGGAGCGGGCCGACCACGTTGTCGGTGCAGGTCAAGGTCACGGCGAATGGATCGTCGAGCCCGACCGTTGCGCTTGCTTGCGTGCGCTACACGACCGCCAACGAGGCCTATTGCCTGGCGCTGATGCCCGGAATGGGCGCGCAGCTCCAGGTGCGCAGCGGTCAGACTGTCAGCAGCGGCAGCGCGCTGTTTCCGGTAACGGTCACGGTGGGCACGCAATACAACGCGCAAATCAGCGTCGATGGCGCCGGGCTGCTCAGCGCCTCGCTGGACGGAACGGCGCTCGGCACGCTCACGGCGGGGACGGCGGTTGCCAGCGGCTTCGTCGGCGTCGCGACCCAGAGCGCAGAGGCTACCTTCGACAACGTGGTTGTGACACAACCATAGCCATGTGTCGCCCCCACGTCGCCATCCGGCGGCTCGGAGTTTCTTCGGTCGGTCTCGCCTGCTGGTTGATCGCTCTCGGCGCGCCGCGCGTCGCGCGCGCGCAGGACAGCCGCGACGTCAAGGAGCCGCGGCTACCCGCGGTTTGCGCGACGCTCACGGCGCACCTCGCGACTGTCGGCGGCGCGCTGCCCGACGCCGCCGAGACGACGCTCGACACGAAGCGGATTCAAGAAGCGATCGACCACTGCGCCTGCGCCAGCGCCGCCGCCGCCGACGCGGGCGCCGCCGCCGCGGCCCACGCCGTGGAGCTGCGCGCCGACGGCGACAAGAACGTCTTTCTGACCGCGCCGCTCCAGCTGCGCGCCGGCGTCACGCTGATCGTCGACGCGGGCGTCGCGCTGTTCGCGTCGCGCAACCCGCGCGACTACGACGTCACGCCCGGCAGCTGCGGCACCGTTGCCGATAAGCGCGGCCGCTGCCAGCCGTTGATCCTCGCCGAGCACGCGCCCGGCGCCGGCATCATGGGCGACGGCGCGATCGACGGCCGCGGCGGCGCCGTGCTGCTCGCCGCCGGCAACACATACAAGGAAACTTGGTGGGACCTCGCGCGCGACGCCAAGGTGCGCGACCAGTTCCAGGCCTGCCCGCGCCTGGTGAACGTGCGCGAGTCGAACGGCTTCACGCTCTATCGCATCACGCTGCGCAACGCCGCCAACCTGCACGTGGGCGTCGAGAGCAGCGACGGCTTCACCGCGTGGAGCGTCAAGATCAAGACGCCCAGGACCGCGCGCAACACCGACGGCATCAATCCCATCTCGTCGCGCAACATCACGATCGCCTACTCGTCGATCGACACCGGTGATGACAACGTCGCGATCAAGGCCGGGCCGCTCGGGCCGGTCGAGCACGTCACCATCGCGCACAACCACTTCTACGCCGGCCACGGCATGTCGATCGGCAGCGAGACCGTCGGCGGCGTCAGCGGCGTCAAGGTCGCCGACCTCACGCTCGACGGCACCGACCAGGGCCTGCGCATCAAGTCCGATCGCAGCCGCGGCGGCGTGGTGCAGAGCGTGCTTTACGAGAACGTCTGCCTGCGCAACGTCGGCAACCCGATCCTGCTCGACACGCGCTACACCAACTTCGCCGGCGACAAGATCCCGGTGTATCGCGACATCGTGCTGCGCGACGTGCGCAGCGTGACGCCGGGCGGGCTGGCTTTTCTCGGCTTCGACGAGAAGAATCGCATCGGCGTCACGCTCGACAACGTCAGCGTCGTCGGACCGACACGCGACCTGCGCGCCGCGCACGCCGAGATCACCATCGGCCCGCGCAGCGGGAACCTGGTGCCGAACGGCAGCGACGTGACCTCGAGCGAGCGCGGCGCCAGGCCAGGCACGCCGATCGATTGCTCCACGCGCTTCGTGCCGTTCATCGACGCCTCGACCGCGCCGGCGGCCGTGATCAAGGTGCCGCCGGTCGATCGCACCTACTACGTCGCGGCGTCGGGCAACGGCGACTACTACTCGATCCAGCGCGCGATCGACGTCGCGCCCGCGACCGGCGGCGCGGTGATCTCGATCGGGCCGGGCGTCTATCGCGAGATGCTGCTCATCGACAAGCCCAACATCACGCTGCGCAGCGGCTACAGCGACGCCAGCAAGGTCGTGATCGTCTCCGACAACAGCGCCGGCATCAGCGGCAGCACGTTCAAGTCCGCGACCGTGCGGGTCACCGGCCGCGACTTCCGCGCGGAGAATCTCACCTTCGCCAACGACTTCAACCGCACGCACCCGCAGCTGCCCAAGGGGTCGCAGGCGCTGGCCCTGCTGGTGGCGGGCGACCGCGCCGTCTTCCGCAACGTGCGGCTGCTCGGGAATCAGGACACGCTCTACGCCGGCAGCTCCGACTGCACGCCGCCGGGGCACGACGCCGCGACCTGCACGCCCACGCGGCAATATTTCGAAGGCTGCTACATCGAGGGCAACGTCGACTTCATCTTCGGCAACAGCCTGGCGGTGTTCGAGAAGTGTGAGATCCACAGCACGCCGCACGTGATCGGGTACATCACCGCGCACGGCAAGCAGGACGACGAGGAGCAGTCCCTGTTCGTGTTCGACCATTGCAGGCTGACGGCGGAGCCCGGCGTCGAGCACGTCTGGCTGGGACGGCCCTGGCGCTCGATGGCGAGCGTGGTCTTCCTGAACACGGAGATGGGGCCGCACATCGAAGCGGCCGGCTGGCGCGAGTGGCACCCGGGCGAGACCGACTACATGGAGTCGGTGTTCTATGCCGAGTTCAACTCGACCGGTGCTGGCGCGCACGCGGGCCAGCGTGACCCGCACACCAAGAGGTTGACCGCGGCCGAGGCGGCCACGTACGAGACGCGGCGCGTGCTCGGCGGCAAGGACAACTGGGATCCCGTCACGCCGACCGCGCGCTGAGCGGAGGATTCACCGACGGTGCGACCGGCCCCGGGGTGAGCCGCCGGGCCCGCCGAGGGACACCTCCAAGCTGGAATACTGCGATGAGAAGGATTCCGACGATTTTGGCGGTGGTGGTTGCGCTCGGCGGCTGCGCGGGTATCAAGGCACCGGGCCAGGGCAACAACGGAACCGCGGGCAACAGCGGTACGGGGGCGCGATCGGGCGGCGTGGGCGGCACCGGCGTGCGTCCCGACGGCGGCGTGAACCCCGGGGGTTGCCAGAACCTTCAGTGCCAGCAGACCAGCTGCACCCAGGGCGCGTGCGTGCAGCACGCCTGCCCCAACGGCGAGAAGACCACGCTCAGCGGCACGGTCTACGATCCCGGCGGCCGCACGCCGCTTTACAACGTGATCGTCTACGTGCCCAACGCCGATCTCGCGCCCATCACCGACGGCGTCACCTGCGACCAGTGCAACGGCACAGCCACGGGATCGCCGATCGCGTCGGCGCTGACCGATGCGACCGGGCACTTCACGCTCGACAACGCGCCGGTCGGTTCGAACATCCCGCTGGTGATCCAGATCGGCAAGTGGCGTCGCCAGGTCGCGATCCCGGCGGTGGCCGCGTGCCAGGACAACCCGGTCGCCGACGCCGATCACTCATTGCTGCGCCTGCCGGCCAATCAGACCGAGGGGCACTTGCCGAAGATCGCGCTCGCGACCGGTCACTCGGACGCGCTCGACTGCCTGATGCGCAAGATCGGCGTCGCCGACTCGGAGTTCACGCCCGATTCGGGAACCGGCCGCATTCACATGTACGTCGGCGGCGCCGGCAGCGCGAGCAACCAGGGCTCCGATCGACTGGCGTCGACGGGCGCGATGTTCGCCGACGCCTATGCGAATCTCTATCCCAGTTACACGAAGCTCGCCGGGTACGACATCTTGATCCTGCAGTGCGAAGGGTCGCAGCTGTCGAATGCGAAGACTCCGCCGATGATGGCCAACATCCGTCGTTACGCCGACAACGGCGGCCGCATCTTCGACGAGCACCTCAACTCGATCTGGATCTCGGACGGCCTGCCGCCGTGGCCCGACACCGCCAACTGGCTGCAGTCGGTCGACACCAACGATCCGCCGAGCCCGCTGACCACGAACATCGACGACACCTTCCCCAAGGGCGCGGCGCTCGCCGACTGGCTGCAAGTCGTGCAAGCCACCACCACGCGCGGCCAGATCGTGCTCAACGGCGTGCAGCACTCGGTCGACACGGTGCTCGCGTCGTCGCAGCGCTGGATCTACCGCACCGACATCTCGCCGTCGCAGACGGAGTACCTGACGTTCAACACGCCGGTCGAGGCGCCGACCGCGAGTCAGTGCGGCCGCGTGGTGTTCACCGACGTGCACGTCGGCACGGGCGGCGGCTCGTCGGCGCCGGGCGCGCCCGGCTTCCCCAGCCTCTGCTCGCCGAACCTGACCATGTCGGCGCAGGAAAAAGCGCTGGAGTTCATGTTCTTCGACCTGTCGTCGTGCGTGCAGCCCGAGAACGTGCCGCCGACGCCGATCCCGATTCCGTAGCTTCCTGACGCCGGACGAATCGATCCCGCAGCCTCACGGTTGATCCCTTGACCCACCTCGGACCGTTCTCATCCCTGGCGATGATACCGCGATGCGGATTGACCGCGTCACACGCGGGCGCTAGTCTCGTCGGACATCGTGCGTTCGTTCGGTCACATCGCGTCGCGCTCCGTTTCCAGCTGCGTGGCCAGCACTCGCTGGTATTGGCGCTTTAGCGTGTCTACGACCGGGCGCCCGAGGACCTGACCCAGAACCGACGCATCTCCACCCACCTCGAAAGGCGCCCCTCCCGCGGCGCCTTTTTTCGTTGGATCAGGGAAGCAGGGCGCCACCGGGTGGCACCGCAAAGGGAGCCATGAGCCCGCCCAGCCCGAACCAAGAGTCCCCTTCGTCGCAACCGAGCGCTACGTCCGTGGTCGTCGGTCCGCCCGGCGAGCACTACACCTTTGGCGACACCGCCGTGGCCGCAGACCGCCTGGCGCTGCTGGCGGCCGCGTTCGAGCCGAGCTCGGCGCGCTTGCTGCGCCTGCTCGGTTACCTGCGCCCGCGCTGCGCCGTCGATCTCGGCTGCGGTCCCGGGTGGTCGACGCGCCTGGTGCACGCGCTGCTCGCCCCGGTGGCGACGCTGGGCCTGGATCGGTCGCCCGAGCACGTGGCGCGCGCCGAGATCACCGCGCCGCCCGGCGTCGCCTACCGCGTCCACGAAGTCACGTCGGTGCCCTTCCCGGGCGAGCCGCCGGAATTCCTCTACAGCCGCTTCTTGCTCACCCACCTGCGCGACCCCGAGGCGGCGCTCGCGGCATGGGCCGAGGCTGCGGCGGACGGCGCCGTGCTGGCGCTGGAGGAGTCGGCCGACATGAGCTGCGACCACGCGGCCTTCACACGTTACTACCAGCTGGTCGAAGAGATGCAGGCGGCGTATGGCCAGCGCCTGCGCATCGGCGCGAAGCTGTCGATCCCGGCGCGCAGCGGATGGAAGGCGGAGCTCGATCTGCTGGCGCCGCTATCGTTGCCGGCGGCGCGCATGGCCCGGCTGCACGCGCTGAACATCGAGACCTGGCGGCACGACCCGTACGCGCGCGCGTGCTTTGACGGCAATGAGCTCGACGCGTTGGCGGTGCGCCTCGGCGCGATCGCGCGCGGAGCGGAGGCGGCGCCGCCGGTGAAGTTGGTGATGAGGCAAATGATCCTGGAGAGGGGCGGGGGCGGCTAGCGTGGGCGAGAGCGTGTTCGTGCTCGTGCTGGGTGAGCGTGCGCGTGCCGCGATTGGCGCTCCGCGTGCTGAACACGAACACGCGCCCCGCGAGCCGGCCGGTCCCTAGAACGTCCCCACCAACGCCAGGTGCATCGCCAACTCGAGATCCTGGTGTATGGGCGGATTGTCCGAAAATGCCCACAGCTCCGCCGATGCCTTCACGCGCCACCCCGGGATCACGGCCAGCGTCGCGCCGCCGGTGTAACGAAAGATCGCGGCGCGCGTCGGCAGCGGGTTCGATACCGGCTCGTTGCCGACGCGGTAGAGCCCGTCTGCGCGCGCCACCAGCGTCACGGCGTCGCTTATCGCGCGTTCGATCTCCAGATAGGCGCCGTGCTTGTCGAAGGCCTGGATCTCGCCCGCCGCGATCGGTTCCTTGAACATCATCGTGCCGTCGCTCAGGAAAGTCTGGTGGCGAACCAGGTACTCGAAGCGGATCTGCGTGCGGCCGAGCCGCGCCGCCAGGTCCGCGCCGGCGATGGTGTACGAGACGCGGTTCGCGGGATCGTAGGTGCCGTACATGATGCTGCCGCCGGCGGTCAAATCGTTGGCGTCGCCGAGCTTCAGGGTCAGGACCCAGCGCGCACCCCCCGCGGGGCGGCCGTTGTTGTCCTGGAGCTGTCCGTACGCCGACGTCGAATGCTGCCACTCGATGTCGGGCGAGCCCTCGTCGGCCTTGAATCCCCCGACCGCATAGGCCGCGTAGTCCATCTGCACGCGATCGCCGAACCAGTGCGTGCCGCCGATCTCGATGCCATTGTCGGGGAACGGGCTCGGAATCACGCCCAGGTTCCACTCGTTCATGCGCAGCATCCGCCCCATGTCATAGGGCAGCGGCTTGCTGCTCGTGGCGTGGTTCGCGGGATCGTGGCGCACGTTGAAGGCGCCGAAGCTCGGGCTGAACCGGCCGATGCGAAAGTTGAGCTCGTCGCGCACGCGATAGTCGAAGTACGCCATCGGTAGCTCGAAGCCGTGGCAGCCGTGGCACATCTTGACGTTGGCCGACAGGTGGTCGGATACGTCGACGGCGAGCTTCAGCGCGACCTCGGCGGTGAATCCGTCGAACGTCGTGCGCGGCGCGGGCGTCGACGGCTCGGCCGGCACCAGGAAATAGTCCAGCTGCGCCGATCCCGCGAAGTTGCGCTCGATCGCGCTCGCGCGCGTGCTGGCCAGGATCGCGATCAAGATCGCGACGACGATGGTCGCGACCGCCAGCCCCAGCGGCGATCCCGCGATCGCGGTATGCAGCGTTCGCCGCATCAGGGCGTGGACGGAGCTCGGCTGGCGGTCTGACTCAGCGGCGGGCTCGCGGCGTCGCTGTAGGCCGGCGCCGCCGGTCCTCCGTTCGCCTCGTCGTGCTCGCGTTTGATGCGGCGTTGCTCGCTCGAGTAGTAGTGCAAAAAGCGCAGGATCGGCCCCGCGTCCTGCGGCGAGATGCCGCTGCCGGGCTGCCGGCGCATGCGATCGACGTAGGCGATCCAGACCGAGTCGTCGGTGATGCCGCTGCCCAGCGGGCGCGCGAGCGAGTGGCACTTCGAGCAGCGCCGCGCGAAGAGGGCGTAGTCGGGCCGCACCGCCTCGGGCAGCTGCGCGACGTCGAGCCCCTCGCGCGGGCTGGTGGCGCAGCCGGAGAGCCCCAGGCTCACGATCGCCATCGCAAGTGCGACCGCCATCGCGGACCAGTACCTCTTCATGGCGGACACGCGAAGGTGAGGGTGATGTCGGCGGTCGCCTCTCCGGTATCGACGTCCTTTACGCGCGCGCCGCGTGTGGCCTTCTCGACGCATGGTTTGACTCCCGGTAGGAATTGCGCTCCCTCGAGGTCGGTGCTGGTCACGTAGCCGGCGATGTCGATCTTGAGGTGCAACACGGCGGTTCCCGTGGCGGCGACGCCCGTGGCGTGCAGCGCATCGCGATAGCAGCGCACCAGTGGCGCACGGCTGAGCGCTGCGCGGATGTTCGAGCTGGGGATGGCGCTCGTGCTGGTGATCGACGCGATCGAGACGGCGGCGTGGCCGAGATCCAGCGGCGCCGGCGTGATCGGCGCGGTCGTGGTCGTCGGTGTGGTCGCCGTGACGGTCTTCGCTGGCGCCGTCTTCAGGCTCGTCGAGACGTCGGCCGCCGCCGGTTCTTTCGTGGCCGGCGCGGGCGGTGACGCAACCGCACCCTTGCCCGAGGTGCGCTGCGCGGCCGTCGCGCGCGTCGTGCGCCGCGTCTTGTCGCGTGCATCGCGCGCGGGCGATGCCTTGTTGCGCCGGGCCGGCGAGGGCGCGTCGTCGCTGTCGTCGGCTGGGAGCGGGACTTCGCGCGGCGCCGTGGCGGTCTGCGTGCTCGCCGTCGGCGGCAGCGCGGCGAGCACCGCCGGCGGATCGGTCGCGGCGCGGCCCGGCGTGCGATTCGGGTCTTGCCCCGCCGCCGGCGACATCGCGGTCGCCCGCTGCGATTTCGCCCACCAGCTGCGCGCGCCCAGCGCCGCGGCGAACAGCGCCGCCAGCGCCAGCCCAACCACGAGCGACGCGTGCCGTCGCCGGCCGCCGTCGGCCAGCGTTCCGAAGATCGCGCCCGACGGCGAGTCGGCGCCGCTGATCACCGACTGCGGCGCCGAGGATCGCCCGGGCGCCAGGTTGATGGCCGCGCGCAGCGCCGACCGCATCTCGCGCGCGCTCCCGTACCGCTCCTCGGGCGACTTGCCGAGCGCGCGCATGCAGACCGCTTCGAGCTTCGGGTTGACGGCTGCGATCTGCGACGGCCGCTCCGGCGCCTCGGTGATGTGCTTGACCGCGACGGTGAGCGGGCTGTCGCCCCGGAACGGGAGGCGCCCGGTCATCATCTGGTACAGCACGACGCCCAGCGAGTAGAGGTCGCTGCGCCGATCCGCGCGCTCGCCGCCCGCCTGTTCGGGCGCCATGTACTCGGGTGTGCCGACGAGCAGCCCGCGCTTGGTCATGCGGGGACCTTCGGCGTACGAGCCGGCAGCGTCGCGCGCGACCGTGCCCAGGCTGGCGATGCCGAAGTCGAGCACCTTGACCAGCTCGGCGTGCTCGCCCTCGTCGCTGGTGCCGCGGATGATCATGATGTTCTCGGGCTTGAGGTCGCGGTGCACCACGCCCATGTCGTGCGCGACGCCGACCGCGGCCAGCACCTGCGACAGGATGTCGACAATGCGCGCGTCGGGCAGCGGTATGTCCTGGCGGATGACTTCGTAGAGCGTCCGCCCCTCGACGTACTCCATCGCCAGGTACAGCAGCGAGCCGTCGTCGTGCTGGCCGAAGTCGAGCACGCGCACCGAGTTTGGGTGCTCGAGGCGCGAGGCGGCGCGCGCCTCGCGCTTGAAGCGTTCCAGGAAGTCCTCGTCGCGAGCGAATTCCTCGCGCAGCAGCTTGAGCGCGACCACCCGGTCGAGCCCCAGCTGGCGCGCCCGATACACCGTGCCAATCCCCCCGGCGGCAATCACCGCCTCGATCACGAACTTGCCCGCGATGGTCTGGCCGACGCGCGGGGAACTGTCGCTATGGGTGATCGTCACCAGGCACCCGAGGGATCTGACCTCCGCCGACCGGGAAGTGGGCAGTATACAGTACGCGTGCGCCCATGACCTGCAACGCGGCAACATGTTGCCGCAGGACCCTTTCGATCACGAATTCTGACCCGTGGGGGCTGTCACCCGCGGGCGGGGCGTAGCTGGCGCCCGCGGCGCGACCGGAGCGTCAGGATCGACTCCAGCAGCACGAAGGCCAGCACCGCCGCCGACAGCCCATGCCAGAGCTCCAGGCGGCGCTTGGGCGTGGCGTCGTTGCCTCCCGCGCCGCGGACGCGATCCGGGCGCCGGTCGTCGGGCAGACGCGCCGGGTCGGATTCGCGGGTATCGATGTTGACCACGAACGACTCGTCGGGGCGGTCGACCGACGAGCCGTCGGCGCGCGTCGCACGCACCCGGTACGAGCCGGGCTCGTCGGTCTCGGCGAAAATCAGCGTACGCGCCGCCGACCGCCGGTCACCGGCCGCCTTCGCGCCCGCGTCGGGCGTGAGCGACCGGATCTGACCGCCTGGCTTGACGACGTCGATGCGGCGGTCATCGGGCCCGAGAGCGACCTCGCGTCGCTGGCCCGCCACCAGCGCCGACGACGCCTCGCCCGACGGCGCGCCCGCGAGCAGGCGCGCCGCCTCCTGCATCAGCGGCAGGAAGCCGGGGCGGATCGGCAGGTCGGTCCACTCGCGATCGACGGTGGTCGTCAGCAGCAAGACGCGGCCGCGGCCAACCTCGGCCTCGACCAGCGCCGGCGCGCCGTTCTCGTAGCGCAGCACGACCGTGCGTCCGGGCGCGTCGGGCACCGGCGCCAGGAGCATGAACTGGAAGAAGCGTGCCGAGGTCAGCCCCTCGCCGCGCGCCGCGAAGCTGCTGAGCAGCGGGAGATGCCGATCGATCGGCGCCAGGCGCTCGGCGGGGCGCAGATCGACGGTCTCGCCCTCGCGCGAACCGCCAGGCGCCGCCGCGGCGGTGCGCCGCAGGCCCAGCGGCTGGGGCAGCACCTTCTTCATGGTCAGGTTCCAGGCGTCGGCGTCGACGCGATCGCCGACGGAGATGAAGAGGCCGCCGCCCGCCTCGACGTAATGCTCGAGCGCAGCGGCCGCGTCCTCGCCGGGGCGCGCCACGTTGGCCAGGAAGATCGCGGCGAAGTCGGACAGGTTGCGCGACGTCAGCTCGTCGGGCAGCGCCGTGGTCACGATGAAGCTGTTGCCGCCCGCCTGGAGCGCGGCCTCGAGGAAGAACGTCTCGTCCTCGGTCCGCACCGTGCGCGGATCGCCGTTCACGACCAGGACGTGCAGGCCGCGCGAGACCTCGACCCGCGTCAGGCGCCGGTCGTCGAGCGTGAAGCGATCGTGATCGATCTCGACCTCGGCTTCGTGCGCGTTGCCGCCGCCGGCCAGCGTGTGCAGGAACCGCTTGCGCGCGCGCC
>CAZNCQ010000145.1:0-17527 GCA_964571275.1 uncultured Myxococcales bacterium
AGTCCCAGGGGCAGCCGCGCGTCATCTCGATCGACGCCGCCGGGTCGAGCACGCCAATGAAGTACTTGCGCCGCCGTGGCAAGAGGTCGCGCGCCGGCATCAGGGTATTGAGGTCGCGTACCTGCTCGGGTGGTGGGCCCTCGCCGGCGGGTGTGACGACGCCGGGCAGCGTATGTAGCGACGCGCGATCGTGCGCGGCGGCGTCGAGCAGCCGCGGCGTGATCTCCTCGCCCTCGCCAAGCACCACGCAGTCGATCGCGCCGCCCGCGTGCTCCAGGATCTCGGCGGCGGTGAACGAGGCGCTGTGGCCGCCGACGAAGAAGAACGCGCGCGGCAGGCGGCGCCGCGTTTCGCGCGCCAGGTCGACGACCTCGGGGATGTTGGCCAGGTAGTTGAGCCCGAAGGCGACGGCGTCGGGCCGCCAGCTGTCGATGGCGTGCCGGTAGTCGTCGAGCGACGCGGCCTGCAGATCGAGGATCCGCACCTGGTGCCCCGCGCGGCGCGCGGCCTCGGCGCACAGCTCGACGCCGAGCGGCTCGAGGCGCAGGAAGATCTCCGTGTACATGAGACCGCTCGGATGACAGAACAGCACCTTCATCGGACGCCTCCTCGGTCGCATGCGCGGACGGTGGCCGAGACTGCGACCCAAGCCGTGACGATCATCAGCGCGCGCCGATCTCGCGCACGGGGCGCGCGTCGGCGCCGGCGGCCGGCTCGTCGCGCGCGGGGCGAAACGCGAGCTGGCGCCAGACCGGCAGCAGATCGTCGACCAGCACCTCGTGCCAGGTCGGAACGTGGCGCAGCGACCAGGCGCGCGCGGCGTGACCCATGGCGCGCAGGCGCGCGCGGTCGTCGAGCAGGCTGTGCAGCGCGCGCGCCCAGGAGGCGGGCTCGGAGTCGGGAACGATGAGACCGGTCTCGCCGTCGACGACGAAGCGCCCGCTGCCGCTCGACGCCGCGACCAGCAGCGGCAGGCCCGAGGTCGAGGATTCGAGCACGGCGTTGGACAGCTCCTCGACGATCGCCGGCTGCGCGGCGATGTCGGCCGACGCGTACGCGCGCGCCAGCGTCTCGGGGTCGAGCACTCCGGGGCAGCTGACGCGGCTGCCGAGCAGCGCAACCAGCGCCGTACGATCGGCGCCCTTGCCCGGGCAGAGCAAGTGCACGGGCAACCCGCGATCGATGAGCAGGCGGACCGCGCGCGCCAGCGTGAGCACGTTCTTGACGCGATCGAGCCGGCCGACCGAGATCACCGCGACGCTGTCGGCGGGGATGCCGAGCTCGCGCTCCAGCCACTGGCGGTCGCGCTTGCGCGGAGCGAAGAAGCCGTGGTCGACGCCGCGGCGCAGGCGGCCCACCCGGTGGTGCCCGAGCAGGCCGACCAGACGTAGCTGATCTTCCGCGTTCGATGCCAGCACGCGCGCGCAGGCACGCAGGTGGTCGTCGAGCCGGCGCTGAACGCGGGCCTCGGCGCGGGCGGCGACGTGCCAGCGATCGAGGAACAGGCGCGCGAGGCGGCCCGAGCCGAGGAAGCGCTCGACGGTCGCGGCGGTGAAGACGCGCGCGTAGTACGGCTCGGTGGTGTGGATCGAGCTCACGAGCGGAATGCCGTGGCGGCGCGCGACCCGCGCCGCCGTGCGCGCGAACGCGAAGACGCCGTCGGTGGTGTGGATGACGTCGTAGTCGGCGAGCCGCTGGGCGAGATGTGGATTGTAAGGCGCGATGTCGCTGTGGTCGGGCACGTGCGAGAGAAAGGGAAAGCGGGCCGTGCTGAGCACGGGGCGATGAAACCGATACCGCACGTGAGGCGCGACCACGTGCATCGCCTCCTGCGCGCCGGAGAAGTGCACGGTCAAGTCCAGCGCGGGGCCGAGGGAGGCCGCCGCCGCCGCGACGCGCTCCCAGGTCTTGACGTGCCCGCCTGCGTTCGGGCTCCAGTGCAAATCGACGAGAACTCCCACCCGCAGCGCCGGATCGAGCCGGGGCCGGCCCTCGATTCGCTGGTTATTCATCATCGTCCCGTTTCGGTGAGGGGGATGGCTCCTCGCTGTGCACGGCTCCAACGGCAGGGGTGCGGAGGGCCCGGACGGTACCGTCGGGACTGATGTGCATGATCCCGGGCGAGACCGCCTTCATGTGTCCCTATTCAGTTGCCCATGCGACGAAGCGCACGCGATGCGGGTCGCGCTGTATTTGGGCCTGGGGCGAATCGACAGTCCCTCACTTGACAGTGACGTTGTTGTTCGCAGGCTTGACACCGGCGTTGCTGTTCCCAGGTTCTTCCCGCGATGACCGTAAGGGAGACTACTCAGGGACAGGTGCGCAGGACTCGGGGACAGCTATGGGGAGGAATCGCTCAAGCGGCGGCTCTTTCGCTGGTGGTCGCGGTTTCCGGGGTTATAGTCACGTTCGGACAGACGAACGACGCCGCCGGGGTCGGGAAACAGGCGGCCTCGTCGCGGGCGGATCGACTGCGCTTGCTGGCGCCCCTGTCGACGTCTGTTGCGAACTCGCAGCGGCCGCTCTTCCTCTGGACCGGCGGGCGCGGCGCGGTGACGCTTGAGATCTGCCGTGACCGCGGCTGCCGCCATTCGCTGGCGTCCGTGGAAACGACGGGCTACTCGGCGCGGCCGTCGCGCGCGCTGCCCCCCGGTGTGGTGTTCTGGCGCGTCGTCGATCCCGCGAGCCGATGGTTCTATGACCGACACCCCGAGGAGACGTCGGCGATCTGGGAGTTGACGATCCCCGTGGGCGACATCGAGCGCGCCGAGAGCTGGGGCGCGATCCCCGACTTCAACGGTGACGGGTTCGGCGATCTCGCGGTCGGCGTCAAGGCCGCGGGCGCCGTGGTGAACGGCGAGATGCGCATCTTCCCCGGCGGCCCGCAGGGGCTCGGGACGACGGCCGCGCAGACGCTGGTCGGCACGACGCCGGGCTTCGGTGACGAGTCGGGCCCGGCCGGCGATCTCGACGGCGATGGTTTCGGTGATCTGGCGGTCTGGACCAGCGGGCCACCGACGTCGGTCACGGTTTATCGCGGCGGCCCGGATGGTCTCGGCTCGCCGG
Source organism: uncultured Myxococcales bacterium (assembly GCA_964571275.1). Taxonomy (GTDB): domain Bacteria; phylum Myxococcota_A; class Polyangia; order Fen-1088; family Fen-1088; genus DASRQZ01. The sequence goes on from CAZNCQ010000145.1 coordinate 3,067, forward strand.
TGACGTTCCCCACGCCCGCAGCCGACTCCGGCACTCAGATGCGCGTCCTCAGCGCGGGTGACGTCAACGGCGACGGCTACGGAGATCTGCTGGTCGGCGGCCGCGACTTCGGGGCGATTTATCTCGGCAGCGCCGCCGGTGTGAGCCCGACACCGATCGCGCAGCTGCCGAGCGCCTGGGCTGGGGCGGGCCGCTCGGTCGACGCCCCCTGGCCGATCGGCGGCGGCGACTTCAACGGCGACCTCTCATCCGACTTCCCCGACGCGGTCATCGCGGGCTCCGACGGCGCGATGCTGTTCGACGGTGACGGCCAGACCCCGGTGGCGACGTCACCGCCCGGCACCTTCTATCAAGGCGTCGGTGACGTCAACGGCGATGGCTTCAGCGACGGGCTCGCCCTGATCTCGTCGCTGTTCGGCGTGCCCGAGGCGGGGCGCGTGTACTTCGGCGGCACGACGCCGTGCCTGTCGACGGCCTGCCTGACGTTCGCGCCCCTGCTCGTTCCCGGCCGCGTCAACAACGACCAGGGCCTGGCGGCGGTGCTGGCCGGCGGCCTGGGCGACGTCAACGGCGACGGCTTCGACGAGATCGCGTACGGCTCGCCCGGCGCGGGCGCGGTCTACGTGTTCATGGGCTCGCCCACGGGCCCCCCTTCGACACCGTCGCTCACGATCACGGCCGCGCAGGGCTTTGGATTCTCGTTCGCGCGGCTCTGATGCCTCCGGCCTGACGCGGGAGATCGCCATCCGCACCCATCAATGCTCCCCGGGCGCATCCTCCAGCGCGGTCAGCACGCCGCTGACGCCGACAATCTCGCCGGCCTTTACGGTCGGTTGCAGATAGATGTCGTGGGTGCGACGGGCTCCGTCGAAGCCGAGGGGAATGCGCCGGCGCAGGGGCTTGCCTTGCGCGAGCACCTCGCGCTTCAGATCCGCCAGCAAACGGCCATCGCTCGCGAAGAGCTCCTGATCCTTTCGGCCGATCATGCGCTCGGCGGCCTGACCCAGGATCGTGCCAAACGCCCAATCGTAGGTAAGGTCGCTGCTCTGTCCGAAGATCGCCGTGGGCGCGCTGCCCAGTGCGACGATGAGCCGCCGCCAGTCCTCCTGCAGGCCCTTGATCTTGGTGATGTCGACGAATGTCACCACCAGGCCGTCAATCACGTTGTCGGTCGTCCGGTAGGGAAGCATTCGCATCAGGTACCAGGCTCCGTCGTCGCTCTGAACCTCAGCTTCCTTGAAGCCTAACGTGCGCAACACCTCGGCGGCGTCATCGGCCAACGTCTGGTGCTTGAGCTTTGAAACCAGGTCGCCGACGGGGCGGCCCACATCCGAAGGGATCAGACGGACGACCTTCTTGGCCTGGTCGGTGTAGCGCTTGATGTTGAGGTCGTTGTCGAGAAAGATGGTCGCGATGTCGGTGCCATTGAGCAGATTCTTCATGTCATCGTTGGCGCGCGAGAGCTCCTCCACCTTTCCTTGAAGCTCGGCGTTGACCGTCTGCAGCTCTTCGTTCAAAGACTGCATCTCCTCCTTGGAGGTCTCCAGCTCTTCATTGGCGCTCTGCAGCTCTTCGTTCGTCGATTGCAGCTCCTCGTTGGTCGATTTGAGCTCTTCGTTTGCCGTCTCCAGCTCTTCGACCGTGCTCTGGTGCACCTCCCTGGCGTGCTGCAGCTCGCGCTCGAGCTCGGCGATCCGCCCCGGCGCCGGCTCCGCTTCGGCGGACGGCGTGCTCGATGACGGCGCTTCGATCACCGGGACCGGCTCGACGTGATCGAACGCGACCAGGTACAGGCCGCGTAGATGCTCTGGTTGGGTCAGCAGCTTCACGCGCAGATCGACCGTGACCGTGTGTCCGTTGGTCTTGACGCGGACCCCGCGCTGGATCACGCCCGCCTCGTTCTCCGCCGCTTGTCGAATGGCCACGGCCAGGTCCAGCTGCAGTCCTTCGCGCGCCATGTTGTAGACATTCGTGGTCGTCTGCGGGCCCGGAGCCGGTTCCAGAAACTGCCCGGTACGGCCGTGAATGTGCACGATCTCTCCACGCTCATGCATCAGCAACGCCGGCGGCACCAGATGTTGGATCAATGCCCGCTCCGCGTGTTGCGCGAGCGTGGGTTCGGCCAGACGCCGGCCAAACGAGGCCGAGACCAGCTCACGAGTCGCGATGTCGCTGGGACTGGCCGGTAGGTCTGCGATATAGGCGGTCGACGGGCCGTCCTTGCGGCCGAAAATCTTCCACTTCTTGTCCAGCGGCTCGAAGAGGTGAGCGAAGCTGCCAATGGCCTCTGACGTGCCCAGGAACAGGATGGCCCCGGGGCGCAAGGCGTAGTGAAACATCGGTATCAAGCGTTGCTGGAGCTTGGCGTCGAAATAGATGAGCAGGTTGCGGCAAGAGAGCAGGTCCAGCTTCGTGAACGGAGGATCCTCCACCACGTTCTGTGGGGCGAAGACCAGCATCTCGCGGATCTCCTTCTTGATTCGATAGAACCCATCGGTCTGCGTGAAGAACCGCTCCAGGCGCTTGCCGCTCACGTCGGCCGAGATGCTCTCCGGATACTCGCCGGTCCGGGCAATCTCGATCGCTTCGGGGTCCAGATCGGTCGCGAAGATCTGCACGCCGTAGAGCGATTTGGCACGGTCCATGGCCTCCTTGAAAGCGATGGCCAGCGAGTACGCCTCCTCGCCGGTCGAACAGGCAGGGACCCAGACACGAAAGACGTAACCGTCCTCCTTGCCCCGACACAGATCGGGCAACAGCTTGGCCAGGCTCTCGTGCGCTTCGGGATCGCGAAAGAAGGATGTGACCCCGATCAAGAGCTCCTTGAACAGTCGGTCCAGTTCGGCCGCGTTGTTCTGCAGGAAATAGAGGTAGTCACGCAGTGACTCCATTTGGTGGACGTTCATTCGGCGCTCGACGCGCCGGCGAATCGTCGTGCTCTTGTAGTAAGAAAAATCGTGGCCGCTCCGGCTGCGCAGGAGCAGGAAGATGCGCCTGAAGAGATCGACGCTGTCGGATGCCGGTTCACGGGTCAGCTGGATCCGCCGGGCCAGTGTGCTCGCATAGTTGACGAGCTGCTTCGGCATATCCGCCGGGCTGAGAATGTAGTCGACGTGGAGGCTGGCGATCGCACTGTGAGGCATCGAGGAGTAGCGCGCGCTCCCCTCTTCTTGCGCCATCGTCATCCCCGATTGCGCCTTGATCTCCTTCACGCCGAGCGTTCCGTCACTGCCGGTCCCCGACAGCACGATGCCAATGGCGTGCTCTCGCGCCTCGCGAGCCAGTGAGCGAAAGAACGCATCGATCACCAGCTGGCGCCCGGCGCCTTGGTTCGGCTCCCCGGGCACCAGCTTGCCGCCTTCGATTCCCAATGCCGCGCCGCCGCGCGCGAGGTAAACGTGATTTGGCTCCACATCGATCGGGCCGTCGACCCCGGTGACCGGCATGGGGCTGTGCCGCGCCAGCAACTCCGGCATCAAGCTGACGCGCCCGGCGGGCAGGTGGGTCACCACCACGAACGCCATGCCGCTGTCGCCCGGCATGTGATCGAAGAACTCCTTCAGCGCCTCGAGTCCGCCGGCCGAAGCGCCGATGCCGACAATGAGAACATCGAGAACATCCCGTTCCGGGTCAGCGTGATTCGCGTCCTCGTCGTCCGGCCTTCCCTGTTGGAAGTTGCCACCGTCGGCCCCCTGCCCATCGGCGGAACCGCCGGCGGCGCTCTGTTCATCGTTCATCAGGCCCTCTTTGCGCCGACTATACGCGCGAGCAATCCCACCTCAAGGGGTTCGCCACCGGCGGCAGTTTTTGATCGACATCCGATCGGATCGTCCTATGCTGAGGCTGCGCCATGGCCGAGGCTTCGAAATGGGTCAAGTTGTCGCACGATTCACTCAGGCGGGCGCATGATCAACTGACACGAGAGTTCCATGCGTCGCTGGCCGTGATGGCTCAGCAGCGGCGCGAGACCAGCTACCTGCACACCATGGCGGCGTGGGCGCTGCGTATGAGCCCGACTGGCTGGGCGATGGTACGTGGCGGGAAGTTGGTGCTGACCAACCGCTCATTCGACGCGATGGATCGCGGCAGCGTCATTGGTCCGGGATGGAAGCCGTTCGGGCGCGATTCGTCGGAATCGGCGCCGGCGTCCGAGGACCAGCCCGCGCGCTCGTTGCGGGCGATTGCAATAGAGGAGACGCAGCTCTTGTTCACCGACGGTGCTCCTCATCGTCGGGAGCGTTACGCCCGATGCGGAATTGTCGTCGAGCTCATGGTGGAGCGTCCCTTGTCCTCCCTGGAAGATCACGTTGGGCTGGTGCTGGTCCGCGACGTGACGGAGCAGGTCCGTGCCGAGACGCAGATTGCGATGATGAGCGCGTGTCTCAATGAAACCGAACGCGCGCGCGTCGCCGCCGAGCTCGCCGTCGGTGTGGCGCACGACCTCGGCAACCTGGTGGGCGCGCTTCGCACGCGTGTCGCCTCGCTGCCACGCGAGTCGGCGCTGGGCGCCGAGAGCGAGGCGCTGCAAGCCATCATCGAGGCTCAGGCCGGATTGGTCGACAAGCTCCAATCCGTCGCGCATCCGAGGGCAGCGCCCTCGGTGCGCCTCGACCTTTTGAACGACGTCATCCAACCCGCGATCCTGATGGTGGAGACATCGCTCCGGATGGGCGACCATTCGGGCGCGGGCCGTATCTCGATTTGCCTCAATCCGCTCGGTGAACAGACAACGTTTGTTTGGGCGCCGCGCGACGAGCTGGTCAATGTGCTGATCAATCTCTTCTTGAACGCGCGCGACGCCATGCCCGACGGTGGGACGATCAGCGTGAGCGCCATCTTGCTCCCTGGTGGTGTCGCGGTCCGTGTCGAGGACGAAGGGACAGGGATCGCTCCCGACGATCTTCCGCGGATTTTCGAAGCGCTGTTTTCGACCAAGGGAGACCGCGGCATGGGCCTCGGCCTGGCGACGGCGGCCGCGCTGATGCGCCGCCTGGGCGGATCGATCTCGGCGCGCAATCGCGTCCAGGGCGGGGCCCGCATCGAGCTCACGTTTGTAAACCCGGACGGCGATGCGTGGCCTGGCCCTGCTAGTGTCGTTTGAAGTACTGGACCGCCTTCTCGTGCTGCTCGGCCGCGGCGCGGCTCTTGAACGTGCCGAGATTGCGACGGCGGCCGGTCTTGGGATCCAGCTTGCGCGAGTAGAGTCGATATTGGCCTGAAGGGAGCTTGCGAATCATCGTCTACCTCCTGTCAGTGGGGGCGGCGCCTCTTGCGTCAAGATAAGCAGACCTCAGGTTTGCGATATGCCACGCAAGGAAACGGTGGACAAAGCGAAGCGGGATCTCGCGAGCGGGAAGAGTGCATCGACGGCGGCGGGTGAGTTCGTGCGCGAGGAGATGGATCACATTCGCCAGGGGAAGCACGGCGCGCGCTCGACCAAGCAGGCGATCGCGATTGGCCTCGCCCAGGCGCGCCGGGCCGGGGTGCCGTTGAAGCCGCCGAAGCGCGGTCGCGTCTCGAGCCGCACGCAGCGCTCGGCCGAGCTGGCGTACCAGGCGGGGCAAGGGCAGGGACGCAGCCGTCCGCGCGCGCCCTCGCGCCGGCGCGGGCGCGCGGCGGAACGCGCGCTCGAGCCAGAAGGCCACGACGCCGCGTCGCCGCGCGCGCTCGCCAAGCAGGCCCGAGGCGCTGCGAAGCGGCGCAGCGCCGCCGATCGGTCGCGCGCCGCCAAGCAGGCGGCGCGCACGCGGCGGAAACGCAGCTGAGTCGAGGCCTTCAGCTCGACGAGCCGCCCTGAAGGCAGTGCTTTCGTATCAAATCCAGCTGCGGGTCGCCGAGCTGTCGTTCGCGGAACGTGGGTCCGTCGACGACCGGCATCATGAGGTCGAGCAGGATCACGCACGGCGGCGGATCGAGCGGTCACCCCCGTGCGCGCGATGTCTCGGGAGGCGGCGAAAACCAGTCCTTCTTCGGCCCCAGCAATGACAGCGGGAGGACGAACACCGCGACCATGGCGTCGTTCCAGAACGTGCGCGGGTCGGCGGGCCGGGTCATCACCAAGAAAGCGAAGAGCCAGGCTGCGAGCGCGACCGTCACGTAGCGCGCCCAGCTTCTTGCACAGGCAATCGTGCCGAAGACCAGCAGCCCGACGCCGACGATCCAGTTGTTGACCAGGTTCGCGTGTGTATGGGGCCACAGGTAGCCGGCGAACAGCACCCAGCCCGACAGCACGACGATGGCCACCCGCTTCCACATCCTCGGCAACCCCCGTTTTACAGGTGGATCCGCATTGACCGCGAGCAAGCGCAGCCGCGTGATTCGCTCCGGGGCGTTCATTGATTGTTGATTGACGTGACGGGACGCCGCCCTAGCTTGGGGACACCCCCAATGCCGGCAGCTTTTCCTCACCCGCGCGACACCGCGGTGCGCTCCCCGCGATGACCCGAGCGGCTGGCGCGCGATTCGAATCGGACGTCCCCGCGCGGCTGGATCGCCTGCCCTGGTCGCGCTGGCACACGCGGGTGGTCGTGGCGCTAGGCATCACCTGGATGCTCGACGGGCTCGAGGTGACGCTCGTGGGCGCGATCGGTCCGGTGCTCATGGAGCCGGCGACGCTGCACCTGTCGGCCGGGCAGGTCGGCGGCGCCGGCACCGCGTATCTGGCGGGAGCGGTCACCGGCGCGCTGGTGTTCGGGCGTCTCACCGATCTCTACGGGCGCAAGCGTCTCTTTCTGATCACGCTCGCGGTTTATCTGCTGGCGACGCTGGCATCGGGTCTCGCCTGGAACTTCTTCTCGTTCGCCGTCTTTCGCTTCGTGTGCGGCGCCGGCATCGGCGGCGAGGCCAGCGCCGTCAACTCCGCCGTCGACGAGCTGATCCCGGCGCGGCAGCGTGGCCGCGTCGATCTCGGGGTCAACAGCACCTACTGGCTCGGGACGGTGGTGGGCGCGGTGCTGGCGCTGGTGTTGCTCGACGCGCGGATCCTGCCGACCGCCTACGGCTGGCGCTGTGTCTTCGTCGTCGGCGCGGGGCTGGGATTGTCCGTGCTCTTGATGCGGCGCCATCTTCCCGAGAGCCCGCGCTGGCTGCTGCTGCACGGCCGCGACGACGAAGCGCAGGCGATCACCACCGCGATCGAGGCGGAGGTCGCCGCGGATCTGGCCGCCGCGCCTGCGCACCGGCGCGGGACATTGCCGCCAGCGGGCCCACCCGTCACGCTGCAAGCCAAGGGGCGCGTGAGCTTTGCGAGCATCGCGCGCGTGTTGCTGGTCGACCACCGGCGGCGCACGATCCTGGGTCTGTCGCTGATGAGCGCGCAGGCCTTCACCTACAACGGTGTCTTCTTCACGTACTCCCTGGTGCTGGCGCGTTTTTACGGCGTCCCGTCGGGGCGCATCGGGCTCTATCTCATCCCGTTCGCGCTCGGCAACCTCCTCGGGCCCTGGATCCTCGGCCCGCTCTTCGATCGCGTCGGGAGGCGGCCGATGATCACGCTGACGTATGCGTTGAGCGGCGTGCTCATCGCGATCACCGGCGTGGGGCTCGCGCGAAGCTGGTTCGATGCGACGACGCAGACGCTGATGTGGTCCGCGGTCTTCTTCGTCGCGTCGTCGGCGGCCAGCGCCGCGTATCTGACGGTCAGCGAGCTCTTTCCCGTCGAGCTGCGCGGGATGGCCATCGCGCTCTTCTACGCCGCGGGCACCGCGATCGGCGGCCTGAGCGCGCCGGCGCTGTTCGGATGGCTGCTCGACACCGGAAGCCGCGCCGACCTGGCCATCGGCTATTTCGTGGGAGCGGCGCTGATGATCGGCGGTGGCGCCGTCGCGGCGGTGCTGGGCGTGGCCGCGGAGGGGCGATCGCTCGAGGCCATCAACCCCAGTTGACAGGCGCGCCGGAGTGGAGACGCTTGTGGCCACCCGATGCCTGCGACGAGCCGACGAGCCCAAGGTGGATACGACGTGATCGTGATTGGCGCGGGGGTGGCCGGGCTCGAGGCGGCGCGCCGGCTGGTGCAGCGTGGCCTGCGCGTCGTGGTGCTCGAGGCGCGCGCGCGCCTCGGCGGGCGGATCCGCACGGAGCGGCCCGCGGGATGGCCCGCTCCCGTCGAGCTCGGCGCGGAGTTCGTGCATGGCCGCCCGCGCACGTTGGTGCAAGCGCTGGCGGCGGCCAGAGCGCGGGTCATCGAGCTCTCGTGGCGGCACGCGTTCGTCCGGCGCGGCACGATCGACCTCGGAAGCGCGACCTGGCGCGCGGCGCAGGCCTGGATGGATCGCTTGCCTGACGAGGACGTGTCGTTCGCGTCGATGTTGCGGCGGCCCGGCTTCACGCGCGGCTTGTCGCGTGAAAGCCGCGCGATGTTGCTCGGGTTCGTCGAAGGATTCAACGCGGCGGACGCGGAGCGGATCTCTGTCCTGGGACTCAACCGCCAGACGCGCGCTTCCGAAGCGGAGGAGGGCGATCGCATCTTTCACGTGCCGGGCGGGTACGATCAGCTGGTGCGGCACCTGGCGCGGCCGCTCGCGCGCCCCCGAGTCGCGCAGCGCCTGGGCACGACGCAAGGCGCGCTGCGCCTGGGCACGGTCGTGACCGACGTCGAATGGGGCGCGGGTGGCGTTCGGGTTCGTTCGCGCGGCGCGCTTGGCGGCACACTGGCGACGCTGCGGGCGCGCGTCGCGCTGGTGACGGTCCCGCTCAGCGTCCTGCAGGCGCGACGGCCCGCCCGGGGCGCCATCGCATTCGCCCCCGCGCTGCCAGCCGGGAAGCGCGCCGCGATCGATCATCTGGCGATGGGCAACGTGGTCAAGATCGTCGTGCGCTTTCGCGATCGGTTCGGCTCGGGATGGTCGTCGCCGATCCCGCGCGACACCGGCTTCCTGCACGTGCCCGGCGCCGCGGTCCCCGTGTGGTGGACGTTTGGTCCCGAGCCGCACCGCTGCCTGGTCGGGTGGGTCGCGGGTCCGGCAGCCGATCGATTGGCGAGGGTGGGCAACGGCGCGCGCGGCCCGGTGTCCGGCGATCCATCTTTGCCGCGTTTGCGGGCGGCGATCGCGGGTCTCGCGCGCGGGCTGGGAACCAGCACGCGCGATCTGCTGACCGCCGTCGAGGACGCGGTCGTCGTCGACTGGGCCGAGGATCCTTACGCGCGCGGCGCCTACAGCTACGTCCCGGTCGGCGGGCTGGATGCGCCGGCCGAGCTCGCCGCGCCCCTGTCGGGCCGGCTCTTCTTCGCCGGCGAGGCGACCGACACAGGCGGCGATCCCGGCACGGTCCATGGCGCGCTCAGGAGCGGTGCGCGTGCCGCGCGCGAGGTCGCCGCTCACCTCTCGAGCTGAGCCGCTGTCCTCGCGGTGGCGGCGTGCGATTGCGACCTCGGGTCGCGGTGAGAGGCGCGAACATGACGCCGATCGAATCGGTGTGGTTCGGGCCTTGACGCGCGGGATCTCCGGTCTGAACTTTTCGAGCACGATGGCGCCTACGGACAGGTCTGTGAGCGGCTTCGGGCGGCGGGCGTTCATCTCGGGAGTCGCGGGCGGCCTGGCGGCCTGGCCTCGGGGCCTGGCGGCCGCCGAGCCGCCGAAGACGCCGCAGCCGGGCGCGCCCGCGGCAGAGGACTTCAAGCTGCCGGCGGGCGGCCACATGCCGACGCGCGCGCTCGGCCGGACCGGCGTCGAGGTCTCGCTGCTCGGTCTCGGCGGATTCCACATTGGCCTCGCCAGGGACGAGCAGACCGCGACGCGCATCGTGCGCACCGCGATCGATCACGGCGTGACCTTCCTCGACAACTGCTGGGACTACAACGACGGCCGCAGCCAGGTCTGGATGGGGCGCGCTTTGCGCGACGGCTACCGCCAGCGCGCCTTCCTGATGACCAAGATCGACGGGCGCACGCGCCAGGCGGCGGCGGACCAGATCGATCAGTGCTTGCGCGCGTTCGGCACCGACGTTATCGATCTGGTGCAGATCCACGAGGTGATCCGGATGTCCGACCCGGAGCGCGTGTTCGGCGCGCAGGGGGCGATCGAGGCGCTGGAGGCGGCGCGCAAGGCGGGCAAGATCCGCTTCGTGGGCTTCACCGGGCACAAGAGCCCCGACATTCATCTCAAGATGCTCGCGACCGCGCGCGCCCACGGCTATCGATTCGACACCGTGCAGCTGCCGATCAACGTGATGGATCCGCACTACCGCAGCTTCGGGCGGCACGTGGTGCCCGAGCTGGCGAAGGACGAGATCGGCGTGCTCGGAATGAAGCCGCTCGGCTCGGGGCTGTTTCTGCAGAGCGCGCCGATGGTCGAGCACACGGTCACGCCGACGGAGTGCCTGCACTACGCCATGAGCCAGCCGACGTCGGTGGTGATAACCGGCTGCGACACACTGGGGATCCTCATGCAGGGGATCGACGCCGCTTACCGCTGGCACCCCATGAACGAGCCGGAGAAGCGCGCGGCGCTCGCGCGCACGGCCGCCGTGGCGGCGCACGGCGAATGGGAGAAGTACAAGACGTCGGAGACCTTCGACGGCACGGCTCAGCATCCGTGGTGGCTCGAGACCGCGTCGCTGACGAAGTGACCGCGAAGGGTTCGGGCGCCTCCCGTCGCCTTCCGAGTGCGCGATTTCGTGAGAATGTTCTCAGGTGAGGGCCGGCGGGTGTCACCGCCGCCGCCTTCGAGGAGGAACGCCATGGCCGAGGTCTTGGAGACCGAAACCATCGAGGGTGCCGCTCAGCCGGCGTCGAGGAACTTTCCCATCGGCCGGCCGCGCCTGAGCTGGGGCGCGGTGTTTGGCGGCGCGGTTGCGGCGCTGGGGTTGTGGACGTTGCTGTACGTCTTCGGGCTGGCGGTCGGACTTTCGACCATCGATCCGAACGGCGTGCGCAGCCTGCGGCCGTCGGCGTTGTTCGCGGGGATCTGGGCGGTGATCGCGCCGCTCATCGCGCTCTTCATCGGCGGATGGGTCGCCGGCCGAGGCGCCGGCTTCGTCGGGCGCGCGGGCGGCGCCGTGCACGGGCTCGTGGTGTGGAGCCTCACGACCATCTTCGGCGGCGCGCTGGTGGTCGCCGCGCTGTCGACGATCGTCTCGGGCGTGGCCTCCGTGGGGCACGCCGTCGGCAGCGCCGAGGAGCCGTCGGCGCCAGTGGCGGGGCGCACGCTCGGCGGCGGTGCTCCGTCGCTGTCGCTGAACATCGACGACGCCCTGCGGCCGGTGAACGAGCGGCTCGTGGCGCGCGGCCAGCCGCCGATCTCGGTCGCTGCCGTCGAGGACGCCGCGCGCCGGGCCGTCGGTGCGGCGACGGCGGAGGGGCACTGGGATCGCGACACGCTGGCCACCGCGCTCACGCTGGACACCGGGCTGTCGCAGGCCGACGCCGGCGAGGTGGTCGATCGATTGGAGGTCCAGTACCGCGAGCAGGTCACCGAGATGCAGATGCGGGCGCAGGACGCGGCCGATAACGCGCGGGCAGGCGCGCTCAAGGCGGCGGAGAGATCAGGCAAGGCGTTCTGGGGACTCTTCGGCGCGCTGGTCTTTGGCCTGGCGGCGTCGGTGCTCGGCGGCGCCGCCGGCGCGTCGGTCCTGCCGCGGCGGCTCTGGCGCGAGCGCCGCCCGGTCAGGCGCGCTTCGCCTGCGACGAGCGCGCCCGTGAGCCCGCCGCGCGAGGTCTACCCGTAGCGGCGAGCGCCGCCTGCCGCCTCGCCTTCCAGAGTCGCTGCCTGCGCCCGGGCGGCGCTCCGGTGGCGCGCGGACGTCGGGCGCGACGTAGTCCGGCGAGCCGGCGCGCGTGGTGCGCTCGCCGAACGAGACGATCGAGCGCCTGGCTGCGCCGTCGTTCCAGGACGCGAGCTCACCCGCGGCCGTGCCGCCTTCGCGCATGCGGATGAACCTGCGTCGAGCGGCGGCCGCCGCAATACCGGGAAGACTTCAGTTCGCGGGCGGCGTCCAGCCCGCGAGCACGACCGACGGATCGCGCATCATCGCCGCCTGCGCCGCCGTCAGCTGCTTCGATCCGTTGAGACGGCTGCCGGTGTTGATCAGATTGCCGCTGGCGTCGACGCTCTGGTACTCCCAGAAGCGCAGCATCGAGACGTCGGTGCCGGCGGTCAGCTGCCAGCCGACCGCCGCGATCTCGGATGTCATCTGGCAATTGATGTAGGCGACGTGGCTGGCCGGGTAGGTCCCGACGTCGATGCGCGCCAGTACGCCGCCGGTGAGCCCGGCATCGCTGGTGATGCGCGAATCGACGAAGACGTAGCCGTAGGTGTTCGCCGGGTTGCGTGCCTGCACGATCGGGCCCGAGCGGCCGATGGTGCGGATCTCGCAATTCGCGAAGTAGGCGGCGCCGCCGCCCCACACGTAGTCGACGTTGCCCTCGATCAAGCAATTGTTGGCGTAGATGCGCCCGTCCCAGAGCAAGGTGTCTTGCAGGCTGATCACGGTGGCGTCGCGGACGATGCACATGTCGCAGCTCTCCATGCGCAACGCCTCGGCCTGCGATCCGCCCTGGGGCGTCTGGTTGTCGATCGTCAGGTTGCGGACCGAGAAGCCGGTCGCGTTGTCGATGCCGACCAGCGAGCGGCCCTTGGTGCTGGGGTTCATGGTGTTGTTGTTGGTCGCGGCAATGACAGTCCCCGTGCGGCTGGCGCCCATCAACGTGACGTTGCTCTTGTTGGTGACGTGGATGATCTCGTGATAGGTCCCCGCGGCGATGGTGATGGTGGTGGCAGCCGTGTTGTTGGCCGGCACGAAGTCGAGTGCGCCCTGCACCGAGCAATAGGGGGCGCTGCCGTCGGTCGCGACGCTGATGGCGGTGCGATTGGCCGGCGCCGCCGCCGCGGTCGTGAAGCGCCAGGTGGTGGCGCCGGTCACCGAGAACGCGGCCCCGCCCGGCCCCTTGATCGCGCCGGAGTCGACCGTGACGTAGAAGGTCTGATTGAACGCGAGCGCCGCGACCGGCAAGACGACCACCGCGGTGTTGCCGTCGATGTACACCGGACGCTGCGTGTTGAAGACCATGCCGCCGATGGTCTTGGTGAACGTCGTCGCACCGACGTCGACGACCGCGACCGCGGTTGCCGGCTGCGCGCTGTTGAAGACCTGGATCTTGCCGGCGGTGCCCACCGTCGGGGCTCCCGAGAACGTGATGCGCAACGTCGGGTCGGGGCACAGGTTGGTTCCGCCCGGCTTGGGGAACATCGTCGTGCCCGCGACGCCCATCCCGCCCGAGCCGCCGGTGCCGGTCGTGCCACCCAGGCCGGTCGCGCCGCCGGTCCCGGCTCGCCCCGCGGCGCCGCCGGTGTCTGTCCGACCGCTGTCGGCGCCGCCGTCCGGATTGGCGTTCCCGCCGCTGCCGGTGATGACGCCGCCCGCGCCGTTGCTGCCGCCGGAGCCGGTGCCTCCGCCCGCGCCGGGGCTGCCACCCGCGCCGCCTGTCGCCGCGTTGTGACCGCCGGTCGCGCCGCTGGTGCCGGCGTCGTCAGAAGCGGTCTCGGAGCTGGCGCAAGCGGCGGTTCCGACGGCGAGCACAACGAATAAAGCAACGGCGTGGCGATGGGACATGGGCGGACCTCCGCCGGTGGCTCCGGCGATGATCAATGAACGGCGACCCAGCAATCGATCACGCAATCGCACGCCCGCGCGCGTCGAACCAGGGAGCGCATTCCGTGACTCAGGCGACGCCGCGCTGGCGGCGGGCTCACTCGGCGGCGGCGACGAGCGCGGGCGTCGCGAGGCGTCCCCTCGACGGCCGCCCGGTCACGTAGCAGGTCGTGCCGTCGTAACTCGCGGCGACTTCCCGGCCAGCGGCGACGATCGAGCGGAAACGCCCGCGCAGCCCACCCGCCGCTCGGATAATCGGCGTTCGCCCCCCGGCCGCGATCGCGCGTAACGGCACGCGGAGCTGTCCGTCGATCTCGGCGTGTCCGCTGACGCGCAGGAGCGCGCCGGTACCATCGCGCCCGCCTGAAAGCCGGAGCACGCCGCGCGCGCCCTGGCGGAAGTTACCGCGCACGTCGATCGTCCGCTGTCCGGGCGCCGTGGCGAGCGTGCCCTGGTTGACGACGTCGCCGCTGCCGAGGGCGCGGTCGTCGCCGGCCAGCAGGATTCCCCCGCGGATCTGGGTGCCGCCGCGATAGCTGTTGGTCATCAGCGTGACGCTCGCGGGGCCGATCTGGGTGACCGTTCCGGCGCCGCTGATGTGCGACAGCGTGATGGCCGTGGTGGCGTTGTTGACCAGCAGCCGCCCGTCGTTGACGATGGCGTTGGTGGCGGCGCCCCCCGGTGACTCCGCGGTCAGCAAGCTGCTGTCGCCGGAGTAGCTGGCGACCAGCGCGGTCGCGGTGACCGCGCCGTGAGGCTCGGCAGCGGTGGGCGCGCCGACGGTGGCGCGCATGGCCTGCACGGCCGCGCCGGCTCCGAGCTGCAGGGTGGCGCCCGCGCCGATCGTCGTGGTGCCGTTGTAGTTCTGCGGCAT
>CAZNCQ010000146.1:0-13523 GCA_964571275.1 uncultured Myxococcales bacterium
GCCGCAGGACCAGGTAGTTCTTGTCGTCGCGCAGGTTGACGTTGAAGCGCGGCTGATGCTTCTTGATCAGCGTGTTCTCGAGGAGCAGCGCCTCTTTCTCGTTCGAGGTGACGACCGTCTCGATGTCGGCGACGATCCCGTCGAGCAGGGGCACGAAGTCGCGGTTGTCGCCCGACGACGCCTGGAAGTACTGCCGCACGCGGTTGCGCAGCACGCCGGCCTTGCCGATGTAGACCGCCTTGCCGCGGCGGTCCTTCATGATGTAGACGCCGGGCGCCGCGGGCAGCCGCTCGAGGATCTCCGCGATCGTCTGCCGCGGTGGCGCCACCGCGGCGTCGCGCAGGTTCACGCCGGGCTCGGCCGTGTCGGGCTGTGCATCGGCCTGAACCGGCTTGGAATCCTCCTCGGACATCGACCGTAAGATATACGCCAGATATGTCGTCTGCTCGCCGCTAAGGCGGGCAGATCGTGGCCTGGAACTGGCCGTCGACGTCGTTGCTGTCGTCGTACCGGAGGTTGGCGCCGCCGCTGAGCATCGTGTCGGTGACCTGGTCGATGACCATGCGTCCCTGCGTCGCAACGTAGTTGTTTCCGGTCATGGGGACGTAGAAGGTCACTCTGACCCCGCTGCCCAGCAGGTAGTCGCCCGCCTGAGTGGGTGCGTTCAGGATCAGTCGATTGCTGCTCACGCTGGCGCCAGCGCCGGTGCAAGGGGCCAGCGCCTCCTGGTACACGTCGATCCAGAGCTGATCGGACCTGGACAGCAACGCGTTGGTCTCGGCCGTTCCAAAGCTCCAGGCGACGCCCCCGATCAGGCCCGCCATCGGCGCGCTCGAGATCTCGATCGTGCCTGCGTTGCAGCCGCCCGCGAGGCAAGCGGCCAGCAGGATCGCGCGCAGCGCTCGCCTCATCCGTCGCTCCGCATGCCCCAGAGACTAACGCCGCCACGACGAGCCTCCCAGGAAATCCCGCGCGCGCAGGCTATGATGAGGTGACATGCCCAAGTGCCTTCCGCAGCCGAGGCGTCGCCTCGCCGTCGCGTTGCCGTTGGGAATCCTGGCGCTGGTCCTCTCGGGCGTGACGCCGGTGGCACCGGCGCGCCTCGCGCGAGCGGCCGGCGCCTCGATCGGCAAGCTGACCTGGTTCGGGCAGTCGTGCTTTCTGCTCGAGACCGCGGCCGGGACGCGCATCTTGATGGACCCGATCCCCAAGGGGCTCGGCTATTCGCTGCCTCCGGGGCTGAGGGCCGACGCGGTCACGATCAGCCACGAGCACCCCGACCACAACAACATCGCCATGCTCGCCAACAAGCCCAAGGTCCTGCGCGGCTTGACCGCCGACAAGAAGGGTTGGGTCAGGATCGACGAGAAGGTCAAGGAGGTCTCGGTCCGTTCGATCCCGGTCTATCACGACGACAAGCGCGGCGCGGAGCGCGGCCTCGACACGGCGTTCCTGTTCGAGGTGGCCGGCATGCGCATCCTGCACCTCGGCGACCTCGGGCATATGCTCACCGACGACCAGCTGTCGGCGATCGGCGCCGTCGACGTGGTGCTGATCCCGGTCGGCGGCACCTTCACGATCAACGCGCACGAGGCCTCGCGCGTGATCGACCAGCTGCACCCGCGGGTGCTGGTCATCCCCATGCACTACAAGACCGACGCCGTGACCGTGAAGGAGCTCGCGCCCGTCGAGCCGTTCCTGGCCGCGCGGCCCAACGTGCGGCGCGAGGCCGGCAACACGATCCCGCTGACGCCGCTCAAGGGACGGCCCGGAACCGAGGTCGTCGTGCTCGACTACAAGTGAGCGGCGCCGGACTTGGGCGCGGCGCCGCCCGACGGACGTCCGGCGCTGTCGGCCGCTTCCTTGAGCAGGCCGCCGACCATGTGCTCGAGCTCGGGCCGCGATGAATCGCCATACATGTCGGCGCGCAGCTGGCCGGTGTGATCGTAGACGAACAACGCGGGGATCGCGCCGGTCCAGCGCGGGCTGATCGCCGCGATCAGCTCATCGGCGTCGACGAAGCGCGCGATGTTGGGCGTCAGGTTCGGCGCCTGCCTGCGCAGCAGCGCGCCGACGTGCTCCGCGACCCCGGGACGCCCGGGGTTGTCCAGCGACACCGACACGACCTCGAGCCCGCGCGGCTTCATGTCGTGCGCGAACTTGTCCACGATCGGCAGCTCGCGCATACAGGGGCCGCACCAGCTGGCCCAGAAGTGCACCAGCACCACGTGTCCGCGTCCCTGGTGCAACAAACCCTTGATGCCTTCGATGTCGACGAGCCGATAGCTGGCGCTCGCCGACTTGCCCGGCGCAGGTGGCGCGGCGCTGGCGGCCGGCGCGGCGCACGCAGGCCATCCCGGCAGCGCTGCCAGAGCCGCGGCACCCAGCGCCGCCAACAGAAGCCGCGCGCGTCTCATGGCGCGAGCCGTTTCGCCGTCGCCGTCGACATCAGCGTCGCCGCGCCAATCGCCGGCGGTACGAAGTTGCCGCCCGAGATGATCATCTTGAGCGCGGCCTGCGGCGTCACGTCGAGCGGCAAGCAGCGGTTCATCGGCACGAAGAAGAGCCGGCCCGACGTCGGGTTGGGAGACGCCGGCACGTACACGCAGCAGGTGTTGGGATCACCGTCGATCGGCTTGCCGCTGCTGAAGGCGAGCATGCGCATCTGCCCACTCTCGTCGGGGACGAGCACGACGTGCGCGAAGATCCCCTCGTGGCCCCCGGTGGTGACGGCGATCTGCTTCCACGAGCGGTAAAGAGCGCTGAGCCCCGGGATTCGCCGGAGCACCCCGTCGGCCAACCCGATCACGAACTTGCCGAGCACGCTGCTCACGAACAACCCCAGCATGTAGATCAGCACCAGCGTGATGCCGATGCCGAGCCCGGGATACTCTGCGCCGAACAGCGTGCGCGCCTTGGTATCGACGTACCAGAGGATGAACAGGGTGATGGCCACCGGGATCGCCGCGAGCGCGCCGGCCACCATCTTGTTGCGAACGTGAACTTGGAGTCGTCCCACGGCCTCGTTCTATCTTACGGCAGAAGCAGCGTCCCGACGCTCCCCGGCATCGCCAGGCTGTCGGCGATCTCGCCGGCGCCCACGATGTGCACCGCGCCGACACCGGCGGCGAGCGGCGCGAACGCCTCTTCCAGCTTGGGGATCATGCCGCCGCGCACCGCGCCATCCGCGATCGCCGCGCGCGCCTCGGCGACGGTCATGCGCGGCAGGCGCGTCGCCGGATCGGCGGCGTCGCGGCGCACGCCCCCCACGCCGGTGACCGCGACCAGCGCCGATGCGCCCGCCGCCGCCGCCAGCTGGCTGGCGACGACGTCGGCGTTGATATTCAGCACCTCGCCGCGCGGCGACGCGCCGACGCAGGCGATCACCGGCAGATAGCCCGCGTTCTCCAGCGCCGCCAGCAGCGCGAGATCGAACCCGTCGACATCGCCGACCGATCCGAAGTCGATCGGATCGGGCCCGCCGCCCGAGACCACGCGCGGTGGCCGGCGGTGCGCGCGCACCAGGCCGCTGGCGCCGTGCAGGCCGACGGCGGCGACGCCGGCCGCGCGCAGCGCCGCGACCAGATCGACGTTGAGCTGACCGGCGACGACCATCTTGATCACATCGAGGGTCGCCGCGTCGGTGATGCGCCGGCCGCCGACCAGCCGCGGCTCGAGCCCCAGGCGCTGCGACAGCGCGGTCGCCTGCGGGCCGCCGCCGTGGACCACGATGAAATGTGCGCCCGAACCGGCGCGCGCATGCTGGACGGCGCGAGAGAGATCCGACGCCACCGCGCCGATCGCCGGCGCGCCCAGCACTTCGCCTCCCAGCTTGACCACCACCGGCCGCGCGCCCGAGAGCGCGGCATCCCCCGTGCTCGCTCCGCCCGATGCGCCTAGGGCCAAGGCCCCGGATCTTCCAGCGAGGCCGTCTCCGGTAGGCCCAGCATCAGGTTCATGTTCTGGATCGCCTGCCCCGCGCCGCCCTTGATCAAGTTGTCCGTCGCGCTGACCATCGCGAGCGTACGGGTCCCGGCGCTCGACCTGGGACCGCCGGAGCGCTCCAGGCCTCCATGGGCCTCGCCGAGCGTGAAGCCGACCTCGGCGTAGTTGCTGCCCGAGACCGCCGCGACCTCCGGCAGGCGATCGCGCACGAAGCGCACGAACGGCTCGCCCTCGTAGGCGCGCGCGTAGAGGGCGCCGATCGATTCGGCCGTCTCGCTCGCCGGCACCTCGACGAAGCTGGTGGCCAGGATCCCGCGCGACAGCGGCGCCGACACCGGCACGAAGCGCAGCTCCAGCCCGCGCGCGCCCGCCTGCGCGAGCGCCTCGCCGATCTCCGGCGTGTGCTGGTGCTCCAGCACCTTGTACGTCTTCAGATTCACCGCGCGGATCGGGTGGTGCGTCCCCGGCGACGGCGCCACGCCGCTGCCCGACGAGCCGGTGATGCCGACGACCTGCACGACGCCGCCCAGGAGGCCGGCGCGCGCCAGCGGCAACAGCGCGAGCTCGATGGTGGTCGCAAAGCAACCGGGCGACGCGACCGCTTGCGCGACGCGGATCGCCTCACGGTTCAGCTCGGGCAAGCCGTAGACGAAGCGGGGGAGCCACTCCGGGTGCGGATGCGCACCGCCGTAGAACCGCTCGTACGCCGCCGCATCCTTGAGCCGGAAGTCGCCCGACATGTCGACGACCTTCACCCGCGGCGCCGCCGCGAAGATCTCGGGGACCTTGCGCGCGCTCACCCGGTGCGGCAGGCCCAGCAGCGCGACGTCGCAGCCCTCGACCGCGGCTCCCGGTGACAGGTCCTCGAAGCGCAAGCTGGTGCGTCCGGTCAACGGCAGGTGCACCGCGCCCACCGGCTCACCGACGTGGTCGACGCTGGCGACCCGCACGAGCTCGACGTCGGGGTGGATGAGCAGGCGCCGGATCAGCTCGGCGCCACCGTAGCCGCTCCCGCCGATGACGACCGCTCTGAACCGTCTCATCGTTCCACGTTCCGCCCATTGTAGCTCGGCGGCGAGCGGCGTTCCTTTACATACCGCCGGAGCCGGTGATGATCGTCGCGTCGCCCTGGTCGGCGTCGAAGGTGGTGCCGCCGTTGCCGCCGACGGAGTTGTCACCGCACTGGCCGTTGGGTCCGTTCGGACAGTAGGCCTGTTGTGGACCACAGCTCATCACCACTCCGCAGAGCGCAATGAACAGTCCGCAGACGATCAGCAGGAATTTCATACCGAGCGAGCCTCCAAAAGGACCGTCACCGACGGCCCCGCACCTGAATTCGCGACGGACCGTCAGCACGGCCCGTCCTTGAATTCGCGATATTGGTTCGGGCCGATCAGGGAGTCAAGCGAATGGGGCCGCGGCTGCGCGTCAAGGGCAAAGGCCGCCGCTGCGCAACCCGCTCACCGCCGCCCCGCAGGTCGCGTCGCCCATCGGCAGGAGCAGGGAGTACTCGGACATGCACTGGGCCTTGATGCTGGCGGTGGCGATGCTGTTGCAGCAGGCCAGCAGGTCGGCGCAGGTCCCCGACGCGCCGGTCGAACCCGCCCCGCCCGAAATGCCGCCGGTGCCACCGACGTGACCACCCAGGCCTCCGCCGGCCGTCCCGCCGACGCCCGGCAGACCACCCGCGCAAGCCGGCAGCGTGCAGGTCGAGCCCAGAATGCACGTGACGAGGTTCCCGGTCAGACAGGTCTCGCAGTCCTGCGAAGGCGCTCCGCACGCCGTGGTGCACGACTGGTTGTTGCAGCCACACGCCGACGTGCATTGGGCGTAGCTGGCACAGGGGCCCGAGAAGCTCCCGGTCTTGAAGCCCGGGCCAAAGCACGCCGAATATCCCGACGAGCACGCGTTGAGGACGCAGTCGCTGTACTGGTTGAGCTCGGCCTGCGTACACGTCGACGTCGAGCCCTGCGGACACGCTTGGAAACCGCCCGAGGAGCCGGAGCTCCCGCCGCAGTTGCCGAGCCCGAAACCGAGCGCCGCCGCGAAGACCAGACCGACGATGAGTTGGGAGTTCCGCATTTGCTTGTGGCCTCTCGTTTGGTGAAGGTGAAGAAACGCGAATTGGAAGGCCAACAATTTGCCGGCAAAATGCTCAATCGGTCAAGCGGCGGTGTCGGTCCGCGAACACGAATCCATCGCGCGTTGCTTCATTCAGTTGACACTGTCGATCGCGCCCCATACGCTGGAATCTCGTGTTTCGCGCTGTTTTTGCGTTGTTGGCGCTGCTCATAGCCTCGCCGCTCTGGGCCGCCGGCACCGCGCCGACCCGGCTCAAGGCGATCGTGCCGGGCGGTCCGCCGCCGGCGATCCTTCGCCTGGCCGACGTGAGGCCGGGAATGGTGGGACAAGCGCTCACCGTCTTCTCCGGAACCAAGCCGGAGCCGTTCAAGATTCGCGTCGTCGCGATCATGCGCAACTTCCTGCCCAAGCAGGACGTGATCTTGATCCGCGCCGAGGATCCGCGCGTCGAGTTCTCCGGCATCGTCGCCGGCATGAGCGGCAGCCCGGTCTACATCGACGGCAAGCTCATGGGCGCGATCGCCTACGCGTGGAGCTTTGCCAAGGAACCGCTCGGCGGCGTCACGCCGATCGAATCGATGCTGGCCGAGCGCAGCCGTCCCCGCCGCATCAAGGAAGAGACGCTGGCGCGCCGCGAAGCCGGCGACAACGAAGGTGGCGAAGGCGGGGGTGACCAGAGCGTGGCGCGCGCCGAGGCGCTGGCGACCGCCGGCGGCGCGTCGGGCTTCGGGCGCGCCGGCACGGATGGCCCGGCGGCGCTCTCGCGCGGGCTGGGGCTGCCCACGATGTTGCCCGCCTCGGTCGGCGGGGAGCCACGCCTCATTCGCGCGTCGGTGCCGCTGTCGGTGGCGGGCTTCACGCCGCGCACCTTCGCCGAGCTGGAAGAGGACCTGCGGCCCACCGGCCTGGTGCCCATGCAGGCCGGCGGCGGTCGCAAGCGGGGTCTCGCGCCCGCGCCCGGCCACGTCGAGCCCGGCTCGGCGATCGGCGTCGAGCTCGTGCGCGGTGACATGAGCACGGTCGCGACGGGGACCGTGACCTACATCGACGGTCCCAACGTCTTCGCCTTCGGCCACCCGATGTTCGGCATCGGCGAAGTTTATTTGCCGATGGTGGACGCGGAGATTCACGCGTTCCTGCCCAGCCTGTCGCAGTCGTTCAAGATGTCGTCGCCGCTGCAAGAGGTCGGCACGCTGGTGCAGGATCGCCAGGCCTGCATCATCGGCGATCTCGACGCGCGCACCACGATGATGCCGGTCGAGGTGCGCGTCGGCGGCCCGGGCGGCGAGGCGCGCATCTTCCGCGCCGACGTCGCGCGCAACCGGCGCCTGACGCCGATGCTGGCGTCGCTGGTGGTCAGCAACGCGATCGCCGACGCCGAGCCCGACGTCACCGACATGGTGGTCACGGTGACGTCGAAGATGAACGTCAAGGGCTACACCACGCTCGAGCTGCGCGACCAGCTGTTCTCGTCGGAGGGCGTGTCGGGCCGCGCGCTGTCGTCGTCGCGCGGGCTGCGCGCGATCGGCGATCTGCTGTTCAATCCCTTCGAGCCGGTGGTGCTCGACCGCATGGACGTCGACGTGCGCGTCGAGTTCCGGCGCGACGTCGCCGAGATCGTCGGCGTCTCGATGCCGGGCGACGTGGTTCACGCCGGCGACACCGTCCCGCTGCGAGTCACGCTGCGCCCCTACGCCGGCAGCGAATACGTGGAGATCGTGCCGGTGGTGATCCCGCGCAGCGTGGGCGGCGACATGGTCAAGCTCGAGGTCGCGAGCGGCGCGCAGGTCAAGCCCGACACACCTCAGCCGGAGTCGTTGCGCGGCTACATCGAGAACCTGCGCAAGTTTTACTCGGCGTCGTCGATCGTCGTCAGCGTGCAGACGCCCGACGACGGAGCTTCATTGCGCGGGAAGCTGCTCTCGGGTTTGCCGCCCGCGGCGCTGGATACCTTGCGCCCGGGCAACCAGACCCGGCGCGCCGACGCGTATCGCGTCGCCGATCGCACCGTCTTTCCGTCGAAGCGTCTGGTCAGCGGCAAGCAAGAGCTGACGCTGTACGTGCGCGAAGACGTGCTCGGCCACAACTCTCCGTGAGCCCACGGGCGGGCGAAGTCACCCCAATTCGCTTACAATTGCCGGGCCCATGAGCCGGAGCGAGCGACGGATGCGCAGCGCGGGGATCGCCGTGCTGCTGGTGGCGACAGTGACCGGAAGCGCGAACGCCACCGCAACCAAGGTCTTTCGTCAAACCACCTCCAAGGACTTCGAGGAGGGCGAGGCGACCGGCAGCATGATCTTGCCGACCGGCGAGGTCGTCGCCGGCATGAAGACCACGCACGTGCCGCTCGACGCCGCCTTCGCGTGGTGCGCGGTGCAGAGCCGCGACGGACAGGTCGCCTACTTCGGCACGGGGGATCAGGGAAAGATCTTCGCCGTCGACACCAAGCCGCCGCACGCCGGCGACGAGAAGCCGGCGCGCAAGGTCGCCGACCTCGACGCCGCGTGGATCACCGCGCTCGCGGTGCGCAACGACGGAACGCTGCTGGCCGGCACCACGCCCGGCGGCCACATCTACAGCGTCGATCCGAAGAACGGCGCCGCGCACGAGTGGGCCACGCTGTCGGCGGATCACGTCTGGAGCCTGGTGTACGACGCGCGCACCGGAGTGACCTATGCCGGCACCGGATCGCCCGGCAAGGTGTTCGCGATCGACGACAAGGGACACGCGCGCGAGCTCTGGGATTCGGGCGACAAGCACATCGTCTCGCTGGCGCAGGAACCGGGCGGCGCGCACGCGCTGCTGGCCGGCACGTCGGAGGAGGCGATCCTCTATCGTGTCTCGCTCGAGGGGCGCGCGGAGGCGCTGCAGGACTTCGAGGCCGAAGAGGTGCGCGCGATCGCGCCGACGCGCGACGCGATCTACGTCGCGGTGAACGATTTCGAGAAGAGCTCTCCGACGACGCTGCCCGGCCCGGTCGCCGCCAAGGGGACGCGCGTCACGCAGACGGCCGGCTCACCGGCTTCGGCGGGCTCGCTGCCGCGGCCCGGGCAACGCAAGGCCAAGGCCGGGCTCTACAAATTGGAGCGCGACGGGCGCATCGAGCAGATCTTCTCGCTGGCCGACGGCTACTTGACCGCCGTGCTGCCCGACGCCGAAGGAACTCCGGGCGCCGTTGCCGGATCGACCGCGGGCGAGGGCGGCGTCTTCGTCGCCACCGGCACGCAAGGCAAGGTCTATCGCGTGTACAAGGACCGCACGGCGGCGCTGGCGCTGGATCTGCCCGAGCGCCAGGTGCTGGCGCTGGTGCGCGCCGGCGTGAGCTTCCTGGCGGGAACCGGCGACGTCGGCGGCGTCTACCGCGCGCAGCCGTCGGCGGGCGAGGACGCGAGCTATCTGTCGAAGGTGCTCGACGGCGAGTTCCCGTCGCGCTGGGGGATGCTGCGCTGGCACGGGTCGGCGAACCTCGGGCTGGAGACGCGATCGGGAAACACCGCCAAGCCCGACGCCAGCTGGAACGCGTGGAAGAAGCTCGACCGCCTGCAGCCCGGCAGCGACGAATCGGCGGGCCACGTCGCCAGCCCCGGCGGCCGCTATCTGCAGTATCGCGTCGGCCTGGGCGGCGCCGGCGCGCGGCTGCGCGACGTCAGCATCTTCTACGTGCCGCAGAACCAGCGCGCGCGCGTCACCGAGCTGACGCTGGCCGATGCGACGCCGGCGTCGTCGTCCTCTTCGTCTTCGAGCAGCAGCGCCGCCGCGACCCGCGCGCACTCGCCGGTGCTGAAGCTGCGCTGGAAGGTCGACAACGCCGACGGCGACGACCTGAACTACCGGCTGTCGTACCGCGAGGAGAACGAGGTCGTGTGGCGCCCGCTCGGCGGCCCCGACCCGTTGCAGAAGGCCGAGTACGACTGGAACACCGAGGCGATCCCCGACGGCAACTACACCGTGCGCGTCGTGACGTCGGATGAGCGCTCGCGCCCGCGCAGCGAGGCGCTCGAGTCGACCTTTGTGTCCCCACCGCTGCTGGTCGACAACCGCAAGCCCGAGGTCCTCGGCCTCGAAGCCGATCACTATCCCCAAGTCAGCGGCCGCGCGCGCGACACCGGCAGCAACATCACCGAGATCGAATTCTCCGTCGATGGCGGTGACTGGCAACTGGTGCCGCCCGGCGACGGCATCTTCGACGACCGCGTCGAGCCGTTCGCGTTCCTGGTGCCTACCCTGGCGGCCGGACCGCACAACGTGACCGTGCGAACGTGGGATAGCGCGGACAACGTCGGCGCGGCGTCGATCACCGTGCGGGTGAAATGATGGGACGTCGGCGGTTGGCCGCTCGCTGAGACGCAACAAGCGTCGAGCGCGACCGAAAAGGTCGCATGACGACTCAAACTGAGCGGCAGCCGCGCCGACTGGCGTCCCTGTTCGGGCCCGACGACGTGCTCGCCGACTATCCTTCGGCGGCCGTGGCGCAGTGGTACCGCCGCCTCGTGGCGTTTTCGGAGGCTCACGGCGGTGTTCTCGCGCCGCTGATGTTGCGGCTGTGGCTGGACAACCGCGACCCGAACGCCCGCAAGGTCATACCGCCCCACCCCAATTTGATGAACAGCGCGATCGTCAGGGACGCGATCGCGTTTCATCGCAGCATCTATCTGACCGAGAAGAAGGCGCGGCTGACGGACGGGATCGAAAGATGGGCCGGCGTGATCCCGCGTCTTCAGGGCGCCGGATACCCCAGGTGGGACGGAGTTGGCGAGCTCGCCATGAGCTATCAATCGCTCGCGGCGTTTTCGGAGCTGCAGACGGCCAGCTTCGCGCTCAACTCGATGTCGATGGCGGAGGCCGACGTTTTCACGTCGTTCCACAACTTCCAGCTGCGGACGGACGTCACGGTCGTGCTCGCGCAGAGCGCGGGCGGAAGAACCACGCTGGCCTTCAAGAAGTTCGAGGCAAGAGCGATCGACCGCTATGATTGGGACGCAGGCAAGCATCTCACCGTGCCCAACCCCGACTACCGCGTCCAGGCTTCGTGGGCGATCCGCGCCGACCTGCAACGGATCGTCGTTTTTCACAGCAACGCCAAACGAATCGAGAGTGATGGTCTGGCTGCGCCCTACAATCTCGAGACCGAACCTTGGGAGGTCACGGACCGGCTGATTCTGGCGCCGGCGGCGATTGATCCGAATCGGAAGCTTTGAGCGGCGGACGGGAGACGCAGTGTCGATGAAAAGGCGGATCTTGCGAGGGTGGCAGGCGGCGTTCGTCGTCCTGGCTTTCGCGTTGCTGTCGCTCGGGATCTGGCGTGGCGAGGTCGAGTGGATCAAAGGCTGGGCCGGTCTCAACTGGCTGGCCGGTTATCCATGGGCGGCGCTTCCGATCTGCGTGCTCGTGGCGGCATCGATCCTGGTTTCGGTCGTCGCGGCGGCGCCGGCTTCGGCGTGGGTCGAGAACGCGACCAGGGGCGAGCGGCAGATCAGCGTACTGTTTCTCGCGATCGTGAGCGCGGTGAGCTGGTTGTCGTTCGAGATCGCGCGACGATGGTTCGAGACCAACCCTTTCTGGGGAACGTTCACGCGTCCGGCCATGACGGCTATTGCGGGTTGGCTGGCCTGGCCGATCGGTTCGATCGCTTTTTGCGCTGTCGCCATCTTTCTGGCCATCGATCGGCTGCTGCTGCGCCTGCGCCGGTGGACCATCGCGCTGTTCGTAGCGGCGCTGGCCCTCGTCTTGCCCGCGAGCTGGCTGCTGTTGCAGCTCGTCCCCGCGCACGGTTACCGGGACTCGATTCATTCAATCAAGGCGGGCTACCCGCCGCTCTGGACGAATCTACTGATGGGCGCGGTGGCCGGGATCGCTGCGCGGTTCGGGCAAAGGCGCGAGCGGCGCGCCCCGCACCGGTACGCGCGGGGTCTCGATGATCTTTCTGGTGGCGGCAGACATAACGGCAGCCAACTCATCCTCGGTGCGGTGAACCGTCCACTCGTGTCCAAGGCACGTCACGGCTCCGAGACGTAGGTATCTATCTCAGTCCCATCACCGCTCCGAGGTTGATTTTTCCCATCACCGCTCCGAGGTTGATTTCTCGACAACATTGGCCCTCACGCTCCGAGGTTGCTATCACCCGTCCAAAGTTGATTTTAGAGCAACGCCGTCCTCGGCGCGCCGAAACATTGGCGTGTCGATTCCACGCGAGGTTCTCCCCGACCGGACGTACATGATCACGCGGCGCTGCACCCAGCGGCAGTTCCTGATGCGCCCAGACCGAGAGACGAACAACGCCTTCGTTTACTGTCTGGCTGTCGCCGCCCAGCGGTATGGCATCCGAGTGCTCTTCACAGTCGCGATGAGCAATCACCATCACACCGGCATCTACGACCCCGAGGGCAACTACCCAGCCTTCATCGAGCACTTCCATAAGTTGTTCGCCAAGTGCCAGAACGCGCTCCGCGGTCGCTGGGAGAACTTCTGGTCCTCTGAACAGGCCAGTGTCGTTCGCCTGGTCGACCCCAATGACGTCATCGACAAAATGACGTACGCGGTCACCAACCCGGTCAAAGACAATGTGGTGGAAAAGGCCCACCATTGGCCGGGCGTTACCTCGCTGGACGCGCTGCTACACGGTCGGCCGCTGACCGCCTCGCGCCCTAAACATTTCTTCCGCGAGGACGGCCCCATGCCCGACGTCGTCTCCCTCTCCTTCGCTCGACCCGATGGATTCGAGCACCTCTCGGCACCCGCCTTTTCCGCCATGGTCATGGAAAGGGTACGGTCCGCCGAGCACGACGCCGCGGCGGAACGGCGGCGAACCGGAACGACCGTGCTGGGCCGCAAGCATGTGCTCGCACAACGTTGGAGCGACCGCCCGGGCGGTCGGGAACCACGTCGTCAACTGAACCCGCGGGTCGCCGCCCGCAGCAAATGGAGTCGCATCGAAGCCCTCCTCCGCAACCGCGCCTTCCGCGACGCCTACGCCGCCGCCCGCGCCAGCTTCGCCGCCGGCATCCGCGACGTCATCTTTCCTGCAGGCACCTACTGGCTCCGTCGCTTCACTCGCGCCATCTGCGCGACATGGCCCGAGCCCGCCTGATCGCGCCGGTGATCGGAGATTGCGCCTTTCATTCTCGACGACGGCGTGGTCCGCCGTCACGTCGTGCCGCTTCTCCAACCTGCACAGCGGCAGGCAGCCAAATAGCAGCGCCGACGTTCCATTGCGGCGTTTCTTCAACGAGACCGCGGAGTGGAGGGCCGTCCGAGCTTCGTCCTTCCCAAGCGGACTCTTGTCAAAGTCACATCAACCTCGGTGCGGTGTACGTGAAACCTCGGTGCGGTGTACCAACCTAAAGTCACATCAACCTCGGTGCGGTGTACCGAAGTCACATCAACCTCGGTGCGGTGTACGGCGCAACCTCGGTGCGGTGTACGGTGAAAGTCACATCAACCTCGGTGCGGTGTACCGCCCCAACGATTCGGCCCCGATTGACAGCGATGATTGCGCA
>CAZNCQ010000146.1:13623-17389 GCA_964571275.1 uncultured Myxococcales bacterium
CGGTGCGGTGTACCGCCCCAACGATTCGGCCCCGATTGACAGCGATGATTGCGCACCGGTACGCTGCCAACCTTGTTGCTAGACATCGCCAACCTTTCCCCACCGCCCGAAGTCGTTCAGATCGAGGTCGGACTCCTGCAGAACTTCTGCGAGATCCTGTTTTGTCCGGAGACGCGCGCAGCGGCGATCGTCGATCCGGCGTGGGAGGCGGATCGGCTGCTACGCGAATGCGACGCGCGCGGGCTGCGGGTGACGCACGCGCTCATCACGCACACGCACGAGGACCACATCGAAGGCGTGGAGGAGCTGGTGCGGCGCACGGGCGCAACCGTGGTGGTGAGTCCGCGTGAAGCGGAGGTGCTGACGGGCGCCGGCGGCGCGCGCATCGACGCGGTCGATCGCCTGGACATCGCCATTGGTCGTTGCGGCGTTCGCGCGCTGGACACGCCAGGGCACACCGTGGGCGGGACGTGCTATCTGGCCGACGGTTTCCTCATCACCGGCGACGTGTTGTTCGTGGGCGGCTGCGGCCGGACGGACTTTCCGGGGGGCGACGCGGCGGCGATGTGGGCGAGCCTGCAGCGCCTGGTGGCGCTGCCCGAGGAGACGCGCATCTATCCGGGGCATGACTACGGGGCGACGCCGACGTCGACGATCGCGCACGAGGTCCGGGAGAATCCGTATCTGCGGTGCCGGACGTTCGAGGAGTTTCGGACGCGGCGCTCGCGTTGAACGGGCGGACCCCCTGACCCTCCCTGACCCTCTCCCCCGCGGACACGCGGACAGGGGAGAGGGAAAATGATGGGGCGCGCGTCGGGTCGAGGAGCAACGTCGGTTCGAGTAGCAACGTCGGTTCGAGCAGCAGGTTCGAGCAGCACACCCTGTTCGAGCAGCACGCCCTGTTCGAGCAGCACACCCTGTTCGGGCAGCACACCCAAAGGGTGGACCCGCTCTCTCAGAGCCTGGAAACGCGCGCCGTTGTGACGATGAAGTCGTCTCGCCTCAACCAACGAACATCCACGTCATACCCGGCCCCGTCCCCATCGCGCAGGTCCAACGCCGCCCGCGCCGTGCCGTCGGCCCTTCGCTCGACGGCGACTTCCTGGAACGACACGTAGCGCGCAATAAAGGGATCGAACGCCTTGTAGATCGCCTCCTTTGCGGAGAACGCGAACGCGAGCTCTTCGATGCGTCGCGGATCTTCCGGCGGCGGTAATCGCGCCAGCTCTTCGGGGCGCAACACGCGTTTCGAGATGTCGAGCTTGGCGGGCGCGATCCGTTCGATGTCGATGCCGATGTGCCACGCGCCCGCACCTGCGCCCGCACCTGCGCCCGGACCCGCCTCCGCGCGCGCGGCCAATCCGACCGCCAGACTCTCCTTGTGGCTGATCGATCCGCGCACGCTCCCGGGCAGCCGCGGCGCGCCGCGTGGCGTGCTCAGGATGGCGCCCCCGTCGACGCCGAGATCCACGAGGGCCGCTCGCAGCGCGATGCGCCCGCCCACCCAGCTCGCGCGCCGCGCCTCGGGCAGCGTCTCGGCGTGCTGCCGCTCAGCCTCCGGCAGGGCCGCAACCACCGCGGACACCAGCGCGTGGCTCGTCGCGTCCGACTTCGGCAACGCCACACCCACACAACGTCCGTGCGGCAAATCCAACGCAAACACCCGCTCAAACAACGCGGGCCTCAGTTACGCAATGCCAGCAACGGCGCCGGGATGCGCCCGCCCAGCGTGATGAAACGATCGGCGCGGAAGCGGCTCACCGCCTGCACGATGGCCTCGCCGAGCAGGCCGCCGTAGATCACCGACTCGCCCGCGCTCTTGCCGGGCACGGGGATGATGCGGACGGCGGTCGCCTTGTTGTTGAAGACGCCGATCGCGATCTCGTCGGCGACGATCGCCGCCAGCGTCTCGGCGCTGGTGTCGCCGGGGACGGCGACCATGTCCAGGCCGACGGAGCAGACGGCGCTCATCGCCTCGAGCGACTCCAGCGACAGCGCGCCCACGCGGACGGCGTCGACCATGCGCGCGTCCTCGCTGACCGGAATGAAGGCCCCCGACAAGCCGCCGACGTGCGACGACGCCATGACACCGCCTTTTTTGACCGCGTCGGTCAGCAGCGCCAGCGCTGCGACCGTTCCGGGCGCGCCGGTGCGCTCGAGGCCCATCTCCTCGAGGATCTCCGCCACCGAATCGCCGACCACCGGCGACGGCGCCAGCGAGAGGTCGACGATGCCGAAGCGCACGCGCACGTCGCCGCCGGTGTCCCCGCCCGCGGCGGCGTTCATGCGGCGCGCGACCTCGCGGCCGATCAGCTCGCCGGCGCGCGTGACCTTGAACGCCATGCGCTTGATCGTGTCGGCGACGGTCGACAGGTTCATCGGGTCGCCCGACGCGCGCAGGCGCTTGAGCGCGGACAGCACCACGCCGGGGCCGGAGCAACCGACGTTGATCACGCACTCCCCCTCGCCCAGTCCGTGCATCGCGCCGGCGACGAACGGGTTGTCGTCGGGGATGTTGGCGAACGTGCACAGCTTGGCGCAGCCGATGCCGCCCTCGCGCGCGGTGCGCTCGGCCAGCTCCTTGATGACACGGCCCATGATCAGCACGGCGTCGCCGTTGATCCCGGCGCGCGTGGTCGCCACGTTCACCGACGAGCAGACCCGCTTGGTGACCGCGAGCGCCTCCGGGATCGAGTCGATGAGCGCGCGATCGCCCGAGGTCATCGCCTTCTCCACGAGCGCCGAGAAGCCGCCGATGTAGTCGACGCCCAGCTCGCCGGCGGCGCGATCGAGCACGACCGCCGCCTCGACGACGCGCGGGGCGCGCGACGGCTCGGTCACCAGCGCCATCGGCGTGACGCTGATGCGCTTGTTGGTGATGGGCACGGCGTAGTCGGCCTCGACGGCCTGCGCGGTCGCCACCAGCGCCGACGCCGAGCGCATCAACTTTTCGTAGACGCGCGCGCAGGTGCGCTCCAGCGACTCCGCCGCGGTGTCGCGCAGCGAGATGCCCATCGTGACCGCGCGAACATCCAGGTGCTCGGTCTCGATCATGCGCAGGATCTCGCGCACCTCCCCGGAGTCCCACGCCATGCGCGCCGCGTCTCCTCTTCAGACCCTCTGCAGCGCGGTCACGACGTCCTCGTGCATGACCAGGCACTCCGCGCCGAGCGCGCGCACCATCTCGGTCAGGCGCGCCTTGAGCTCGGTGAACGGAATCTCGAGCCCCGTCAGGTCGATGATGATGATCATCGTGAAGTAGTCGGCGACCAGCGTCTGCGAGATGTCGAGGATGTCGCCGCCCGCGTCGGCGATCGCACGCGCGATGTTGGCGACGATCCCCTTGCGGTTCTTGCCCGTCGTCGTGACCACGGCGCGCCGCCCGACCTTGCGGCGCTCTTGTTCCAGGCACGACGCGCACAGCTCGGCGCGCACGGCCACCGGTAAGTCCGACGACGGCGCCGCCGGAGCGCGCGCCTGGCCGGCCGCGGTCGCGCCCAATGCCGCGGTCACTTCGGCCGCAACGATCGCCGCGAGATCCGCGCGCGGCTGCGCAGTCCGGCGCGCGACCTGCCGCGACACGCGCGCGATCAGCTCGCGCAACTCGGCGCTCTCGTCAGACTTTGTCACCATCCGAGATCTCGACGCTATCAACCACCGCCACCACCGCGGCGTCGATGGGGACGCTGGGCTTCTGCCCCGCCGGCAGCGCACCCGCCATCGCCACGCGCGCCGCGTGGCCGAACGCGACCAGCACGTCGTCGCC
>CAZNCQ010000147.1:0-17372 GCA_964571275.1 uncultured Myxococcales bacterium
CGCGCAGCAACCCGGATCTGCTGATCCTCGACGTCAAGCTGCCCGACGGCAGCGGCCACGACGTCTGCCGCGAGCTGAAGTCGCGGCCGTCGACCGCGTCGATCCTGGTCTTGCAGGTCTCGTCGTCGTTCGCGACCGGCCTCGATCGCGTGGCTGGCCTCGAGAGCGGCGCCGACGCCTACCTCACCCACCCGATCGAGCCGCAGGAGCTGATCGCGACCGTTCACGCCCTGCTGCGCATCCGGCGCGCGGAGCAGGAGCGGTCGGAGCTCTTCGCGCGCGAGCAGGCGGCGCGGCAGGAAGCCGACCGCGCCAACCGGCTCAAGGACGAGTTCCTGGCCACGATCTCGCACGAATTGCGCACGCCGCTGAACGCGATCCTCGGCTGGGTGCAGCTGCTGCGCACCGGGCGCCTCGACGCCGACGCGCGCGAGCGTGCGCTGGAGACCATCGAACGCAACGCGCGCGCGCAATCGGAGCTCATCGAAGATCTGCTCGACATGTCGCGCATCATCTCGGGCAAGCTGAACCTGGACGTGCAGGACGTGAACCTCGCGAACGTCATTGGCGAGGCGATCGAGGCGGTGGGGCTGGCCGCCGAAGCGAAGGCGATCCAGCTGACCGCGGAGACGGATCCCTCGCTGGGGACGGTGAGAGGGGATCCGACGCGCCTGCAGCAGGTGGTCTGGAACCTGCTGGCCAACGCGATCAAGTTCACGCCCCGGGGCGGACGCGTCACCGTGAACGCGCTGCGCATCAACGGTCACGCGGAGATCCTGGTCAGCGACAACGGGCGCGGCATTCCGCCCGAGTTTCTGCCCCACGTCTTCGAACGCTTCCGTCAGGCGGAGAGCAGCACGCGCCGCGCGCAAGGAGGCATCGGGCTGGGGCTGGCGATCGTGCGGCAGCTGGTGGAGTCGCACGGCGGGACGGTGCGCGCCGAGAGCGAAGGCGTCGACCGGGGCGCGACGTTCATCGTCAGCCTGCCGCGCGACGCGGTGATCGCGGCGTCCATGCGCGCCGATAACGAGGGCCCGCCGCGCGCCACCCCGCCGCGCCCGCTGGTGTCGGGCACACCGTCGCTGCACGGTATCAGGGTGCTTGTCGTCGACGACGAGCGCGACGCGCGCGAGTTCACGGCGACGGTGTTGCGCCACGCCGCCGCCGACGTCTCCGAGGCCGAGTCGGTCGACGCGGGGCTGAGCGCGATCGAGCGCTCCGCGCCCGACGTCATCTTGTGCGACATCGCGATGCCGAACCGCGACGGCTTCGACTTCATCGCGGCGCTTCGGCGCCTGCCGTCACCGCGGCGGGACATCCCGGTCGCGGCGCTGACCGCGTACGCCAAATCCGAGGATCGCAATCGCGTGCTGAGCGCTGGGTTTCACGCGCACCTGGCCAAGCCCCTCGACCCCGCCGACATCGCGGCGGTGGTCGCGGAGCTGGCACAGGCCGCGGGCGTCAGGTGACGCGACGGCCGCGAATGAGGTGAATCACGACGCTGATGACGGCGAGCACCACCAGGACGTGGATCGCTGCGCCGGCGACGTGAAAGACGCCGAAGCCCAGGATCCAGGCGAGACCGAGCAGGATGGCGAGCGCAAGCAGCATGGGATGACCTCCGAAAATGGGGATACCGAGTTGGGTCCGCTCGCGGTTCGCGAAGCGTTTACCGCTCGGTTACATAGAAAACCTAATGGCGCTCGAGGTGCAGGGTAGATCCGATTCGCCCGCGGCCTACGATTCGTGGCGCGGTTCGCCACCGTCGGTCAGCGGAATCTCGGTCGCCCGCTCGGCGGCGCTGGCGCCGGCCTCTTTCTCCAGCTGGGCCGCGTCGGCCTTACGCACGCTGTCGGCGATCTCGATGGCAATCTCGGCCGACGTTGCCGGCCCGGTATCCGCGGCCAGCTCTGCGTACAGGTTCTCGACGCGGCGATCGCGCGCGCGCAGCTCGGGATCGACCGCGCCGTCGCCGGGCAGCTCGAAGCGCATCTCCTCGAGGATCATGCGTGCTCCCGCGGCGACCGGCAGCGAGAGCAGGGCGCCGACGATGCCCATCAGCTTGGCGCCCACCAGCAGCGCGATCGTGATCGCCCACGCCGGCAGGCGCAGCACGTGGCCGTAGACACGCGGGATGATGATGCGGTTCTCGATCTCCTGGTAGGCGGCGAACGCGACGACGACCACCACGACGATGAACGTGCCGCGCGGAAGCGCGGCCGCGACCAGCGGCACCGCGCCCAGAAACCCGCCGATCAGCGGCAACACGTCGGTGATGCCCGCGAAGACCGCCAGCGGCAGCGGGTTCTTCACGCCGCACACCCGCAACAAGATGTACGCGAAGAGTCCCATCAGCACCGACGTGATGATCTGACCGCGCATGTAGCCGCCGACGATCGTCTCCAGATTGAGCATGATGCGCGCCAGACGGATGTGAAACCGGCGCGGCACGATCGCGTACAGGGCCGCCTGCGTCGACGACGGATCGGCCAGGATGTAGAACGCCAGCGCCAGCGTCGTCAGGCCCCAACCCACGACCTCGATCGCGCGCGACGAAAACTCCAGCGCCTGGTGCGTCGACGGCACCAGGATCTCCTGCAGCTTGGCGCGCCGGACGGCGTTGGCGATCGGCGTCGTCAGGTGCGAGCGCGCGAGCTGCTCGGCGAGGTTCTTCTGCATGCCGGGCGCGGCGTCGGCCAGCTCGCGCAGCTGCTCGACCAGCGCGGGGATGGTGACGAAGCCGATGAGCAGCAGGCCGGCCACCATCAGGATGAAGATGATCGCCAGGCCGCCGGTGCGCCCCAGGCCCCGGCGCTGCAGCATGCGCACGGCCGGGATCAACGTCCCCACGAGGATCAGCGCCACGATCACCGCGACGATGACGGGCCAGACCTGCGCGGCCAGCCAGGCGGCCGAGACCAGCGCCAGCGCCAGCAGGATGCCGTTGTCGGCGACGGCGAACCGCCGCGTCTTCTTCTTGTCGGCCTTCCGTTCTGGGCGCCCGGACGCCGGCGTCGCCGACATGCTCGTTACGGTCCCTCCGCCGCGCGCTGGATTACCTGGTGAACGAAGCGCAGCTTCTCGACCGCTGGCTCGGACAGCACGAAGGGGTAGGCGTCGTGAACGCCCATGCTGCGGTTCAGCGCGTTGAGCGCCACGCTCAGCGGAACCCACGCGCGCACCACCCCGTCGAAGTCGGCGAAGTCCAGGTCGCGCGTGTGCGCCTCGAGCCTGCGTTCGCTGCGCTCGGCGCCGTCACGTCCACTGATCGATCGTGGTCGCAGGTCGACCCCGAAGCTGTGGGCGGTCTCCAGCGTGTCGGCCATGTGCAGCGTGTGCGCCCAGCTCTCGGCCCAGTCCTCCCACGGGTGCATCGACGCATAGGCGCTGACGTAGCGATTGCGCCAGTCGGCGGGCGCGCCGTCGCGATAGTGCCGCTGCGCCGCTTCGTCGTAAGATGCGCGCTCGTCGCCGAACAACCGGCGAAAGTCCTCGAGCGCCGGCGAATCAGCGACCAGGCGGTCCCAGTAATAGTGGCCGCTCTCGTGGCGAAAGTGTCCCAGCACTGTGCGATAGCTCTCGCCCAGCGCCAGGCGCGCCTTCTCGCGCTCGGGCGCGAGCGCCTCGGCGATGTTGATGGTGATGAGCCCGTGATCGTGCTCGATGAAGACCTTGCTCTCGCCGGGCAGGTCCTGCTTGAACGCGAACGCCAGCCCCTGCGCGTTGCCGTCGGCGCGCGAGTCGATCGGCAGCCGCCATTGCAGCAACGTGTAGATCAGCCGGCGCTTGCTGTCCTCGAGCGCCAGCCAGGCTGTCTTGGCCGCGGGATCAGCGAGATTGGGAATGATCTCGTTGAGCCGGCAGGCGCGGCAAAAGCGCTGCTTCTCCGCCTCGGCGGCGGGAACCGCCCAGTTGCACGCGGCTTGATCGATCTGGTTGCCGCACAGCCGGTAGCGCGCGTTCTTCGCGACGGGCCCGAGCGCCATGAAGACACCGGCAGCGTCTGGGACGGGGTCGAGCGCCGTCAACAGGTTCAGGTCGGGC
The DNA here is from genome assembly GCA_964571275.1 of uncultured Myxococcales bacterium. Lineage (GTDB taxonomy): Bacteria > Myxococcota_A > Polyangia > Fen-1088 > Fen-1088 > DASRQZ01. Next base: position 4,045 of record CAZNCQ010000147.1, read on the forward strand.
AGATAGGCGAGCGTGCGACCACAGCCGGTGCACTGAAAGTTTTCGAAATGCAGCGTCTGCTGGCAGGCCGGACAGGTGAACAGTTTCATGGAGGCTCCTCGAGCTCGGCCGATGGTAAGCAGCCTTGGCGTCGCGGCAAGACGGGCGCTGTTACAAACAAAGAACAACGCGCTCGCGCTGTTGAAATGTAAGCGGCCCGGCTACCGAACGGGATCGTGGGATCACCGTTGGGTGACGACCAGGTCGGTGCGCTGGTTCTGCCGCCGCCCCTCCTCGGTGTCGTTGCGGGCGACCGGACGTTGCTGGCCGAGCCCGCCCACCTCGATGCGCGTGGCGTCGGCGCCGTCCTCGACCAGCAGCGCCTTCACCACTTCCGATCGCCGGCGCGACAGCTCGAGGTTGTCTTCGGGCCGGCCGACGTTGTCGGTGAAGCTTTCGATGCGAACCGCGGCGCTGGGATGAGCTTGCAGCACGGCCGAGACCTGATTGATCGTCTCGCCCCCCGCGGACGAGGGCTCGACGCCGCCCGCCTCGAAGCCGAGTGACGGCATGGTGAACCGCCGCGGTGTCGTCGCCTCCGTCGCCGGCGCGGACAGGAACATCGCCAGCGCGCTCACCATATCGTCGCGCGCGGCGGGTGTGTCGGCGCGCGCAGGAGCGGCGCGCAAGTCGGCCACGCGGCGGGGCTCGTCAGCGGGCTCGACCGCCGGGGCGGCTCCGCGCGCGTTCGAGGCGGGGAGCTCGGCGCTGCGGCGCGCGCCGCGAATCAGCGGCACGAACAGGAACAACGCCAGCGCCAGCAGGATCGGCAGGATCCAGGTGCGTCGCATCGCCGGAGGCGCGAACACGCGCGGCTCGTCGACGCCGAGCGGCGCGGGCGCGACGGCGAGCGCTCCCGGCGGCGTCTCGAAGGCCGACGCGATCGACCGCGGCAAGCGGTTCATCCAATCGCGCCGTTGCGCGTTCAAGAACGAACGCAGCCCGCCCGCGCTGAGATTGCCGGCGCTCTCGGCGACCGCGTTCACCGCGACCGAGGCCATGCCGCCGAGCAGCCGGTGCGCCGACTCGCGCCGGATGCCGCTCGATTGCGCCACGGCGTCGGAGATCGACCACGCGCGCTGGCCGAGCTCGTCGTCGAGCAGCGTGGCCTCGTGACCTTGGTCGTTGCCGGAGGTCGCGTCGAGCAGAACCTGGCTGCCCTCGACCGGCGGCCCGACATGCTCGCGCTTCTCGTCGATGATCTCCTTCAGGTAGTCCGCGCCCGTCTCCGAGAGCACGACGTCGGAGAGCGCGGCCAAGACCGACGGGATGCCGGTCGAGACCGCCACCGCCGTCCGCTCGCGATCCTCGCCGAGTCGAGAGGCGAGCGCGCGAACCGTGTCGGGCGGGATCTGCCCCTCGATGGCGTTGATCAGGTTGGGAGCCGTGGTGGTTGAGGACATCCTTCACCTCGCTTTCCGCTGCCGGCGATGGCAATCGCCGGCGACAGAGCCAGCGGCTGCATTGCGCGTGCCTCGCGTGGAGCGCACTGCGCCGCGAACCACGCCGGACAGTGGGTCCTTGGATTGCACTCATTCGGAACGACGTTCGAGACGACGTTCGGGCCAGCGATTCGGAGGTGACCCATGAGGTGGGACAGAAACAGCGTGAGCGAGGGAATGTTCGTCACCAGCACGAAGGGCGAGCGCATCGGAAAGGTCATCCGTCGCGACGGCAGCACGTTCGTCGTCGAGAAGGGGACGCTGTTCCCCAAGGACTACGAGCTGCGCTACGACCACATCGCCGCCATCGACGGCGGAGCCATCACCTATTCGCTGGTCGATCTCGTCGGGCGAACCGATCGGCCAGCGAGCACGACCATCGACACACCGGCGGCGGCGGCCTCGCTGGCGGCGACGGCGCCGGTCGAGAAGGTTGCCAAGATCGCAACGCCCGCGCAGGCGCCAGCGCGCGCGTTTGACTCGGACAACGAGGTGCGCATCCCGCTGATGCAAGAAGAGGTCGAGATCGAGAAGGTCCCGCATGAATCAGGGCACGTGCGAATCCACAAAGGGGTGAAGACCGAGGAGCGCCACTTCACCGTGCCGGTGCGGCGCGAGGAGATCGTCATCGAGCACGTGACCGCGTTTGCCGGCGGTGCCGGCACAGGCGAGGAGGGGACGTTCGAGGAGCGGGTCATCGACATCGCTCTTTACGATGAAGAGATTCGCGTCACCAAGCGTCCCGTGTTGCGCGAGGAGATCGTGGTGCGAACCGTCGCGCACTCGATCGAGAAGGAGGCGACCGCGACGCTGCGGCACGAGGAGGCCGACGTCGAGGACACGCGCAAGACCAGCGACACCGTCGAGACTTCGCCCAGCGAAGGCTACGGCGCGCCGGGCCGCCGCTGAGGCTCGCGCGCGGTCAGCGCGGCCGCTCACCCGCGGGCGGCGTTGCGGCCGGCGGTGTCGCCGGCGGTCGGGCCGCGGCGGCGAGGTCGCGCAACGCGACAGGCGCCGTGTGGAGTCCTCCGCTCTTGGCGCGCAGCAGCCGCTGCGCCGGGTAGATGCTGCGATTGCCGGTGAGCAGATAGGCGACGACACAGACCACGGCCACGTGCGGAAGGGCCGCCGCCCCCAGCAGCTCGACGGCCATGATCGACAGCGCGAGCGGCGTGTTCGACGATGCCGCGAAGACCGCCGCCAGGCCGACGCCGGCGCCGAGCTCGAGCGGGATCCCCAGCAAGCGCGCGAGGGCGTTGCCCAGCGTCGCGCCGACGAAAAAGAGCGGCGTCACCTCGCCGCCGAGAAAACCGGCCGCGAGCGTGACCGCCGTGAAGAGCAGCTTGAGCGCGAAGGCGTAGACCGGCAGGTCGCGATCGGAGAAGGCGCGCACGATGGTCGGAACACCGAGGCCCAGGTAGTCGCTGGACCCAACCAGCTTCCAGAGACCCACGACGATCAGGCCGCCCAGGAACATCCGCACCGGCAGGCGGGGAATCCGGGCTTCACCGCGCTTCTTCAAAAAAGCCGTCAGGTCGATGAACACCGTGGTCGCGGCGGCGACCGCGCCGGCGAACACCAGCCACTTGAGCAACAGGAGCGGCGTGAGCGGCACGCGCGCCAGGGTCGGGTAATGGGTGTGCACGATCCCCAGCGCGCGCGTCGTGAGATCGCCCACCAGCGATGCCACCAGCGCCGGCACCAGCGCGTCGTATTCGACGCGCCCAAGGACCACGAACTCCAAACCGAAGATGACGCCGGCGATCGGCGTACCGAAGACCGACCCGAAACCGCCAGCCACGCCGGCGGCCAGCAACTGGCGGCGCACCGGGCGGCTCACGCGCAGGCGGTGCGAGAGCCAGTCCGTCAGGCTCGCCCCCATCTGCACCGCGGTTCCTTCGCGCCCAGCGCTGCCGCCGAAGAGGTGAGTCAGGACCGTTCCGACGAGCACCATCGGCGCCATGCGCAGCGGCAGCTCGGGACCGCCGTCGTGGATCGTGTCGATGACGAAATTGCTGCCGCCCTTGATCGCGGTGCCGAAGCGCTCGTAGATGGCGCCGATGGCCAGACCGGCCAGCGGCAGCGTGTAAACGATCGCTTGATGGGTGCCGCGGAAGGCGGTCACGCGCTCGAGGAGCCACAGGAACAACGCAGAGGCGGCGCCGCACAGGGCGCCCACCAGCGAGCCGAGCGAGATCCATTGTCCCAGCGCGCTCAGACGGTCGCGCGCGGTCACAGCGTCACCCGCGCTGAAAGATGCTCTCGGCAGTCTCGGTTCACGTGATGTCTCCTGGCTCTGCGCCGGAGGCTTCACGGAATCCTACGGCGCCCATGGTCTGGGTTGCATCGTAGGAGTCATTGGCGGCTCCGTGGCCGCGGGTATCGGCGGACTCCACCGCCATCGTGAGGGTCGCGAACGACAGTGCGCCGCGGGGATCGGGATGTCAAGGCTGGCCCGGACGCGCGTCAGCGTCAGCCCGGCAAGATCGAGCTCCGCCGCGCCAGGCTCTCCGGCGGCCAGAGCTCGAGCGCGTCGTAGTAGCCTTCGAAGGCGGGCACACCTTCGGGCAACGTCACCCACGGCACCTTCGAGCGCACGTAGATGTGCACGTCGGGCGCGAGCAGCTGCGGCTCGTCGAGTGTCCCCACGCGCACGAAGCGCAGCGTTCCCAGGCCGCCGTACTCACTCCACACCGGGGTCCCGCACGCCTGGCAGCTGTAGATGCCGTGCGGACGTCCGCTGTCGGTCGGCATTTCGAATCGCTCGGGCTCGGCGCCCAGGATCTCCAGGCGGGCGGTCTCGATGAGCGCGTTGATCACGAACGCGCTTCCGGTCTGGCGCTGGCAGTCGAGGCAATGACAGCAGTGAATGAACATCGGCGCGATCGTCATCCGGTAGCGCACGGCCCCGCAAGCGCACCCGCCGGTGAGCTCCTCGTCGCTCGTCGACTCGTCCACGCGAATACGTTACCTCAAGAGCCGGTGCGATTCACGCGCGGTTCGACGCGCGGACTCGGTCCAATTATTTCGTCGGGTCGAGCACACGGCCCTGGAAGAGAATCGCGCCGGTCGCGTCGTCGCGAATCAGGAACAGGAACGGCCGGTCGACATAGAGGACGTTCAGCGCCACCGACGCCCGCCCCACGATCACGGCTGTTGCTGCCGAGGCAACGGTCCCCTTCTCGTCGACCGCGATCGTCGCCTGATGGATCACATCGGAGACGTAGAGATCGTGCGTACCGTCGATCCCCGACAGATCGGCCTGCCCGGCCTCGAATGCCAGCTGCATTCCCAGCGCCTGGAGCGTGCCGCCGAGGTCGGTCTTCGTGATGAATTTGAAGCTGGGGAGAGTGAGCGAGCCCGGCGTCGCCGCGCTCTGCCCGTCGAGGATCGCGCCCATCGCGTCGCCGGTCAGGCTCTGCTCGAAGGTGGCGAAGGCGCCGGCATCGGGAACGATCACCACCATCGACGTCGTCCCACCGGCGTAGGGGATCGCGGCAGCGTCGAAGCCGGCGCCGCTCCACAGCGGGATGTTCTCCGGGCCGCTCATCATCGTGGCATCGGCGATGTCGCCGCTCGGTGCGTGAAACACACCGTGCGGGCTCTTCGGATTGAAGGGCGTCTCCCAATCCGCATTGAAGTAAACCGCGTTGGTCAGCACCAGCCGCGTGTCGGGATAGATCGCCCCGCTGGGAATCAGGTCGGTGATTTGCTGGTCGGTGTTGTCAGCCACCCACTGGTTGATCTGCTGGCGCGCCGGCTCCGGCGTCGCGAAGTCCACCAGGCGCATGCCCGCGCCGTAGTTCTGCGCGAGCAGATCCAGATAGGTCGACAAGAACTGGTAGCCCTGCTGCCCCCAGGCAGCGTTGGCGATCGACAGCCGGAATCCCGAAGCGTTGCTGGGCGGCGCCGTCAGCGCCAGGTCCAGCGCGTCGAACGCCGGATGCAGGCGCTCGGGCGGCAGTGTGAAGTGCAGCGTCTGGGCGATCTCGGTCGCGGTCGCGCCGGCCGCGCCGCCATAGAGCATGGCCAGCGCGACCGAGATACTGGCCGGCGCGTAGATGAAGTTGCCGTCGCCGGCGCGCAGCGCCTGGTACAGGTCGACCGCGAAGGCGCGGTTGTCGGCGGCCAGTTCGGCCGCGTCGCCCGCCGAGACCACCGGCGAGCTCACGCGGGCCAAGCTGGACCGGGCCTCGGTGCCGGTGCCCGGCTGGCTCGAATCCCCACAACTGCCGGCAGCAAACGCGCCGACGAGAACCCAAGAGATCAATGACGTCGCGCGAGGGCTGGTCCGGTTCATGGCGGACATTGTGCATAGCAAGTCCCTTACCAGCCTCGACGGAGAGGGTATCGCCGCCCGCCGGCGCGCGCAAACGACCGTAACCACGGACCGACCGGGTCACACCAACGCGCCGCGCGAGCACGCGCACGTGGTGCCGGCCCCAGATTTTCGCGGGCGCGGCCACGGATTTGTGACACTTGTTGATGCGAGACACGGCGGGGTCGCGGCTGCGACCGGGGTCGCCTATCATGCGCGCCCAATATGTCCGGCGACGACCGCAGCCATCCCCGTTCGCGACTCCGTACCCGACCGGAGCCACTGATGCTGGCTGCAGTCGCGCTCGCGGCGGCTCTGCTCGCGATCGACGCGGCACCCGCGCACGCGAAGAACCCCGAAGAGCCAGAGACCGTGCCCAAGCCGGGAGGTGATCTGACTTTCCTCGATCACCAGCATCCGTGGCCACCGTGGCCGATCTGGCTCGGCGCCGAGGCCAACAGCATCTTTCAGTATCACCCATCGTTCCACTCGCCCTACCGGGGCACGAACAGCTTGAAACCTGAAGCGGAGAGCGCCATCTCCGGTCTGTTCACGATCTTTTCAGGGTACCGGCCAACCCGCACCACAGAGCTGATCCTCGACGGTGAGGTGGCGCTCGGCGGCGGACTTTCACAGGCCGTGGGCGCCGCGGGCTTCCCCAACCTGGACGTCGTGCGCAACCCGACGCTGTCGCACGCGCCCTACATCGCGCGCGCCCAGATTCACCAGATCATCCCGCTGTCCAGGGAGTGGATCCCCAACGAAGATCGCGGGCCGATCTCCTCGTTCGTCGAGGTGCCAAAACATCGGCTGGAGCTGCGCTTCGGCAAGATGTCGACGGCGGACATCTTCGACATCAACCCCGCCGGATCCGACAGCCACCTGCAGTTCATGAACTGGACCGTCGACAACAACGGCGCCTACGACTACGCGGCCGACACGCGCGGCTACACCTACGGACTGATCGTCGAGTACCAGGGACCGCGCATCGAGGCGCGACTCGGCGAGATGTTGATGCCCAAGGTCGCGAACGGCATCGACCTGGACTACGACTTCACGCGCGCCCGCGCCGATAATCTAGAATTGGAGATCAAGTACAGCCTGCAGGACGATTGGCGCGGAACGTTGCGCCTGCTCGGCTACCAGAACACCGCCAACATGGGCAGCTATCAGGAAGCGATCGACGCGGGTCTCATGACCGGGACGGCTCCCAACATCGTCGCGACCCGCGCGCAGGGGCGGGTCAAGCGCGGCTTCGGCGCGAACGCGATCCAGGAGATCGCCGGCGTCGCGCGCGCGTTCGCGCGCGTCGGCTGGAGCACCGGCGATCTCGAGAGCTTCGCGTACACCGAGGTCGAGAACACCGTCGAGATCGGCGCCGACATCACCGGCGTCTACTGGCGGCGGCCCGAGGATCGCACGGGGCTCGCGTTCGTCAGCAACGGCATCTCCAGCCTGCACGCCCGCTATTTGCAGCTCGGCGGCCTCGGCTTCCTGCTCGGCGACGGCAACCTGAGCTACGCACGCGAGACCATCGTCGAGCACTACTACAACGTGCACGTCTGGCGCGGCCTGTCCTTTGCCGAGGACATCCAGCTCATCGCCAATCCCGGGTACAACGCCGATCGCGGCCCGGTCTGGGTCTTTTCGTTGCGCGGCCACCTCGAGTTCTGAGGCGAGCTCCCGCTACCTGAAGAAGTGCACCCGGATCGGCGGCGATGGCGCGGCGATCGGTTGGCCGCTGTCATCGCGCGCGGGCTCGAAGCGGGTGGCGAGCGCGCACAGACGCGCCGCCGATCCGAATCCGAATCCCGGATCGGTCACCACGTCGACGCGATCGGCGCGCCCGTCGGCACCCACGCTCGCGCGAAGCACGACGGTCTGTTCATCGACCTGCTCGGCGTCGGCCTCCGCGGGCCAGGGGCAGTTCCAGGCGGCCTGGTCGAGCGAGACGGGACGCGATCGGCTTCGAACGGCCACGGCGGGCCCCGCGGATTGGCCCGCCGCCACGGCACCCAGCGCCGGCGTCGAACGGGTCCCGGTGCTGGTCGTCGCGCCGCCCGCATACGAGGTGCCCGCGCCGGCGATGAACGCCGAGCCGGTGAAATCGACCGGCTGCGGGGACACGGCCGCCAACCGCCCGGCCTGCGACGCGGGAGCAGGTCGCGCGCGGGCGACGTGGATTGCGTGCGACGCCCGCGGCGGTGCGGCGCGCGCCGGCTCGATCGGGGCTCGCGGCGGCGTGACATCGATGGCCCGCTCCAGCGCGATCGCGTCGTGAACGCGTGTCGCCGTCTCCGCGCCCCGTAACCCGCGCGCGCTTCCGAGGCGGTTGACGAGCGCGAAGGCGCCGGCGTAGAGCGCCAGGACCACCGCCACGGCAAGGCCCAATCGCCTGCGCGCGCCGGCCGGCTCGCCGGCGAAGACCAGATCCACGATGCGCGGTGACCGGGTCACCGCTCCACCGGCAGCGCACCAAAGGCGATCCGGGTCAGGCCCGCCCCCTTGAGTTGATCCAGGACGTGGATCACGCGCCGGTGCGGCACCTCCCCGTCGGCCTGAATGACGGCCCGAAGCTCGGGATCGACGGCGAGCGCGGCGCGCGCTTTGTCCTCCAGCGCCGCTTCGCTCGGCAACGCGGCGCCGTTGACCAGTAACGGACCGCGGAACGGAACGATCACGGTCAAGACGACCTGCACCTCTTCGGCGTGTGCAGCGTGAGGCAGGTCGAGCGGCACAGCCGGGGCGGCGATGATCTTCGCGGTCACGATGAAGATCACCAGCAACACCAGCATCACGTCGACGAGCGGCGTGACGTTGATGCCGGCGATGATCCCGTTTGTCGGCTCTCCGCTATTCCCGGCCATCGACCACCTCCCGCAACCGGGGTGCTTCGCGCGGGCCGCGCGCGTCATCGGCGATGTACGCCAGCACGAGATTCGTCAGCACCTCGGCGCTCGCGAGCAGCGCGACGACGCGGCGCTGAAGGTAATTGTAGGCGGCCACGGCCGGGAGCGCGACCAGGATGCCGACGGCCGTCGCCACCAATGCCTCGGCGATGCTGGCCATCACCGCCTGCGATGCCACCTGACCGGCCGCGCTCGCACCCTGGGCGGCGCCGGCGTGACCCAGCTCTTCGAATGCGTGGATCACACCCACCACCGTGCCGAACAACCCCACGAACGGAGCGTTGTTTCCGACGGTGGCGAGAAACGCGAGCCACCGCTCGAGCCGGCCGCGCTCGAGCGCGACCGCGCTCTGCATCGCCTTCTCCGCCGCTGTCACACCGCGCTCGCGAAGACGCAACCCCGCGGCCGCGACGCGCGCCGCGACCGCGGGGCTGGCTTCCAGCGCCTCGCGGGCGCGCTCGAAGTCGGCGGTCCGAAGGTCCTCGTCCAGTCGCCGCGCGAGCGTCTCGAGGTCGCCTCCCCGACGGCGCAGATACAGCCACCGCTCCATCGCCAGCGCGAGGCTGGCCATCGACAGCCCGCCCAGGAGCCAGAGAACCCAGCCGGCCCCCGAGGCCAGCAACACCCGCTTGATGTGCTCGATGGCGTTCATTGCCGTTCAATTGGGCGAAGCGTAGTTGCGGATCACCGCGCACAGACCATCGGCGTTCAGGTGGCCTTGCGTGCTCTGGTTGTACGTGGCGAAGTCATAGTAGTCGCGCAGGCCTGCCGTCGCGGGATCGCTCGCGTTGGCGCGTGGCACGTTTTGCGGATCGAACGCCATGGTGCCCGTGAGCTGAGTGTGCACATCGGTGGGCGGCGCCATGCAGTAACGCCAATCAAGGACGTTCCCCAGCGCGTCGGTGTACGCGCCGAAGTTGATCCCCTTCGTCATGTCCAGCGTCACCAGCGGCGCGCCGGCATCGGCCTGTCCGACCAGCCGTGCGGCGAACTGGTCGAAGTGCGCGGGCGAATCGTGCAGGACGCTGTCCCAGAAGGGGTGGTCGGTGTGGATGGTGACTTGAGCGAGCGTGGATTGCGAGGATGACAGCGGAATCCCTCGCACGAAGTCTTCGCCCGGCAGCGGCGTCGCCCCCATGAGGTCGGCGTTCTGGCAATTGGCGTAGGTCGTCGGCGATTTGAAGCAGAGGCGGAAACCCACCGGGATAAGCGGGGCCGGCCACCCGTCGGCGGCGGTGTGCCCCACATTGCAGCCCTCGTAACCGGGCACGGTTCCGCCCTTGAACGTCGCGGCGCCGACGTAGAGCACCGCACACTGGTTCGCCACCATGTCCGCGTAGTCGGCCTGCGCAGCGGCGTCGAGGTTGACGTTGTAGACGCCCGACTGCGCGGCAACGATGTCGAAGCCGAACGCGTACCGCGTGCCATCGGTCGAGAACGCTTGGTTGCCGTTTCGATTTTGGTTGGTGAGCACGGCGAAGGGAACCGCCATCACGCCCGGATCTCCCTTGCCGGCGATGTTCTCGGGACCATCGTGGGCCAGGTCCACCGCCCAGGGGCCGTCGACCTCTGCCAGCAAGCCGCCACCGAGCGCGCCCGGCACCGGCCCGGTCAGCGCCTGATTGCCCGGATTGACGTCGGGGTTGCCCGAGATCTTGATCTTGTCGAGCGTGACCAGCAGCCGCGTGAACTGCACCTGCCAGCCATCGACGAACGCGGGCGCGTCCGAGGGATTGGGCGGAAATCCGTAACCGCTCAGGGCCAGGACCTCGCCCGACGCGGCAAAGAGAAGCTTCCCGGGCCCCGGATCGACGGGGGTCGTGAATGGCTTGAACGTCACGCCGCCGTCGTCGTTGCCGGCGTCGCCCGATCCGCCTCCCCCACCTGCGCCCGACGCGCCGTCCGACTTCTGGCTGCTGCTGGCCGAGCAACCCAGCGCCAGCACGCCACAGGCCAGGGCTCCACACAATCCATCGACAACCTTGTTGCGCATGTCCGTCTCCTTTTTCGGTGCGTCTTGAATTCAGAGGTCCGTTTCCCAGGCGAAGGTGTAGGGACCCGTGCTGTGCAAATTGCCGTAGAGCGCGCTGCCCGTCGGCGAGTAGCCGGCCGCGTTCGGATCGTCGACGAACTGAAACGTCCCCACGCCCGGGCCCGCGGGAACCAGGCTGAAGTCCACGCCGATGAACAGCCGGCAGGGATCGACGCGCAGGAGCAGCCCGCCGGTGTCTTGAAGGGTGACCGGTGCCGGGATCAGCGAGACGAGGCGCTTCTTGCAGATGGGATCTCCGCCCGCGGATGCGCCCGTCGCTTGATAGGCCGATTCGATCGTGACGGTGCCGGTGAAGGGAATCGAGGCGGCGGTCGCGCTCTCGGTCGCGGTGCCGGCCACAATCAGCACGGGCATGATCGGGTTGCTGCTGGGCACCGCGGTCAGGCTTCCGCGCGTGAGCCAGACCTCGCCGATCTCCGGCGAGGGAATGGTGATCCCGTGGGCCTTCGCGGGAAACGGCTGCGGGTCGGCCGACAGGAGATCGACGTCGATCCCGGACGTCTCCTGCGCGACGTAAGTTCCCGTCAGGTAGCAGCCGGTCGCCTGCGCGCCCGAAACCGGCATCGCCTGATTGAGATAGATCGCTCCGATGTGCAGCGATGCTTGTGTCAGCGTGACGTCCCAGCCCGGATCACTCGCGCAAGCGAGCGGCTGTCCTGCGACGGCGCCCTCGGGACCGGCGGCGGCGACCGGGAAATCAATCGACTCGCCGCCGGCGTTGCCAACGCATCCTGCGCCGGCTCCGATCGCGGGAGGCAGACCGACGATCGCGACCAGCCAAACGCGCAAAGAACGTTCGTTAGCCATCACGAGGCTCCCAGGTTGATCCCGAACGTCGCGAACAACGCTCGCGGCGCTCCGGCCGTGAACTCGCGCTCGGGGACCAGGGTCGGCTGCGGCTGGCTCTTGAAGTCGGAGGCAAAGTCGTACTCGCCCAGCCGATAGTGGTTGTCGAGCACGTTGGTCGCCGACAGGCGCAGCTGGTAGTGCGACCAGCCGACCGTGAGCGCGCCGTCCACCGTGAAGATCTCCCCGCTCACCTCGCCGTACGGCAGGGGGCGCGGCCCGACGTAGGTCATGCCGGCGCTGAGCGAGATGCGGATCGGCCGTCCGGCCAGGCGCCGGGGGAGGGGCGCGAACAGCGCGGTGTCGGAACGAAAGACCGTGCCGGGCACGTAGGCGATGGCCTGGTGATTGTCATTGAACGTGGCGCTGACCAGCGTCAGGTTCGCCGACTCGTCGAAGAAGGGGCCGGTCCAGCGCAGCGCGCCCAGCCATCCCGTGCGCGTCGTGCCCGACCCGAGCACGTTGCGCCCCGCGGTCTCGCTGAAGATCAGGTCCTGATCGACAATCGTCTGAAACACGGCGCTCCGCGCGACAACGCTGGTTCCGCGGAGGCTGCCCGTATACGCAATGCCGGCGTCATACGAACGGACGCTGGCGAACGGCGTCTTGATGTCCTGGGTGATGTAGCTCGGGTCGATCGATCGAATTCCGCGCCCATAACTGGCGGAGAACATGACATCGCGAAACGGGCCCACGAGCAGCGAGGCGCGCGGCAGGAACGTGACCGTCGACGTCGAGGATCGCTGATCCGGCTCGCGCGGCCGCCCCATGTCCTGCTGCGTGAGGCAGCTCTCGTCGATCGGCGGATCGGTGGTCGAGGGATGAGCGACGGTCTGCGCCGCGCAGTTGTTGAGCACCGCGTAGGTCAGGATCTCGCCGCGTCCGCCGCCCCGCAGGCTGAGCCAACGCCACGGGCGCAGACTTGCGTCGCCGTAGAGCGCGATGTCACCGATCTGCGAATCGAGATCGGTCTCGGTCTTGTAGGGGACGCCGTTGTCCGCTTCGAGGCGTTGCTGCGTCCCGGCCGCGTCGTCGCCGCGCGCGAAGTATCCGAGCTCGAGCTCCTGCCGCTGGCCGAGCCATTGCCCGTGCCAGCGAGCCGAGCCTCGCGCGCCCACGGTCAGCTCGTGGACGTCGAGGTCCAGCATGTCGCCCCGTTGCGGGTGCAGGCTCTGCAGCGGCTGCTGAACGTCGAGAAGGAAGCCGGTGAAGTTCTCGAGCAGGCGCATGTCGCGCTTGATGAGGAACGCCTGCTGCGAAAGCGTGACGTCTCCCGCGCGCGTCTCGAAATCGCCCGCCAGCGAGTAGCGCGAGGCATCGCCGCCCTCGGGCACCTGCTCGCGCGTGGCGCCGAGGAGATCGTAGCTGCCGTAAAAACCGATGCGTCCCGACTGGTAGTCGTCCTCGCGGATGATGCCCGCGGAATGAAAGTGGGTGGCGTAGGCCTGCGCGGTCAGGCGGTACGTGCCCGCCTCGCCGAAGCGCCCTTCGTACTGACCCATGGCAGAACCGCGCTGCGCATCGCGGTTCTGCCCGAAGCCGTCGGTCTTGTAGATCTCGGCGCCGCCAAACGTGTGCGTGCTCTCGCCGGGCGGTCCCCACAAGCCGAGGATGCGCTGAGCTCCAAAGCTACCGGTGGTGTAACGAGCCGAAAGACCGCGTTCGGCGAGGCCGAGCTCGTAGTCGGCGCTGCCGGCGACCGCGTAATTTCCCTGGCGCGG
>CAZNCQ010000148.1:0-17366 GCA_964571275.1 uncultured Myxococcales bacterium
CCGCCAGCAGCGAGAACGTGAGCGAGATGATCGTGAACCCGATCTGTCGCGACCCGATCAGCGCCGCCCGGAACGGCGCCCTGCCATCCTCGATGTGACGGGCGATGTTCTCGATCATCACGATCGCGTCGTCGACCACGAAGCCGGTCGCGATGGTGAGCGCCATCAGCGTCAGGTTGTTGATGCTGAAGCCGCAGAGGTACATGACCCCGAGCGATCCCACCAGCGACAGCGGTACCGCCAAGCTGGGGATCAGCGTCGCCGACAGCGTTCGCAAGAAAAGGAAGATCACCATCACCACGAGCGCGACGGCCAGCACCAGGTCGAACTCGACGTCGCTCACCGAGCTGCGGATCGTGCCGGTCCGGTCGGTGAGCACCGCGACGTCGACCGCCGCGGGCAGACCCGCCCGCAGCTCGGGCAGCAGCGCGCGGATGCGGTCCACGACCTGGATCACGTTGGCGCCGGGCTGCCGTTGAATGTTGACCAGGATGGCCGCTCTCTCGTTCACCCACGCCGCCAGGTGGGCGTCTTCCGCGCCGTCGTCGACCGTGGCCACGTCCCCGAGCCGCACCGGCCAGCCGTTGCGGCTGGCGACGATGAGCTGCCGATACTCGGACGCCTTGATGAGCTGACCATTGGTCTCGAGCGCGTACGCGAGGTCGACACCGTCGAAGTTGCCCTTGGCCTGGTTCGAGCTCGCCGCCCCGATGGCGGCGCGCAGCTGATCGAGACCGATGCTGTACGATGCGAGCATGCGCGGGTTGACGCGGATGCGAATCGCTCGGCGCTGACCACCGCCCAGGCTCACCAGTCCCACGCCAGAGACCTGCGAGATCTTCTGGGCCATGCGCGTCTCCACCAGATCCTGCACGGTGGTCAGCGGCAGCGTGTCGGAGCTGACCGCGAGGGTCAGGATGGGCGCGTCGGCCGGATTCACCTTGTTGTAGATGGGCGGCCCGGGCAGATCGGACGGCAGAAAGCTGGCGGCCGCGTTGATGGCGGCCTGAACGGTCTGCTCGGCGATGTCGAGGCTCATGTTCAACGTGAACTGCAGCGTGATGACGGCCGCGCCGCCGGAGCTGCTCGACGACATCTGCGTCAGCCCCGCCATCGCGCCGAACTGCCGCTCGAGCGGCGCGGTGACGGACGTGGCCATGACCTCGGGGCTCGCCCCGGGGTAGTAGGTCACGACCTGGATGGTGGGGTAGTCGACCTGTGGCAGCGCGGCTTGCGGCAACAGGCGATAGGCGAGGATGCCGGACAGCAGCACCGCGATCATCAGCAACGACGTCGCGACCGGCCGCTCGATGAAGATGCGCGAGGGGTTCATGGCGCGGGCGCGCGGCGCTCGGCGAAGCGTCGACCCCTTGGCGCCGGGGACGACGACGGCGGCGCGGAAGCGCCGATCACCTGCACCTTGGCCCCCTCGCGAAGCTTGTCGGCGCCGTTGATCACGACCTCGTCGCCGGGAGCCAGCCCACGCTCGATGGTGACGTCGTCACCGTCGGCCGGACCGAGCGCGACCTGCCGCACGGTCACCGCCTTGTCCGCGCTGACCACGTACACGAATGATCCCTGACTGCCGCGCTGAATGGCGGTGTAGGGCGCGACCGTCGCGCCGTGCAATGTCTCGAGCAACAGGCGCGCGTTGACGAACTGGTTGGGGAAGAGCACGCCGTCCTTGTTCGAGAACTCGCCCTTGAGCTTGATCGTGCCGCTCGTCGGATCGATCTGATTGTCCAGCGTCAGTAAGGTCCCGGTGGCCAGCCGGCGCCGGCTCTCCCGATCCCAGGCCTCGACGGTCAGCGAACCGCCCGCGCGGCGCGCTTCGCGCAACCGCACGAGCACGCGCGGCACCTGCTGCTCCGGCAAGGAGAACACCACGCAGATCGGCTGCACAGCGTTGATCACGGCGATGCCCGCGGCGTCGCCCGCGTTGACGTAGTTCCCACCGTCGATGAGACGCAAGCCGACCCGGCCCGCGATCGGCGCCGTGATGCGCGTGAAGCCGACCTGGAGCCGGGCGGCGCCGACGAGCCCCTCGTCGGACTGAACCGTCCCCGCGTACTGATGAACCAACGAGTCCTGGGCGTCGACCTGCTGCGCGGCGATGACGTCGTGAGCGAGCCCCTGGAAGCGCGCTCGGTCGAGCTCGGCATTCTTCAGCAGCGCGCGGTCGCGCGCGAGCTGCCCCTCGGCTTGATCGAGCTGGACCTGGAACGGACGGGCGTCGATCTCCGCCAGCACCTGCCCCGCCGTCACGGGCTCGCCCTCCTTGAACAGGACGCGCGTCAACTGCCCGCTGACGCGACTGCGCACCGTGACCGATTGGCGGGGAATGACGGTGCCGAGACCCGATTCGGCGACCGACACGTCGCCGGCCCTGGCGCGGGCCACCTGCACGGGAATGGGACGATCGGCACCGCCTGGCCGCGCAACGCCGGCCGCCTCCGCTTTCGCGCGCCTCTGCCCATTTGCCGCCTCCGGCGCGCCGCCGGCCTTGTCGGCCGGCGACACCGAGACCGCAGCCTGACCGGGACGGGCCGCCGCCAACCAGAACCACGCCACCAACCCCGCCCCGATTGCCACGGCCACGGCGGCCACAGCGCGCACCTGTGGCCGCCGCACCCGACTCATCCGACCGTCGAGGAGGACTGGCGCGCGCCGGCTCCGGCGATCCTCCGATTCTCGCGCGTCTCGCGCGCGATGAGCGCGCCGGCAGGCAACACCTGCAACGGCGGTTGATCGCGGACCAGCCGCTCGGCCTCGGCCAGGGGCTCGTGAACCACCCACGCGCGCGCATCGAAATCACCCGCGAGGAAATCGAAGTCGCGGAGGAAGTTCTTCTGCGCCTCGAGCCCCTCGATGTACCCGGGCGTGAGCTTCGGCTTGAACGAGCGGTGCACCTCGGGACCGTGAGAGGCGAGCACGTCCGCGACCTCGCCGCCCGCGCTGTCCGCGGCCAGCAACTCGAGAACCGCGGTCGGATTGAGCTCCGCCCACGCCGCCGTCCGCAGCAAGACCGACAGATATCGCGCCACCAGATCGGGGTGGCGCTCGAGAAAGGCCCGATCGACGGTGACCGGTCGCGGCGTACCGTTATTGACGCGCGTCAGAGGATCGGGCTGTTCATTGATGTTGATGACCTGATGGAAGCGGTGATCGCGCGCGGTGCGGACGCCGCGGGCAAATCGCAGAAAAATGGCGTCCACGTGGCCGTCGAGCAGGGCGTTGACCTCGGCGCTCTGTCCGCCTCGCCCCGCGCCGGCGGACGGCTCGCGCAGCGCGGGTACGTCGACGAACTCCGCGTCGGTCGCCCTGGCTCCCGCGAGCCCGAGGGCGGTCACGAAGCCGTGCAACGCCGCTCCCCGCTGGAAATCGATCAGGTTCTGGTTCACGGGGAGCGCCAGGCGCTTGCCGGCGAGATCGCCGATCTGCCGGACCTTGCCGTCGGCCCGCGACAGAATCCCCTGGTATTCATCGAGCCAGGTGATGCCCACGACGGCCGTCTCGCGGCCATTCGCGCGCGCCCAGATGGGAGGAATGTTGCCTCCCTCGCGGAACAGACCGCTGGTCTGATGGTGATAATGCGAATCACGCACGGAGCCGTCCTCCGAGTCACGCAGCGAGCGGAGCTCGGTGCCGCCGCGCGAGAACTCCGCTTGCAGCCAGCCCTGGCGGATGGCGATGGCGGACGCGGTAGCCGCTCCGCACCGCGAATACCAGAGATCGACGGACGGCTGGCTTTTCTTCGAACGAGAGACGCCGGAGCGCGATTTGGTCATGGATTCTCCTGTTGATGTGGTCGCCATCCGCAGGGCATGTGTCGTGCCAACGCCCGCGGCTTCGTCTGACCACGTGCTTGCCGGAGACTTTGCTTCGCGCGAAGCAGACGCCGCCCGCGACTGCTGATTGAGCAGCACGCCTGCGCCGAAACGGGCGTCGCGGGCCACCCGCGCGTTTTCGCACCGACCGCCGCTTTGCGCCGATATCTCTCGAATCGAGGCGTGTCTTCACCCGAGCACGCGGTTGCGCGCACGCAGGTGCGCCGGGCCGTGGCTTGGTTTGGCGTGGCTCGCGCCTTGCACAGCGCGCGGAGCACTTTGGTCCCGTTCAGGGATCGCACCGAATCCAAGTTGAGGCCGTCGTGAACACTATCGAGCATCTCGAATCCGCGCAGACACAGAAACCAATCCGCCACCGGCTCGCGAAGAGCTGCATTCCGCGAAGCGGATCGAGGGCGGCGAGCGAGCTTTGCATCGCACGCGCTCGCGTTCGGAGAGTCGCGATCTATGTCGTGCTTTTGAGCGGCGTGTGGCTCTGCCTCTCCACACCGGCCGCCGCGCAAGCCGGATCGCCTCCGGCTCCGGTCGGGGCAGCGGCCGCGCCCGACTCGCCGGCTGCGGATCATTCACCGCCGGCTGCACCGGTACCTGCGCCGCAAACATCGTCGCCGCCGGTTCCACCGTCCCCGGCCCCCGCCACGCCGCCCGATGCGCCGGCGCAGCCACCCGCCGGCGCCGCCGCGCCCGCGGCCGGACCGCCGTCACCCGCGGCGCCTCCGCAACCAGCGCCGCCCGCGGCAACGCCGCCCCCGGCAACGCCGCCCCCGGCACCTGCAGAGCCCTCCCCCGCCGCGCCCGCACCCGCGCCACCGCCGGAGGCGATCACGCCGGTCAGCGCCGCGACCGAGCCACCGGCGACTGTGGCCGCGCCGACGTTGAAGCAGGTCGTGGTCACCGCCGAGCGCCGCGAACAGAACGCGCAGAGCGTCTCGAGCGCTCTCAGCGTCTTGCAGGGGGACAATCTCACCGAGAACCAGATCGGTCGATCCGCCAACGAGATCCTCAACTACGTCCCGAACGCCTCGGCGGTCACGCAGCTGCACGGCCGTCCGCGCTGGTGGATCCGCGGCGTGGGGACCGGCCAGCAACAGCTCGACTTCTCGAATCCCATCGGGTTTTACGTCGACGACGTCTACATCAGTAACGCGACGGCGACGGGGTTCCCCCTGTTCGATCTCGATCGCATAGAGGTCCTGCGCGGCCCGCAAGGCACGCTGTGGGGGAAGAACACGACCGGCGGCGCGATCAACATCATCACGCGCAAGCCCGACTTCTCGTCCGAAGGCTACTTGCGGTTCGACGACGGAACCTTCAACGATCGCATCATCGAAGGAGCCGCGGGCGGCGTCATCTGGAAGAACCACCTGGCGGCACGCGCCTCCTTTCACTACGAAGCGCGCGGGGCTCGGTTCCTGAACCTCAACACCGGCGCGCACGAAGGGCAGTTCCAGGACGGCGCAGTCCGATTGCAGCTCCTCGCCCGGATCACGCCCGACCTCGACGTCACCGGCAACATCCACTTTCGCCAGTACGGCAGCTCGGGCGCCACCACCTCGACTTCGAGCAACGCGGCCAGCGGCGCTTACCTGCTCGGCTACGTGCCGAGCACGAATCCGGACACCGTCGACACGAACGCGCCCACGAGCGACAACATCACGCAGAACGGCGCGTTCATCAACGTCAAGGGGCGCGTGGGCCCGCTGGCGTTGACCGCCATCTCCGCGTACGAGGACTTTCGAGATCAGAGCTTCAGCGACTCCGACGACACGCCCATCGAGATCAGCCGGGGATGGACCCAGGCGCGATCGTATCAGCTCACCGAGGAGCTTCGCCTGGCGTCGCCGCGCCGCGATCGGGTGAGCTGGGTTGCGGGCGCGTTCTACTTTCACGAGAACATCGTCAGCGACTCGGTCACCGCCAAGCTGCCCGGTCTGCCGCTGGAAGGAGCGGCCCCCTCCAACTACGCGCATACCGGCTTCCAGCACCAAGCGGACAGCGGCGCCGTGTTCGCGAGCGCGCGGGTCAGGATCGTCGAGGCCTTCAACGTGACCGGCGGCCTGCGTTTCACGACCGAGCATCGCAAGCTCGATTTCCTGCGCGAGGCCACGCCGGGCGGCACCCCGGCCACCTTCACCGACCCGGCACGCTGGTGGCTGCCCCAATCAGTGGGGACGCCGCTCACCAACTCGTTCACGTCGAACCCTTCGAACACCTGGAACAACCTGACCTGGGACGTGACGCCGCAATACGAGATCACGAAGAGCGCGCAGGTCTACTTTCGTTACGCGCACGGGGTGAAGTCGGGCGGGTACAACACCGCGGCCACCAGCCCGTCGGCCCTCAATGTGGTCCAGCCCGAGAGATTGGACGACTTCGAGCTCGGCGCGAAGACGAGCTGGTTCAACAACCGCGTCGTCCTCAATGCCAGCGCGTTCCGTTACAACTATCACGACATCCAGGTCAACGTCGTCGGACCGCTGCCGCCCACCAACACCGCTGTCTCGTATCTGCAGAACGTCGCGGCCGGGCGCGTGAACGGCGGCGAGCTCGAGCTCGATTCCTTGCCGGTCGCCGACCTGCACTTCGGTGGCAGCCTGGGCCTGCTCGACACCAAGTTCACCGACTTCCAGGTGCTGAACGGCGGCCCCAACTACTCGGGCAATCAATTCGTCCGCTCGCCTCACGTGAGCTCGATCGTGCGCGCCGACTACCGGATTCCCCTCGGTTCAGGAGTGGCGCCGCATCTGGTCCTCGCCGGCGATTGGCACTACACGAGCCGGCAGTTTCACTTCGTGACCAATCAGACCGATCCGCTGCTGCAGACGCCGGCTTACTCGCTCATCAACGGCCGGGTCGCGCTCGTCAGCGCCGACGACAAAGTGTCGCTGACCCTGTACGCGGACAACCTGACCGACGTTCGGTACCGGCAGCACAGCCTGCCCGGCGCGGCCGGCGCGACCGGCGACGTCGCCATCTGGGCCGACCCCTGACGATCGGTGTTTCGCTGCTCGCGCGCTGGTGGTGAGCGGACGCGCCGAACCGCGCGCGCGGTTCGGCGCCGTTCGACCGTCAGTCAGACGCGCGTGCGCAAGCCGTCACGACCGCCGGCGCCGGCCGGCGACAGCCAGGGTCGCGAACGTCACGGCCAGGAGCTGCCAACCACCGGAGCCGGGCGCACCGCCGAGCGAACAGCCCGGACTCTCGTTCACGAACAGATGGGATGGCGTTGCGTCCTGCGGCGTGCTGCTCGACGCTCCGTCGCTCCGCGCGTCCGGCGCGGCCGCAGCGTCCGAGACGGCGCCGGCGTCGGTCGAACCGGCGTCGGAGGGTGCATCGAGCTGGCCATCGACAGCTGCGTCATCGGCATCGTCCGTCGAGCCATCGGCGCTCTGTCCGTAGGCGCGGGTCGCGGCCAGCCCCAGCATCACCGTGAAAAGTACTGTCCCGAGTTTCATCTGAGCAAAAGACTCCCTTGTTGAGCTCGCCCTTGGCTGCAGCGTACGTGCCAGCCACGAGCCGCGCCGCGACCGCGCAGCGTCCCCGTTTCGCGCGCTCGGATCGCCGCGCGTCGAGGTGGCCGCCGCGCGCCTGCTGCCTGTCCAGCATCGCGCCGTGGCGATTGCTGCCGAGGAAGCAGCAGGCGCTGCACTCTCCGGATCGGGCGGGCCTTGCGCATGAGCACGCCTTTGGCAAAGTGGCGTTCGCATGCCTTCGTTGATCCGCGCCGCCGCCTTCCGGGGAGCGCTCTGAGCCTGCACCTGCCACCCGACGCGAGCGCGCGCGATCGCGAGATCGCCGAGCTGGCAGCCGATCTCGCTCGCGGCTTCGCGCGCGAGGCCGCCGAGCACGATCGGAGCGGTCACTTTCCGCTCGACCACTATGCGCGCCTGCACGAGGCGGGTTACTTGCGCCTGGCGCTGCCACGCGCCCACGGCGGAGAGGGCGCGAGTCTCCTTCAGATGGTGCTCGCCCAGGAGCACCTCTCGCAGGCGGGCGCGGCGCTGGGCGTGGGTGTCGCCATGATGCTCAACGTCGTGGGGCGACTCATGGGGCCGAACAGCTGGCCGGCGACGCTCCGCACCACAGTGCTGGAGACCATCGCGCGCGAGGGCGGCCTGGCCAACCTGGTGGTCACCGAGCCGGCGCTGGGCAGCGTCTCGCGCGGCGGTGTCCCGCAGACCGCAGCGAGCCAGATCGAGGGCGGCTGGCGGGTGAACGGCCACAAGATCTTCGTGACGGCGGCGCCCGCGCTGCGCTACCTGGTCACCGCCGTGCGTTTGCCGCCCGACGCCGACGCTCCCGCCGGCTACCTCGCCGAGGCGATCATCGAGGCGCCCGCGCCGGGCCTGCGCTTCGAGGCGAGCTGGAGCGACAGCCTGAGCCAGCGCAGCGGCGGCAGCGACGACGTCTGGTTCGAGGACGTCTTCGTTCCCGATGAGCGCATGGTGGAACGGCGCGCCGTGGGAGGTGACACGAGGCCGCCGCCGCTCGGCGGCTGGTGGTTGACGCTGGTGGCGGTCTACCTGGGCATCAGCCAGGGCGCGCTCGACGCCGCATGCGACTACGCGCACGAGCGCGTCCCGAGCGTGCTCGGGACGCCGCTGGCGGGCCTGGCGTCGATCCAGCAGTGGATCGGTGAGATGCAGGTGCTGGTCGCCGGCGCGCGCGCGTTGCTGTACGACACCACGCGCGCCTTCATGCACGCGCCGCTCGACCACGCGGCCAACGGCGCGCGCCTCGCCGCGGCCAAATACGCCGTGACCAACGCCGCCTGCCGCGTGACCGACATCGGGCTGCGCGTCGCCGGTGGCTTCGGCCTGACCCGCAAGCTGACCCTCGAGCGCCACTTCCGCGACGCGCGCGGCGGCCTGTTCCAGCCGCCGCAGGACGATCTGGCGCTGGCCCTGGTGGGGCGAACGACGCTCGACGCGCGGCGCGCGGCGACGATCTCGTCGATAGCCGAGGGCCGGCCCGCAACGGCGAGCGACTGATGGGCATGTCCGATTTCTACCGGCGGCTGCGCGAGCGGGCGGGAAGCTCGCTGCTCCTCATTCCAGCGGTGGCCGCCATCATCCGCGACGAGTGCGGCCGCGTCCTGGTTCATCAGACGCGGGACGATTCGTGGAGCCTGCCCGCGGGCGCAATCGAGCCGGGAGAAACGCCGGCGCAGGCTGTCGTGCGCGAGGTCGAGGAGGAGACCGGACTGCTCGTCGCTCCGGTTCGCGTCGCCGCGATCGTCGGGGGATCGGCGTGCCGCAAGCGCTATCAGAATGGAGACGAGGTCGAGTACGTGGTGACCTGCTGCGGGAGCCGCAATCCATGCCGCCGGTTTGCTTCACGACCAGCAACGATGGCGGCCATCGGTTTGACCGAACTCGTCGAGCGCGCAGATTTGTTCGATCGAAGCCGGCCGTAACCGGCTTGGCGCCCGACATGCATTGCTCGGCGAGCATGAGAATGAACCGGCTCGTGTTGACGTTGTTCTTCCTTCTGGCGTCGCTGTGCACTTCGTGCCGAGGCGAGCGCTCGGGCCCCGAGTCGATCGCCGTGACCGAAGCACCGCTCGTCGCCCGATCCGACGAACGCGGCCGGCACGAGGATGACCACAAGCCCGAGCCGCGGCGCGGATTCCATCTGGTCGAGGCGACCATCGCGGACATCCACGCCGCCTTCGCGCGACGCGAGCTCGATTGCTAGGAGCTGGTTCGGCTGTACTACAAACGAATCAAAGCCTACAGCGGACATTGCGTGAAGTACGACCGCGACGGCGATGGAGTCGGACCCGACTACGACCTCTTCATGCCGAGCGGAAAGGGCGTCTATCTGGGCGTGGTCGAAGCCGTCGCCAACGCGGGGCGGGTCAACGCCATCCAGAGCGTCAATCTCAGACCCGAGCACTACCGCGCGCTCGGCTTCGCTCCGCCTCACGATCCGGGTCCGCGCTCGGAGACCGACCTGATCGACGCCGATCCCACCCTCCCCGACGCCCTGGAAGTCGCGCAGTCGCTCGACGACGAGTACCGCAGAACCGGGAGCCTGCGGCCACGCCACTGCGTCCCGATCGTGATCAAGGATCAGCTGGAGACCATCGACCTACGCAGCACCGACGGCTCGCTGACCGAGTTCGAAAACGATCGCCCGGCCACCGACAGCGCGCTCGTGGCCAAGCTGCGCGCCGCGGGCGCCATCATCCTCGGCAAGGCCAACATGGACGAGTACGCGCTGGGCACGCATCGAACGTCCTACGGCGGGCAGATCTGCAATCCCTATGCGACCGATCGCAACGGGGGCACCTCCAGCACCGGGACCGCCGCCGCCGTGTCGACCAACCTCGCGGTGTGCGGCATCGGCGAGGAGTCAGGGGGATCGGTGCACGACCCGTCGAAGAAGCAGTCGCTGGTGGGCCTGACGGGGACGCGCGGCCTGGTGAGCCGGTTCGGATCGTGGCCGGCGGAGCTGCTTCGCGAGCGCTTCGGTCCGCTGTGCCGCACCGTCGAGGACGCGGCGCGCGTGCTGGACGTCATCCGCGGTTACGACGTGCGCGATCCGATCACCGCGACCCAGATCGGCTTGGCGGCGGCGGCCCCTCTCGGACAATTCGCTCGCGGCACCAGCCTGGCCGGTAGGCGCATCGGCATCGTGCGCGAGTTTGCAGCCGGCATCACGGTCAACGACCGCGAGTCGATCCGCGTGTTCAATGAAGAGGTGATCCCGACCCTGCGCGCCGCGGGCGCCGACCTGCTCGAGTCAGTCAACCCGCGCGACATCGCCAATGGGTGGGGCGTCGACGATCCGAGTATTCCGAACTTCAGCATCCAGGACGTGGTGGCCGAGCTCATCCCCACGCTCGAGCCCTCATTCGCCAATCCTTCGTCGCTCGATCCGCCGAGCACAACGACAGGGCTCCTGCCGAGCAACCTGCGCCAGATCCTGGCCAGCCTGCCCGTCCCGGGGCTCTACCCGGCGGGCGCCGACGACATCGCCAACAGCGTCGATCTGTTCTTCGGCACCGCGCCCTTCCCCGATGTCATCAATCTCCGCAAGCTGAGCGCCACGCCGGCCGGCACCTTCAACGAAGGCCGCTACGCGCTCGACAAGCTGCTGCGCAGGCGCGGCGATCCGCGGGTGCGCAGCGTGCTGGATCTCAGCATCGACTTCGACGATCTCAACCACAACGGCGACACCACTGAACAGATCAGCTTCCGCTACATCGCCGACGACGCGACGGGGACCGTCACCCAGAAGGCGCGCCCAGGAGTGACCCCCGGCGCCGGCGTGCCCGCCGTCGCCAACGGGCTGACCCTCGACACGCAGGGCGAGGCTGGGCACCTGTTTCGCTCGCAAGCCATCCGCGAGATCGTTGCCCAGGTGCTGGCCGCCAACAACCTGGACGCGCTGGTCTACCCTTTCGAGACGATCCCCTCGCCCATCCTGGCCGGCACGGCCAATTCGATTGCCTGGCTCACTTATGACGGCCGCTCCAACCGTGGCTACTTCTTCCTCAGCGACGTGTCCGGCCTTCCGTCGATCGGCGTGCAGGCCGGCTTCACGCGCGTGGTCTACGATCGCACCACGCGCGGCGCGCCGACCGAGGCGCTGGCGATCGATCCCCCCTCAGTGAGGCGCGAGGTGTCGCTGCCCTTCGGCATCGAGTTCATCGGCCGGCTGTGGTCCGAACCGACGCTCCTCGAGATCGCCTCCGCCTACGAGCGCGCCCGCGGCCCGCGCACGCCGCCTCCCGGCTTCGGGCCGCTGCCAGGCGAGCCTTAGGCGGAACACGCAATTGGCTCCGCGAGGATCCGGGGCTTCAGAGGATGAGCCCGAGCCTGGTCGATCATTTCAGCGCCTCTGTCTCGCATTACAGATATAACTGTTGTATTAGAGACGTTGAGTCGATGAGCGCGCTTCGACTGCTCCTCTTGGCATTGGGAACGCTCGGCGCTGGCCTTCTATCCTCAATCACCGGTGGAACCTCGTTGATCACGGTGCCGCTGCTCTTGCTCGCGGGCGTTGAGCCACAATCGGCCATTGGCACGAACATGATCGTCGTGGCCGCGTTGTCTGCCGGATCGGCGGCGCGCTTCCAAATGGTGAAGGCCGTTCCGCGCGACCCCACGCTGGTCCTGGCGCTGGCGGCAATTCCCGGTTCTTTGTTGGGTGCGCTGGCTGCCGTCTGGCTCGATGAACGAACGCTCCGCCTGATCATCTCGGCCGCCCTGCTGACCATGGCGGCGTTGCTCACGGTTCATCCCACTTTCGGCGCGTCGCGCGCCAAACCCGAACCTCGCCTCAGGATGCTCGGGTACCTGGTGCTGTCACTGTGGGCCGTCTACGGTGGCATGTTCTCAGGGGGCTACGCCACCCTGCTCACGTTCGGGGTCGTCTTCTTCTTCGGCCGTACGCTGCCGGAAGCGATCGCCGCCTCGAAGATCATCAACTTCCTGGGCTCGGCCGCGGCCTCGATCGTATTCGTCTCCCGGGGGCTCGTTCGCTGGGATGTGGCCGTCTGCATGGGCATCGCCGCGGCCACCGGCGGCTGGCTCGGGGCCAAGGTCGCGCTCCGTTTGCGGCCGGAGCAAATCCGCCGACTGTTCGCGGTCGTCCTCGCAGCCGTCGGCGCGAAGGTCGGATACGACGCTTGCCGGAGCCATCGAAGCACTTGACGGGATCGCTGACCGCCTGCCTTTCGTGCTCGGTGGCGATGGCCGATCGGTCCCCGCCTGACTCCGCGTCCGACCGATCGAGCGCCGCGAATCAGTGCACCGATCCCGACGCGGCCGTCAACAAGCTGCCGCGCTCGGCCAGAACCTGAATGAACTGGTCGGCAAAGTCCGCGGGCACCGTGTCGATCACCGATAGCCTGTTCGCCAGGCTCCGGGACAACGCGGCCAGCCTGGGCGTGCCGGCCAGAAGGTCGACGCCCAGGCGATCGGCCACGACGACGAAGCGATGAAGCGCCGGTGCGACCGCGACGTGGATCAGACCGAACGCGGTCTCCGCGAGCACCCCAGCGGTGATTGCGTCTTCGAAGCGAAGCAGCACGGCATCGACCACCGCACGGGCCTTATCGGCCTCGGCCGGTTCGGCGGCGGTGAACGCCTTGAACTGAGCCGCGAGGAGGTCGTTGGCGACCTCTACCCAGGCGCGTTGGCGGGCGCGCTCGAACGGATCGGCGGGGACCAGTCGCGGCGGGTGCGTCTCGTCGAGGAACTCGCAGATCGCGGCCGACTCGAACAGCGCCACCCCGTCCGCCAGCAGCACCGGCACCTTGCCACGCGGCGAGATCGCCAGGAACCAGTCCGGCTTGTTCTTGAGATCGACGATTCGACGATCGAACGATACGTCCTTCTCGCGCAACATGATGGCGGCGCGGTGGACGAACGGGCAGAGCAGGTGGCTGATGAGCTCGAGCTTCATGATCGACATCGACTGCTGAACCTTTCTGCGAGTCAGAGCGGGCGGGGACTGACGCTTGCCTTCTCCGGCGCTCGGGGTAAGAGCGGCGTCAGCTGCGCCGCTCCTGCGCGCCTCGCGATCGCGCCGTTCGTCGCCCGCGGCGCAGACAGCTGACGCGACGGCCGCTCCTCGGTCAGGCGCAGACCGACACCACGTATCGTTTCCACGCGAATGCCCGCGCCAGCCAGCTTCACGCGCAGGCGATTCACGTGTGTGTTGAGGGTGCGCCTCGACGTGTCGCCGACCGTTCCCCAGACGCTGTCCAGGATGTCGCGTAGCCGGCACAGACGGTCCTTCCGTTCGACGAGATAGACGAGGAGCCGCATCTCCATTGCCGTGAGGTAAATCGGCATGGAGTCGAGGAAGACTCGATGATCGTCGAGATCGACTGTCAATCGCCCGCAGATCCACCTCGCCCCACCGGACGGCGCCGCGACGGGTGGAGGCAGTGCCGCGGTCGGCTCGGCCACGTCCGCGTCGCCAATTCGGAGCCGGATCGCCCGCACCGTCGAAGCATGAACGTGCGGCTCGGCGCCGTCGAGGTCGATCTGGAGGACGCGCTCGATCGACCGCCCGCTCGCGAACGCGATGAAGATCGTGTGCCCTTCGTCGCTGCCCGTTTTCGACGTCACTGCTGGCTCGCCGGCATTCATGACCGTGGACAACTCCTCGCGTCCAGTATACAAGACATTCGTCTCATGCAAAGGCATTCCGCGCGTTTTCGGAACCGATTCGCCACGGGCCGAGGCGCGATGAGTGGGGAGACGGCGATCCTTCCCTGGATCATCCCCGTGGCCCTGGTTCTGGCCTGGCAGCTCCTGGTTCGCCTCTCACCCGCCGGCCATGCTCTGATCCCGGCGCCCACCCAGATCGCGGCAGCCGCGGCACGGCTCGTGCGGAGCGGTGAGCTCCTGCACCACGCCTGGGTCAGCCTGCAACGCGCGCTCCTCGGGCTCGCGATTGGCGGCGGCCTCGGTCTCTTCCTCGGGCTCGTCAACGGATACTGGCCGCTTGCCGAAGGGCTGCTCGACACGCCGCTCCAGATGGTCCGCAACGTGCCCCACCTGGCGCTCATCCCCCTCGTGATCCTCTGGTTCGGCCTCGGCGAGCCATCGAAGATCCTGCTCGTCGCGCTCGGCGTGCTCTTCCCGGTCTACGTCAACACGCTGCACGGCGTGCGATCGATCGATCCCGGGCTGCTGGAGATGGGTCTCCTTCACGGGCTCGGGCCGGGTGCGCTGTTTCGCCAGATCATCTTCCCCGGCGCGCTTCCGTCGATCCTGGTCGGCCTCCGCTTCGCGCTCGGCGTGATGTGGTTGAGCCTGATCGTCGCCGAGACGATCGCCACCGATGCGGGGATCGGCTACCTGGCGATGAGTGCCCGCGAATTCATGCAGACCGACGTGCTGGTGCTCAGCGTGCTGCTCTACGCCTTGCTGGGTAAGGTCGCCGACTCGGCGGCGCGCCTCGCCGAGCGGCGCTTCATCGGCTGGGATCCGCGCTACCTGCGGAGCTCCGCGCCGGCTGCGCGACCATGAGTGCCACGCCGGGAATCCCCCTCCACCTCGAGGCTGTGAGCCGGCGCATCGGCAGCCGCTCGATCCTGGAGGGCGTCCACTTGCGGGCGCGCGCGGGCGAATTCGTCGCGGTCGTCGGCAAGAGCGGCTGCGGAAAAACCAGCCTCTTGCGCCTCATCGCCGGCCTCGATACGCCGACGTCGGGCGTCGTGAAGTTGGAGGCAGCGGGTCCGGAGCCATCGGTCCGCGGTCACGTCCGCATGGTCTTCCAGGATGCGCGCCTCTTGCCCTGGCGTCGCGTGATCGACAACGTTGGCCTCGGACAGCCGCGCGACGAGACCCACCGACGCGCCGCCACCGAAGCGCTTGCGCGTGTCGGGCTCCGCGGGCGCGAGCGCGATTGGCCGGGCGTCCTCTCGGGCGGTGAGAAGCAGCGCGTGGCCTTGGCGCGAGCGCTGGTAGGGCGGCCGGGGCTCCTCCTCCTCGATGAGCCGCTCGGTGCGCTCGACGCGTTCACCCGGCTCGAGGTGCAGCGCCTGCTGGAGGGCATCTGGATCGAGCGCTGTTTCACCACCGTGCTCGTCACGCACGACGTCCAGGAAGCGGTGGCGCTGGCCGACCGCGTGGTTTGTCTGGCTGCCGGACGTGTCGCCTCGACCCAGGAGATCGATTTGCCTCGGCCACGTGACCGATTGACCTCGCCCTTCACCTCCCTCGTCGCCGAGGTCCTGGACCGACTGGGCGGCGAAGGGGGCTCCACGCGTCCCGAGCTCGCCGTGCCGCCCGGTCGAACGCTGACCTCGGTCGGCTGAGTCGCGCGACACATATGTCTTGTGCGACGAAATACTGTCTTCTATAAGAAACGGGACCACACCAGTCGTCCAAGGAAGGTCTCATGAGCGCGGAACGAACAATCGAACGCAGCTGGAAGAAGGCGCGCTTCAACGATTACTACGTGATCGACGGCGACCGCCATGTCATCGAGCCGATCGAGGCTTTCACCACTTACCTGGAACCGAGGTTCCGCGACCGCGGCGCCGTCTTGATCCGGGACAACGTCTACGGATCCACTCGCTTCCTGGTCGAGGGGCGGCTCTATCAAAAGGTGTGGGGCCCGGGGCAAGGGCGGCGCGAGGGGATGAGCGGCTATCGCCCGCGAGGAGAGAAGCCGGGGCTCTCGTATGAGGAAGCGGCTGCCTGGGTCTCCGGACGCGGGAAGCTCAAAGACATGGATGACACCGGGATCGATGCCGCGCTCTGGATTCCCACTGTGGGCCTCTACATCCCCGATATCCTCGACGCCGAGCTGCAGGCGGCCTATTGCCGCGGGCTCAACAACTGGTTCGCCGACGCTTTCTGCGCCGAGAATCGCGACCGGCTCTGGTTTGCCGCCACCGTTCCCATCGATCCGGAGCCGGCGCGCCAGGAAGCGGCCCGCGCGGTGCGCGAGCTGGGCGCTCGGGCGGTTTGGATCCGCCCGAACGTCATGCAGGGACGCAAGTGGTGGGACCGCAGCTACGATCGGCTGTGGGAGGTGCTGCAAGACACCGGCACGCCGCTCGTTCTTCACGAAGCGACGGGCGTTTACCACTCGACCGACGATCCGACACACAAGTTCGACGCCTACTGGATGGCGCACGTCGTCTCGCATCCGCTCGAGATGACCAGCGCGCTCGTCGCGCTCATCGGCAGCGGGATCCTGGAGCGCTTCCCGGGACTGCGCGTCGTCTTCTGCGAGGCGGGGCTCTCCTGGTTTCCCTACTATCTCTTCCGCCTCGACGAGCACTTCGAGACCCGCCGCGCCGAGGTTCCTCTGACGCGGCCACCGTCGGAATATTTCAAGCGCCAGTGTGTGGTCTGCTCGTTCGAGCCGGAGGAGGCGCTGTTCGCAGAAGCGGTCCAGTGGTTCGGTGGCAAGAACGTGGGCGCCACCTCGGACTACCCGCACTGGGACTCGGGCGGGCTCGACGTGCTGGCTCGCTATGTCGATGCGTTCCCGCAGCTCGGCGAAGGCGAGCGACGCGACTTCCTGCAGAACAATCTCGCCGCGACGTTCGGTGTGCGCTGGACCGAGACCGCCCGATGAAACCCGGCGCGGCGCTCAGGGGCACCCGCCGCTTGATTTATTGCGCCCTGCTCGTCCTGCAGGCTTGCCCCTCTCTGCCAACATGAGTGAGACAGCTGACCCCCTGAAGTTTAACGAGCAGGGCGAGCAGGGATCCCACCATGACTGCGACCGCGATATCGTCCCTCAACGAGGTGACCGAGGTGACCGAGAAGGCCAAGCGACGAGCGTTCACCGTCGAATACAAGAGAAGGATCGTGAAGGAGGCCGACGCCTGCAAGGGACCGGGAGAGATTGGTGCACTGCTTCGGCGTGAGGGGCTGTACTCGTCCCACCTGACCACGTGGCGCCAGGCGCGTGACCGGGGCGAGTTGGCTCCGGGAGCGGCGGCGACGAAGCGGGGACCGAAGGCTACGTCCGTGGACCCACGTGACAAGAAGATCGCTGAGCAGGCTCGGGAGATCGCCAAGTTGACGACGC